>NZ_CP056199.1:1833268-2138813 GCF_013782625.1 Enterobacter sp. RHBSTW-00994 | reverse complement strand
TCGCACTTGGCGGGTTAATCGTGGGGCTGCTTTCTCTGCTGACACCGAGGGTCTGGGGGAACGGTTACAGCGTTGTCCAGGCATTTCTTCTCGCTCCACCGCTGTTGTCAGTTATAGCAGGGGTTTTTATCTGTAAGCTGCTGGCCGTCCTTGCCAGTAGCGGCTCGGGCGCACCGGGCGGCGTGTTTACGCCGACACTGTTTGTGGGTATGGCGACGGGAATGTTGTTTGCTCAGATTGTGTCATTGTGGTTCCCGGTTCCGGAAGCAGGGATTTTACTGGGGCTGGCAGGAATGGCAACATTGCTGGCTGCCACAACGCACGCACCGATCATGTCGGCACTGATGGTCTGTGAAATGACCGGGCAGTATTTTTTACTGCCCGGTTTGCTGGTTGCCTGTGTGGTGGCATCCGTGTTGTCGAGAACGTTACGCCACGACTCGATCTACGGAGAGCATGTCGCCGAACACCGAGAGATCGATGTACTGCGCTAAATCACGCTGCTCTGCACGTGGCAAATAAGGCAGTTCACCCACCAGCGGTCCCGGCAGTTTTTTGCTCAATACGTCGATAATTTCAGCGTAATGCGCCAGACCAGGGTTGATACGGTTTGCCACCCAACCAATTAACGGCAAACCGTCATTGGCGATAGCCTGTGCCGTCAGCAGCGCGTGGTTGATGCACCCTTCCTGGATGCCTACAACCATAACGACCGGCAGTTGTTCCTGCACAACCCATTCCGACAATGGGCGTAAGTCGTTCATCAGGCTACGCCAGCCCCCCGTCCCTTCGACCACAACGTGATCAACCTTCTCACTCAGGTGAGCGAGACCATTCGACAACAGGGTGTAATTAATCAGGCCACTGTGCGCCACGCTACTTTCATCTTCGCTTAACGCAATGGGATTAACCGCGTGATACGGTAATTCCAGGGTCGAGACGCTTTGCAGAACCAGCGCGTCTTTATTGCGCAGGCCTTCTGGCGTCTCTTTACTGCCTTTTGCGACGGGTTTGTACCCTGCAACACGTTTACCGCTGGCCGCCAAGGCTTGCAGCAACGCGCGGGATACAACGGTTTTCCCGACAGAAGTATCAGTACCCGTTACAAAGAAACGCTTAAGCATCACTCACTCCACCTCTTGGGTATATGCTTTGAAAATATAAACCAAGTAAATAATTCAGTGGGGGAAGTCTAAAGTATGGATGCGCCACCCGGCTTGAGATAGCGCAAGATTTCTTACATCTGTGGAAAAGAGTTAACCCTGCAACAAGCGAATCAGTAATGATCCGTTATACATTGCATCTTTCACCAGCGCAGCGCCTGCCATGGTTCCCTGGTTGGAAAACTGGGTGCTTTCTACCACGATGTTCTTGCTGTAGGCGGGAAGCGACTGTTGGCGGATACAATCTGAGATCGCCGGAAACAGGATATCGGCAGCCTGACTGAGCGGCGAACCTATCAGAATTTTTTGAGGATTAAACAAATTCACCATGATGGCGAGGATACGCCCAACGTTGTTACCGACACCCGTAATGATGTCTTTGGCCAGCAGATCGCCCTGCTTTGCCGCCGCACACAGGGAATCAACCGTTAGCGGTTGGCCATGCAGCGTGGAACTCATCGACTGACTGAGCCGTACCTGTGCCAGTTCGAGCACACTTTCAACACTGGCGATGGTTTCCAGGCAGCCATGATTCCCGCAGTAGCAGCGTTTACCATAAGGATCGACCTGAGTATGGCCGATCTCCACCAGGCTGCTGCTGCCAGCATGAAGCAAACGACCATCCGTAATCACCCCGGCGCCTACGTTGTGATCAATGACAACCTGAATCACGTCCCGCGCACCGCGCGATGCGCCAAACAGCGCCTCCGCCATCGTCCAGGCACTGATATCATGCTGAATATAGACCGGCACACCAGTATGATTTTCCAGTACATCACCCAAAGGCATCTCTTTGACGCCATCGTAAAACGGCATTCGGTGCACAATGCCATTCTCAGTGTCAATAATACCCGGCATGGTGATAGCTATTGCTGTTAAGCGTTCAAGCCGTTGCTGATGGCGAATAAAGAAGTGATCGATATGGGAGAGAATAGACTCCAGGAGAGGTTGCTCTGCATCAAGTGGCAGTTCCAGACGGTCTTCAACCACCAGTTTGCTGCTCAGATCCCGCAATGCGAGAAAAATTTCCCCACGGCTGATCCGTAGCGACAGGTAGTGCCACGCTTCTGTTTCGACAACCAGACCCACCGCCGGACGGCCACGGCTGCCCGGCTCCTGAATTTCCGTTTCCTGAACCAGGTGCGCTTCCAGCATTTCGCGAACAATCTTGGTAATACTGGCAGGCGCCAGTTGTGCCAGGCGCGAAAGATCGATACGCGAAACCGGACCAAGCTGATCAATCAGGCGATAAACCGCACCCGCATTTGTCTGCTTGATCTGATCAATATGCCCTGGCTGACTATCAGCAACCACCTCGTACTCCCTTATTTTCGAGCTTCGAAATAAACTGTGGACTATGGTGAAGCACTTCACAGGCAGTCGTCAAATATTTACTTAGCCATGTGATTTACCGCACATTTTTACCCACTTTTCCCTATAAATAACGCCCACGAGCGGCTGTCATCAACTGCGTTTTGAAACGCTGTGCCGCATGACTCTGTTCCCGATGTTTTGACCACACCAGCCACATCTCAGACACTGCATCTTTTTCTTTGATAGATACCCAGCGCATTTCGCGTAATTGCACCCGCTGAAAAGAGGCCGGAAGAATTGAAACGCCAAGACCCGCAGCCACCAGGCCGATAATGGTCATCGCCTCCCCGACCTCTTGCGTAATCACCGGAGACAGACCATAGCGACGCATCATGCCAAGAATGTCGTCATATAATCCGGTTCCCACCTGCGGGTCAAAAAAGACAAACGGCTCCTGCGCCAGTTCCGCCAGCGTGACTACCGGGTGAGAGGCCAGCGGATGATCGTGTGGGATCATCGCCATTAGCGGTTCACGCAAGATAACCTGCCACGTTAGCGTCTCCGGCAGTTGCGTATTACGCATCAACCCGAGGTCCAGCGCCCCCTCGTTTAGCGGCGCGATCTGCTCACGAGTGTTTATTTCACGGGTCTGAATATGCACATCAGGGAAATCACGCCGAAACGAGGAGAGCGTTTCAGAAACCGCGCTGATAAAGGGGGCAGATGAGGTAAACCCAATCCGCAGTTCACCGGTTTCCCCCAGGTAGAGCCGCTCTGCTCTCGCCGCCGCCTCTTCCACCATGCCCAGGATCTGTCGGCTATCGGCAAGAAACTGTTTTCCCGCCGCCGTCAGGCTGACGCTACGGTTGGTTCGCGCAAGTAAACGCGCCCCCACCTGTTGTTCCAGGATCTGAATTTGCTGGCTCAGCGGGGGTTGTGAAATATTCAGGCGCGCCGCAGCCCGGCCAAAATGTAACTCTTCCGCCACTGCAACAAAGTAGCGCAAATGACGCAGCTCGATATTCATATCTTTAAAGTATCATTTGAGATTATTAATATATTAGACAGAATATTTACATTTTCCTACCCTAATCTCGTGGTCATACCCGTCACCCGAAATCACGGGGATGTTTAAGCAAGGAATCAGTGTGAGTCGTACAACTACCATCGATACCGCTCCGGCAAGCGATATTGATGTTTTACCCGCAAGATCTCAGCCAGTTCAGTTCATTAAACGTGGTACTCCCCCATTTATGCGCGTCACTCTGGCGCTCTTCTCCGCCGGGCTGGCAACGTTTGCCCTGCTGTATTGCGTTCAGCCTATTCTGCCTGTTTTATCTCATGAGTTTGGTGTATCGCCTGCGAGCAGCAGTATTTCACTTTCCATTTCCACCGGGATGCTGGCGGTCGGTTTGTTGTTTACCGGGCCGCTCTCCGATGCGATTGGTCGCAAACAGGTGATGGTCACCGCACTTATGCTGGCGTCTGTCTGTACATTACTCTCCACCATGATGACCAGTTGGCACGGCATCCTGATCATGCGCGCATTGATCGGGTTATCACTCAGCGGCGTGGCCGCCGTTGGGATGACCTACCTCAGCGAAGAGATCCACCCCAGCTTTGTCGCCTTCTCGATGGGGTTGTACATCAGCGGGAACTCCATCGGCGGCATGAGCGGGCGTCTCTTAAGCGGTGTGTTTACCGACATCTTCAACTGGCGAATAGCGCTGGCGGTGATTGGCTGTTTCGCCCTCGCCTCTGCGTTGATGTTCTGGAGGATCCTCCCTGAATCCCGCCACTTTCGTCCCACGTCCCTGCGCCCGAAAACCTTGTTTATCAATTTTCGACTGCACTGGCGTGACAAAGGGCTGCCGCTGCTGTTCCTGGCGGGCTTCCTGCTGATGGGCTCTTTTGTGACGCTGTTTAACTACATTGGCTATCGTCTGATGCTCTCTCCGTGGCATCTGAGCCAGGCTTTTGTCGGCCTGCTTTCTGTCGCCTATCTCACCGGGACCTGGAGTTCGCCAAAAGCCGGGGCCATGACTGCACGCTTTGGCCGTGGGCCGGTCATGCTGGTGTCGACGGGCGTCATGCTGGTTGGTTTGCTGATGACACTTTTCTCATCCTTGTGGCTTATTTTTGCCGGAATGTTGCTGTTCTCCGCAGGCTTTTTCGCCGCCCATTCGGTTGCCAGTAGCTGGATCGGCCCACGCGCACGTCGTGCTAAAGGCCAGGCCTCATCCCTGTATTTGTTCAGTTATTACCTGGGTTCAAGTATCGCCGGGACACTCGGCGGCGTTTTCTGGCATAACTATGGCTGGAACGGTGTCGGGGGATTCATTGCACTGATGCTGTGCGCGGCGTTGCTGGTTGGGAGAAGTCTTCATCGACGCTTAAAATAGCGACACGTTATTCTGGCCCCGTAGCAATGAGAAAAGTACGGGGCTTTTTCATATCTGGATGCAGATGACTTTTTGTCGGATTGGTTCACACATTTTCGTCTCAAATGTTCGCACTTTGATGGCAGAAACTCCATTGAGTCTGAATCCCCCTTCTGGCAAAAGAGACCTTCACCAGAGCCAGCAATAAAACCGTTGATCGTTGCCATAATTATCGAATCTGCAAAAGTGGGCCAATGTTTATATGGCTGACAGATCAGGGGCAATTATTCCTCCCTTGTGTCACATCCCTCTTCAGCTAATGGTCGACTCCCTTCTCTCCCGTCGTCTTCCACGCCCTCATCAGAAATTAGCCAGTGCATCAAAAGTGCATTAATCCACCCTAAATCACGTTACACTCCGGGAGCACATCCAACCTAACGAGAACAAGAACTATGCAGAAAAACGCTTCTTATCAGGCACTCACCCGCACCTTCCAGCGTCTCTCCCGCTTCTCACATCTCTCTTCCATCGCCAGTTGGGATATGTTCACCATGATGCCGCCAGGCGGCAGTGCCGCGCGCGGTGAAGCACTGGCTGAAATGAGCGTATTACAGCACCAGATCCTGACCGATAAAAAAGTGGGTGAATGGCTGGCAGCCGCTGAAAGCGAAGATCTGAATGATCTTGAACAGGCTAATCTGCGGGAAATGACGCGCCATTATCAGCAAGCGTCTTTGCTGCCCGAATCGCTGGTGGAAGCAAAATCTCTGGCGGGCAGCAAGTGCGAGCACGCCTGGCGTACACAACGTCCTGCGAATGACTGGCAAGGATTTTCCACCAACCTGAAAGAGGTGGTCAAACACAGCCGGGAAGAGGCCCGCTTGCGCGCCGAAGCCAAAGGCTGCTCGCCTTATGACGCGCTGCTGGATATTTTTGAACCGGATATGACCAGCGATCGCCTTGATGTGCTGTTTGGCGACATGAAATCCTGGCTACCGGATCTGCTTGCGAACGTGGTAGAAAAACAGTCTCAGCACGCCTTCGTGCCACCGCAAGGTCCCTTCCCAACCGCCATTCAGCGCGAGCTGGGACTGGAAGCAATGAAAATGCTTGGCTTCGATTTTAATGCTGGTCGCCTGGATGTCAGTGCGCATCCGTTCTGTGGCGGCGTACCGGAAGATGTACGAATTACCACGCGTTACGATGAGGACGAACTGCTGAGTGCTCTGTTTGGCGTGATTCATGAAACAGGTCACGCCCGCTATGAGCAAAATCTGCCGAAAGCCTGGGCCGGGCAACCTGTCGCCCAGGCACGTTCAACGGCGATCCACGAATCCCAGAGTTTGTTCTTTGAGATGCAACTGGGCCGCAGCAACGCGTTCCTAAAACACCTGTTGCCTGCCGTTCATGCCCGTTTCGGTAGCCAGGCGGCGTTTAGCGAAGAGAATTTTATCGCCTGGAACCAGCGCGTGAAGCCGGGTTACATCCGCGTCGATGCCGATGAGGTAAGCTATCCGGCACATGTTGTGCTGCGCTATGAGATTGAGCGTTCGCTGATTAATGGCGAAATCGAGGTGGAGGATATTCCGGCCTTGTGGGATGAGAAAATGCAGGCCTGGCTCGGGTTGTCCACTAAAGATAACTACCGCAACGGCTGCATGCAGGATATCCACTGGACCGACGGCGGCTTTGGATACTTCCCGTCGTACACGCTGGGTGCAATGTATGCCGCACAGCTTTTCCATGCGGCGAAAACCGCGCTGCCAGGCTTACACGCATCTATTGCTGGCGGTGACTTCTCTGCCTTGTTTGACTGGCTGCGCCAGAACATCTGGCAGCATGGCAGCCGCTTCACGACCTCACAGCTGATCACCCAGGCCACGGGTGAAGATCTCAATATCCGCTATTTCCGTGAACACCTGACGTCACGTTATCTGTAATAAATACCGCCGGGGCAAGCTCCGGCGGTTTCACACGTTAGTCAGTCAGAAAATGATTTCGCACATATCGTTATCAGCCACTTTATGTATTAAGTAATGCCCTGGTCACACAATATGTAGCTAACAGACCAGACATTAAAAATAGATAAAGGGATGAATGATGAAAGGCATGATGAAGACCATTGCGTCGGCAATACTGTGTACGATGAGTTTGAGTTCATTCGCAACGCAGCCCCCTGTCACGGATAACACACCGAAAGAAGCGTATGACGATATCACCCGCTCTCTGTCTGATCTCCACCCCATAACGTTTCAGGCTCCCGCTGAAAAGTACAAGCTTCTGGTCTTTATTGATAACCAGTGCGGCTACTGCAGTGACGTAGTGAAAAATGTTAAGCAGTACACAGATGCAGGCCTGACGATGTCGTTTCTGACCGTCGCGCCCGGCGCTATTCGCGATTCGGTGATTGAAGATATGGGCAGAGTCTGGTGTTCTGCGGATAAGGTGAAAAGCCTGCAAAGTGCGATGGCGGGATTTTTACCTGATAATGACACAACTCCGGCCTGTTCCGACCTGGTCACGCGGCAATCAGCCCTTGCAGACAGGCTCGGCATTACGGTAACTCCCGTTATGGTTGTCATTGAGCCATCATCGCGGACGATTGTGGGCAGTCAGTCTCCGGAACACATACTCGCGTCACTGAAGAAGTAACTGTCTGGCATACGGGCGTGCCTGTAATAGCCCGTTCGTATGCTGTCCCACCGCCTTTGTACATTCCGTTACACGCCGATACCAATCACTCACGGAAACCCCGGATTTACAGGGATATAGTTATTTCAACGGCCCCGCAGTGGGGTTAAATGAAAAACCAAATTCGAGGGTATGAGAATGAATAAAGTATTAGCTCTGGTTGTTGCCGCTGCTATGGGTCTGTCTTCCGCTGCATTCGCTGCTGAAACTACCGCGACCGCAACACCTGCTGCTGCGCCAGCTGCAACCACTACCGCTGCGCCAGCAAAAGCGGTTCACCATAAGAAACATCATAAAGCAGCAGTGAAAAAAGAAGCCGCTGCTCCAGCAACCGCAGCACCAACTGAGCAGAAAGCTCAGGCGGCTAAAAAGCACCACAAAAAAGCCGCTAAACCCGCTGTAGAGCAGAAAGCTCAGGCGGCTAAAAAGCATCACAAAAAAGCGGCTAAACCTGCTGTAGAGCAGAAAGCTCAGGCGGCTAAAAAGCACCACAAAAAAGCGACTAAACCCGCTGTAGCTCAGAAAGCTCAGGCTGCTAAAAAACACCACAAAAAAGCAGTGAAACACGAAGCTGCTAAACCAGCTGCACAGCCAGCTGCATAAGATACATGCATAACCGTGCCCTTCGGGGCACGTTAGTAAACCGGCGCTGAACCGGAAAAGGATCAGCGCCGTTTTTTTATCCGGAGGGCGTATGCTGCGACGCTATCGGTTTGAGCTCATCCTTATATTACTTATTTTGTGCGCGCTCATCGCAAGCCACTTTTATCTTTCCTGAATGTAGCACGCTGATTTTACTCCCACTTTAACGCTGTCCCGTCTATAGTATTTTCACAGGGTTCACTTTTAATAATCATAATTACCCCACCAGAGTGTGATATGCGTAAATCTGTTGTGTTGTTAATGGGAACGGTTGCTCTCTTTTCTGGCGTTTCACATGCGGACGATAGCGGTGATGACACCCTTTCCGCCAAAGATGTAAAAACGTTGTTTTTCGGTCATGACGACCGGACGCGTGTCTCCGATCCTACTCAGCCACCCTGGGATGCCATCGGGCAACTGGAAACCGCCAGCGGCAACTTATGCACAGCGACCTTAATTACCCCCCAACTGGCACTTACGGCAGGCCACTGTTTGTTAACGCCGCCAAATGGCAAACCGGATAAAGCCATCGCGTTACGTTTTGTATCGCAAAAAGGGGTATGGCGTTATGAAATCCACGGTATTGAAGGCCGCGTAGACCCGTCACTGGGTAAACGTTTAAAACCCGATGGCGACGGCTGGATTGTCCCACCGGCTGCTGCATCGTGGGATTTTGGTCTGATCGTATTGCGTTATCCGCCGTCAGGTATTACACCACTGCCCTTGTTTGACGGCGATAAAGCCGCGCTGACGGCCGCACTGAAAACAGCCGATCGAAAAGTGACGCAGTCAGGCTACCCGGTGGATCATCTTGACACGCTCTACACGCACAACGACTGTGTTGTTACGGGCTGGGCACAAAACAGTGTGTTATCGCACCAGTGCGATACGCTCCCCGGTGACAGTGGCTCGCCACTGATGTTAAAAACCGACAGCGGCTGGCAGTTGATTGGTGTGCAGAGTTCAGCCCCCGCCGCCAAAGACAGATGGCGTGCAGATAACCGCGCATTGTCCGTGACCGGTTTTCGCGACAGGCTGGAAGCGTTGGCGCAACAATAACTCAGCACTGTCTTACCTGACGTAATTCGATAATTGCCTCGATAGGCATCGGCTGGCTGAACCAGAAGCCCTGCAACTGATCGCAGCCAGCCAGCCTGAGCAATTTCATCTGTTTTTCGTTTTCCACCCCTTCAGCCACAACCGCCATGCCCAGTGCATTCGCGATCCGCACGGTTCCACTCACCAGTGCTGCCGCCTGCTCATCGTTATCCACGAGCCCAGCCAGCGATTTGTCTATTTTGATGGTGTCAAAGTTAAAGCGCCGCAAATAGCCAATGCTCGAATACCCCGTGCCAAAGTCGTCCAGTGCCACTGCTGTGCCTAACGCTTTAAGATTGACGATTGCCGTCCTTGCGCGTTCCGGATTTTCCAGTACATAGGTTTCTGTTACTTCCAGTTGCAGGCGTTTAGCGGGGAAACGGGTCATCTCCAGTACTTTTGCGACCTTATCTTCAAATTCGGGATCGCGGAATTGCGCCGGGGAGATATTCACTGACAGTTTCAGATCGTTGAAAGGCTCTAGATCCTGACACGCGCGATGCAGGACGAATTGCCCGAGCTTGTAGATCAAACCGCTTGTCTCGGCAATGGAAATAAAGGTATCTGGCCCAAGTTCGCCTGCCGGGCGACGCGGCCAGCGGACAAGGGCTTCTACGCTGGTCATTTTCTGGCTACGTGCATCAATGATGGGCTGATACCAGACGTCAAACTCATTGCGTTCAAGTCCATTGCGGATCTGATTTTCTATCGCCAGTTGCCATTCACGCGCGCTGTTCAGCTCGGCGTCATAATGGGTAATACGCCCTTTTCCGGTAATTTTGGAGTGATACATCGCGATATCTGCCCGGCGGAACAATTCAGAGCTGGTGCATTCAATCAGGGTTCCGCTGGCAATGCCGATACTGGCTCCAATATGAATCGTGCGATCGCCCAGACGAATGGGCGTATTGAGAAAATCAAGCACCGACCCGGCAAAAGCCGCGGCCAGCGCTTCAGCACGATCGCCTCCAATGGTCATTGCAAACTCATCTCCCCCCATACGCGCCAGCATCCCTCCTGGCGGAACCCGCTCGCGCAGCGTTTTGGCAATGGCGATGATCAAATCATCACCAACGCTGTGACCATAGATATCATTCACATCTTTAAAACCATCAAGATCGATAAAGACCACGCTTTTAACATCAATATCTCCGCGCAAGCTCACCTTATCCAGGGACTCAATCAGCGCACGTCGGTTTGGCAGGTGGCTTAGCCAGTCGGTTCTTGCCACCAGCCGGGCCTGACTTTCTCCTCTCGCAAGCTTGTACAACCCAACGCTGCTCAGCAGAATAAACAGTAAGATCAGGGCTGCCGCCAGAATGACGATCTGTGTAATTTCTGACGATGCCGCATGAGCTGCCTGTGCGCCAGGCAGACGCGCTTGCCAGTTCAGGTAACCCAGTAACTCTCCCGCTGAACTTCGAAGCGGCATGCTCGTATCGTTAATTTTGTCCGGGGTATAGTTCAGATTATCGATTTGAAACGTCGCGCCCAGATCGGAGAGTATCTGGGGGTTGAGATGACGTGTAATCACCAGATATCGACGTGTATCATCATTGACCTTCAGAGGCCCGACCATTGGCCGAACAAGCCCAATGCCAATGAACGCCACACCATTGCGGGTTCTGGTGATCCCGGCATAGATAGTCTTATCGCTGGGTAACGCGCGGGTGTGCTGGCTGATCAACGCTTTCAGGCCATTGCCAAAAAAATCGAGACTTTTTTCGGTAAAGGGTTTGCTCCGGAACGAGCCCCACAGCACGTTGAAATGTTGATCCAGTACAAATGTGCCATCGTAGAGATTATTGATCTTAAAACCCGCTCCCCATGTGTTATACAACCATTCGGTGTTGATATCGGGTTTGTAAACCTCCCGAACGGCGTCATCCCAGACGGCATTATCGATAACCAGTGACGAGACGCGGTTTACGGAAGTCTGGATAGCACCCTGAACCGAGAGCGCGGAGCGGTGCTCATCAATTTCATTGGTTTTGGTGCTGATAAGATGAAGCGAAAGATAAAGCAGTGCGACAACCGAAACGATTAAGCCGATCCCGGCCATAAATATCATGACAAACAGGGTTTTTGCCGTAGGAATATTACGCCAGCTTAATGTGTAATACATTCGCCACCCTCTTCAAAGTTCTTCTTTTCTAAGAGTAATACAGGTAGCAAATTTCGCTGCCCGCAAATGCAGGCAGCGCTCACATCAGGCAAGTTTTATCATGATCATTCCTGCCAGCAACAACAATAAGCCGACCCAGCCTTTGTTATTTAATCGTTGGCCAAACAGGATCCAGCCTGCGGCCAGGGTGGCGGCAATACCAAAACCGCCCCACAACGCATACGCGACCGAAAGGTCGATGCCTTTTACCGCCTGTGACAATGCACTGAATGCGCCCAGTACGGCAGCAATGGACATAAGGCCGTAGAATTTCCGCCGGAAACCATCAGAAAACTTCAAAAATACGTTTGCCACAATTTCCAGCACGATAGCAAATGCCAACCAGGCAGCGTGTACCCACTCAAACTGCTGCATGAGCCTGCTCCTTCTGCTGTTTTACTGGCTTACGCGTGCCCGATTTAATCAGCACGATACCCGCAACCAGCGTTGTCAGACCGGCAATTTTCATGGTCGATAACGTTTCATCAAATAACAGTACGCTGAAGAGTGTGATCAATAAAATACCGATACCTTCCCATAACGCATAAGCGACACCCAGGGCGATTTTTTTTACCGCAAAGGACAGGAAAATATAGGAGAGTGAGATCATCACCAACATTAAAATAAAGCCAGTATTGCCGTCGCTGACACTGGCCCATTTCATTGAAAGCGTACCCGTAATTTCAGCCACGATAGCCAACGCTAATAATACCCAATAAAACATGTTCTTCTCCTGCTTGAGAATATAATCCATCGAGGCTCGCTGTATGCAGCAAACCCAAAAATATGAAATACGATCAGATAGCCAGACGCATGGCGCTAGCTCAGGCAGAAGACGTGACTACAGCGCGTTGCGCCAGTGTTGCTCACCAGAAAGAAGGCAAAAGGAAGTGGAGAATACAGCGGTGTTGTTTGAAAAATACGTCCTGAACACATTGTCCATAAAATTACAATTATCCGCGGTGTTGCTTCTCGTCTTTGCGGATGAAAATTGTCCTCAGTAGTTAAACACGCCTGATTTGTACCATAAGCCAGGAATTTACTCAAAGTCTTTTCAATTCTTTACCCATACTGTTTGACCCTGGTTAGTTTATTGAATCGTCAATCACACTTATTATAAATAAAAGGATTATTTCAGGAATCTTCATGGCCAAACCTATCATTACCCTTAACGGGCTTAAAATTGTCATCATGCTGGGTATGATGGTGATCATTCTGACGGGCGTGCGTTTCGCTGCCGATATCATCGTCCCATTTATTCTGGCACTGTTTATCGCGGTGATCCTCAACCCGCTGGTACAGCGTATGGTTCGGCTACGCGTACCGCGTGTTTTAGCGATCTCACTGCTGATCGGCATCATTATTATCGCGATGGTGCTGCTTGTCGCGTATCTGGGAACATCGCTCAATGAACTGGCACGCACGCTACCAAAATACCGTTCATCGCTGGTCATTCCCCTCTTGCAGCTAGAGCCCTGGCTACAACGTGCAGGTATTGAGGTATCGGTTGAAGAACTGCTGAAATATATCGACCCAAATGCCGCAATGACGCTGGTCACCAGTTTGCTGACACAACTTTCAAATGCCATGACCTCCATTTTCTTGCTGTTTTTGACAGTGGTATTCATGTTGTTTGAAGTGCCACAGTTACCCGCAAAATTACAACAGGTCATGGCCCGTCCTGCTGAAGGGATGCAAGCCATCCAGCGCGCACTGGATAGTGTCTCTCGCTATCTGGTGTTGAAAACCGCCATTAGCCTGGTGACGGGTGCTGTTGTCTGGGGCATGCTTGCCGCGCTGGATGTTCGCTTTGCGTTCGTCTGGGGATTACTGGCTTTTGCACTTAACTACATTCCTAATATTGGGTCCGTACTGGCAGCCATTCCCCCCATTCTTCAGGTCCTGGTCTTCAGTGGATTTTACGATGCCCTCGTCTTACTCGCAGGTTATCTGCTCATTAACCTGATATTTGGAAATATGCTGGAACCGCGAATGATGGGCCGCGGACTGGGACTGTCCACTTTAGTGGTGTTCTTGTCGTTAATTTTCTGGGGCTGGCTGCTTGGGCCGGTCGGCATGCTGCTTTCTGTGCCTTTGACCATTATTGTGAAAATCGCCCTGGAACAGACGGCAGGCGGGCAAAGCATCGCGATACTGTTGAGCGATATGGATCATCGCTAAACGCTGGCCCTCTCTTAAAGGGAGGGCTTTCTCTCACAGTCCCATCGACAGCAACGGCTTGCTGAACCTTCCTGCCTCACGATAAAACGTCAGTGCAGCCTGCCACTCAGTCAGGGGAAATAACGTCGCCTCGCTGTAGTGGCTTGTTCGCAGCCTCGACCAGATCTGACGAAACGCCGCCTGCCATTCCTCAACACTCAGCGTATCCAGATAATTGCGGATGTGGAACCATTCAACCCTCGGACGAGCGTGCTGTTGGCGGAACGGCTGGCCTGAAAGGATGCCATAACAGATAAAAACGCCCTCTTCTGGCATGGCATTCAGGATCTCTTCTGCCAGACGCCCCCCCGTGGCATCGTAAACCCTGTCTGACTGTGCGGCGATGGCCCTGATGGTGGCCGTCTCATTTTGCGAGATCGGTATGATGCCCAGCGCCGCTAAACGGTCTGCGTGAATGGCTGAGCGATGAATGCCGTACACCGTCTCTGCGCCCAGACGTCGCGCCCACTGCCCCAGTAAGATGGCACAGTCAGACCCCGCCGCCGTCAACAGCACGCGTTTTCCTGCCGAAGGATAGTGTGTGAGCATCAGTTGTGCAGCAAGGGGGTTGATATAGGCTCGCGCGGCAAGGTGCGAATGGATATCGTCGGGCACAGGAATCGCCATACTGAGCGGGCAATCCACATAGCGCTGCCAGGTCCCCTGTCCACGTAACGGTAAGACACGCTTTCCGAGCAGATGAACAGCCTCTTCCGGCGCGTCAATCACCACTCCGACGCCCTCATATCCTGCCACTGTCGGCAAAGGCGTTCGGTGGCGGTATGCGCCAGTGATGGGAATAATATCCGACGCATTCACCGGAGAAAAAAGCATCTGCACCCGAAGGCATCCTGGCATAAGCGGGCCTGGCGATGACATATCTGGCTGCAGCACGGAGCCCGGCTCGCCAAAACGGCCATACCTTAGCGCCAAATTATCCATTGCGATTTACCTGAATGTAGCGAAACAGCAATAGATTACCCTCTCTGGCATATCAGGTCACGGATGCCAGATTTATTTCATTGGCGACCCAGCGTAAATATCGAGCAATATATCCAGATAAAACCAAGAAGAGAAATAATAAGCGTTCTATCGATTACCCCTCTTATTGGTAGGTACTTCCAGAAAAACCTTACTCATTTTGTGCATACATTGCCGTGACAAGCCCATTCCTCCTGGGTTTGTTCAATAAATCATCAAAATTAAATTGAGTTATATTTACATTTAGATACAAATACCGCATTTATCTTCTTTTTTATATTGATAAATTTACATGACTTTACACATGGAGCTGCTTTTTCGTGAAGATAAAAAAGGGATACATCCTGGGAGCCGTTTTTATAGCGATACTCTGCGCTGTCGCTATTTATTCATACAACACGTATCACTTCAAAAAAGCCAGTAGAGATATTTTATATCAACTCTCGAATCAGCTTATTGTGAAGCAAGGGCTGAGCGAAAAAATGTCCACTCATCTCATCTTTGATACTTTGTATGTGGATGGAAATATTTCTAAAAATGATGACAAAATCATTGCATCAATCATAGAAAAAAACCTGATCCCTGTTCAGACAATATCCATTAACAGTGGCGGTGGTGATATTGAAACTGCCATTAATATCGGGCGTATTATTCACGATAAAGGCATCAGTATCGAAGTGAGGCGACTTTGTCTCTCTTCCTGTGCTAACTACCTCTTCCCTGCCGCAAAAAATAAAGTAATCAATTACGGTTCTATTATTGGTTTTCATGGCTCACCCAATTCGGATGACAGCAAATTGATCACGACAGTCGATGGAGAAAGAACATCTGACCCTGCGACAACAGATAAGATCTTTGCCGAAATAAGAAAAACTGATAAAGCATTCTACAACAATATACATGTGTCATGGATGATGCCGCTTTGCGGGCAAAAAGAAAATATTGGTGATCCTGACACAGGCCTGTCGACGTACAGCGAGAAGGATTTTACGCAATTTGGCGTAAAAAACATTTCATACACGGATGGTGAAATGGTATGGAAAAAGTCTATGGATATTATGGGTATACCTTTTGCTCACTATTGCAAGGAAAATTAATTATGCGTGAACTGAATGAAAATGAATTAAGTCATGTAAGTGGTGCAGGCATGTGGGGTTCTATCGGCAATGCTATTGGTGGAATGTTCGGTGGTAGCAGCGCAGGTTGCAACGGTAGCTATTCTCATACCAGCACAACCAATAAAGATGGCTCCCACTCTGAAAGCACCTCTTTTAGCGGCGGTTGCTCAGTCAATGCTGGCGGTAAAAGTGGTGGTAGCTCGAAAGGTAATGGCGGTTCAAAAAATGGTGGCGGTCACAACACCGACCACGGTAAACATTAATCAATAAAATGGCAATGTAGCGCCACATAGCCAATAGCCGCTTATCTTCAGCGGCTATTTCCTCAACAGCAGGAGGCCAAATTTGTTTCGCAAGGAAGCCATTGAATATCAACGAACCCAATGGGAAGGCAAAGCCATTCTTCTTCCCGGCATTCCTTTTTACTATATCGTATTGCTCTGTATCCTTTTTATCAGTGCTATCACCACTTTCGTCGTTAAAGGGACATATACCCGACGCGTCGTTGTTCATGGCGAGATAACTACATTCCCCGGCCCCGTTAATATTTATGCCTCCACACAGGGTACGGTTGTACAGAAATACATTACCGAGGGTGACCACGTAAAAAAAGGCGACACCTTATTTCTCATCCACTCTGGCGTATCGACCCAGTCAGGTTTCGTTGATGAGAATAAAAAAAGAGATATTGATCTACAGATAAAAAGTATCAGTAGCATGATGACAAATTTGTACTCGACGAAACAAAGTACGCTCAATTCACTTTCTGTGCAGAAACAACATTATCAGTCCAGTTTTAAGGTCTCATCGACCCTTCTTACTCAGGCGCAGCAGGAATTACATCAAATAGAGAAAAACGTTTCAGATTATCGTGCCTATCAGAAAAAAGGGCTTGTCACTAAAGATCAGATGAGCAGTCAAAGCGCCCTTCTTTATCAACAACAGAGCAATGTTTCCGATCTGGTCGCCAGAAAATCACAGGACCAAGTACAAGTCGACACCCTTAATCATCAGATTCAAACGCAAGCCTCCGACTATGACCAGCAGATTTATCAGCTTGAGCAACAAAAATACGAGCTGGAAAAAGAAAAACTGAATACGGAAGCCGAGGGGAACTATGTCATTAAAGCTACAGCCGATGGCGCAATCGACTCGGTAAATACGGCACAGGGAAAAATGCTTAGTGCAGGAGATGTATTAGCCCGTGTTCAGCAGAGCACGCATTCACCCTGTTATCTCGAAACCTGGGTTTCAGATGAGGTATTACCTTATCTTACCGTCGGCCAGCAGGTTAATGTCAGTTATGACGCGTTTCCTTATGAGAAATTTGGACAGTTCAGGGCATCAATATCCGCAATTTCAAGGCTCCCTGCCCCAAAAACAGAATTACAGTCGAAACAAACTATCGCGCAGGAATTTTATGACGATAAAAAATCCTGGTACAAGATCATGATCAAACCTGAACGCCAGTCTGTGCAGGTTCATGGCAAGCCGCTTGTTCTCGGCACAGGAATGAAAGCACAAATCACGCTTTTCCTGGAAAAAAGACGTGTCTATGAATGGTTATTGTCGCCATTTTATGAAATGAAAATGAGCGTAATGGATGTGGGCAATGACTAATATTTATCACCCTGAAACACTGATACGCAAACTGGATCTGACGTTATTTAAACGTGTCCCCGTAGTCTTTCAAACCGAAGCCTCCGAATGTGGTCTGGCCTGCCTTTCGATGGTATGCAGCTTTTATGGTAAGCAGGTCGATTTATTGCAACTCAGGCAGCAGTTTAATTTATCGGCTCGTGGGGTTAATCTTCAGTCTATAAAAGCAATTGCAGGTGAACTGGGAATGTTCTCACGCGCTTTATCAGTGGACCTTCTGGAGCTGCGCGACGTCCGGAAGCCCTGCATTTTGCATTGGGATTTTAATCATTTCGTCGTGCTGGTTAAGGTGGGTAAGAACAGCGTTGTGATCCACGATCCCGCTCTCGGAAAGCGTGTGATTAGCCTGCCAGAACTCTCCCGGCATTTTACCGGCGTGGTGCTTGAATTATGGCCAGGAACCTCATTTTCAGGGCAAAAACGGAATAAGACATTACGAACATCAGCGTTATTGAAAAATATTAACGGTCTGATTCCCTCTCTCGCAAAAATATTTTTCTTATCCCTGGTCATTGAATTCATTAGCTTGCTATTGCCTGTAGGAACACAATTAGTCACGGATAATGTCATTGCCTCCGGGGATTATGGGTTACTGAACATCATCTGTCTTGGGCTTTTTATTCTTATCCTGTTGCGATTGACTGTCAGTATTATACGATCCTGGACCACGTTGATACTGGGAACACTCATTGATGTTCAATGGAGTTTTGGCCTCTTGTCACACCTGGTTAAGCTTCCGATAACCTACTTCGAAAGACGAAAACTGGGTGATATTCAGTCTCGCTTTCACTCGCTCGATATTATCCGCTCGACCTTTACTACAGGATTAACGGGCAGCATCATTGATACGCTGATGGTTATAGGGCTGCTGATAATGATGTTTTTATACAATCTCCAGCTCAGCCTGATTGTGGTCTCTTTTACGGCGTTGTACACCCTTATCCGATTTGCAACCTACCGCTATTATCGTCAGTTATCCGAAGAAGAGTTAATTAAAGAAGCGCGCCTGAACTCTTACTTTATGGAAACCCTGTACGGCATCGCAACCATTAAAATTCAGGGCATGACTGAGCTGAGGGTCAACAACTGGTTTAATCTTTTTTCGGATAAGATCAATACCGGTATTCGTTTGACGAGAATGGATCTTTTCTTTGGCGGTGTGGTGTCGTTTATCGCCACCTGCGATCAAATTGTCATTCTTTGGGTAAGTGGCAGACTGATGATTGATAGCCACTTAACCATCGGCATGTTTATCGCATTTAATACCTTCAGAAGCCAGTTCTATGACCGTATAAATGCGCTGATTAACTTTATCATCCAGTTGAAGATCATTAGTTTACACAGTGAACGCATCGCAGATATTGCCCTGCAAAAGGCGATACCGCCAATGGCAACCAGCCCATTGCATTTACCCCAGGGCGCGTTAATCCTGGAGACTCACGATCTGGCGTATCGCTATGATAACCACGCAGGTGACATCTTCAGAAAACTGAATCTGAGCATTCGTGCAGGAGAAAGTATTGCTATTACGGGCGTCTCTGGCGCAGGTAAAAGCACCCTAATGAAAGTGCTGTGTGGGTTATTTGAACCCACCGAAGGTTGCGTCAGAATCAATGGAATCGATATTAAACAACTTGGTTTCGACCATTATGCCGAGCACATCGCCTGTATCATGCAAGAAGACAAGCTATTTTCAGGATCAATTAAAGAAAATATTGCGGGTTTCCGCCCTGATATTGACGATCGGTGGGTGGTGGAATGTGCTATCGCCAGCCATATCCACGATGATGTTATGAAACTCCCGATGGGTTACGAAACACTGATTGGTGAACTGGGCGAAGGGTTATCCGGCGGTCAAAAGCAACGGCTTTATATTGCCAGAGCATTATACCGCAGGCCTGGCATTTTATTTATGGACGAAGCCACCAGCCACCTGGATAAAACAAGCGAAAGCCAGGTAAACCAATCGATAAGAGCGATGAACATCACCCGAGTCATTATCGCCCACCGTGAAACAACGATTTCATCGGCAGACCGCATATTCGTGATGGATGCAGACATGCCACACTAACACGCGCAGATACGCTGGAAATACAGCATCCTTCTATGAATTTCATTCATAGCGCCTATTTACCAGGCGTAATTATCTTTCGCGAAAATTCGGTTAATCTGCATTTACGGCCGTCATGACAGGCTGACTGGCGTTGCTGAAAACCCGGTTAAATATGCTTATCAAAGAAGGTATCTAACTGGCTCATCGCCTGGTCAACATACGAGGAACCCGTAGGTTTCGATATGCGTCGCGCCGTCGATCAGATACCGCGTTTAAAAGGCGGATCTGGATCTGCAGAGACGTTTACCGGGCGCGTGCGGGTCGATCCGCTATTCAGCCCAGATAATGTCATGACGGTTTCAGGCGCGTATCTCACTTTCGAGCCTGGTGCGCGCTCCGCATGGCATCCCCATTCGGCAGGCCAACAGCTTATCGTCACTTCCAACGTCGGGCTGACACAACAGTAAGGCAATCCCGTTCAGATTAATCGCGCAGGTGATGTTGTGCCGTGTCCCCCCTGTCGTCAAACACTGGTATGGCGCAACGCCAGACAGCACCATGACACACCTTGCGATAACAGGGAGGGTCGTTAGCTGGATGGAGAACGTAAGTGATGAACAATACCATGCCCATTAAAGCATTCATGGCAACAGCCTTACTGTTCCTGAGCTGTAGCCTCCCGGCCCAGGCTGCGTCCGTAACCACAGGAGTTCAAGAAATGCATCACGACAAAATCGAATCGGATACGTTGTCTGCCCGCCAGCAGGCCATCCCGTTGATCGCAACCACCATGGCAAGCAGCCAGATGGAAAAACTGAATACGGCATTGAACCAGGGGCTGGACGCCGGGCTCACCATCAACGAAAGCAAAGAAATTCTCGTGCAACTCTACGCCTACACCGGCTTCCCGCGCAGTCTGAATGCGTTAAATGAGCTGATGAAGGTTGTCGACTCGCGTAAACAGCGCGGCATCCACGATGCTGAAGGTAAAATGCCCATCAGGCCTGTCCCGGTCGGGGAGGAACTCCTTCGCGTGGGGACGGAAAATCAGACCAAAATCTCCGGTGCGCCCGTCCAGGGTCCCTTGTTCGATTTTGCTCCGGTCATTAACCAGTTCCTGCAAACACATCTGTTTGGCGACATTTTTGCCCGCGATAACCTCGACTGGCAAAGCCGCGAACTGGCGACCGTCGGCGCATTGGCCGCAACACCGGGACTGGAATCACAGTTACTGTCCCATACCCGAGCCAGCCTCCGGGTCGGTCTGACGCCAGAACAGCTACGCCAGTTGGCAGCGGTTTTACGCGAACAAGGCGAAAACGATGCTGCGACGCGAGCGGAATATGCCCTGCAACAGGTACTGGCGAACGCGAAATAAGGAAGCCATGATGGAACACGATCCCACCCGCAGAATGTTGATCACGGCCCTGGCCGGGATTTCGCTGGCGCGCCTCCCTCAGGCAACAGCAGCCCCCGACATCACGAATGTACAACGTGGCAGCCCTGTTCTGGTCACGTACTTTTCACGTAGCGGCAATACGCGGGTGATTGCGGGTGTGATTCATCGCTGCCTGAAGAGCGATCTGTTTGAAATCGAACCCGCTTCCCCCTACCCGGATGACTATTTTCAGACGGTAGAACAGGCAAAAAACGAACGCGCATCGGGAGCCCGGCCCGCATTAAAGCATCGCCTTGCGGGTCTCGGGCGTTATCAGACGATTTATCTGGGTTTTCCCATTTGGGGAACCAGCGTCCCGCCCGTGGTGCAAACATTTCTGAGTACCCATAACCTCGCCGGTAAATTGCTTATTCCCTTCATCACCCACGGCGGCTACGGCAAAGGTGATAGCGACGATATTCTTGCCTGCCTTGCTCCGGCCGCACGACGGGAAAAACCGTTCGTGATTGAATGCGATCAGGAGCGAAAAACCACGGAGGCCGTCACCCGCTGGCTGGAGGCAGTACGCAGTTGATGAAAAGGGAATTCAACCCTGGTCCGGTGTTAACCAAAGACCATTACGTCAAAAAGAAAGTGTGCTTAAATCAGTGGGGTTCATTCGCATAAAGCCATGCTGGTAGCAGCACACATCAGGGGGTCAGTTTGCTCGTCGAAACAAATCGTTTGCGTCTTCGTCCCGTCATCACGTCCGATGTCACCGATCTTTTCAACATTTATGGTGACCCTGCAACGAACACCTTTAACCCAGCCGGCCCCTACCCGGACATTGACCATGCAAAAACGGTGATGGATCGCTGGCTCGCCCATTGGCAAAACCATGGATTTGGGAACTGGGCTATCTCGCTTCTCGCCAGCCCTGAAAAAATCATCGGTTTCGGTGGGTTGAGCATTCTCCGCTATGGCGATATAACCATTAATAATCTGGGGTATCGGTTCGCCACCGAAGTATGGGGAAAAGGCCTGGCAACAGAGTTTTCAGCCTGCGCGCTGAAATACGGTTTCGAGGTCATTAAACTGGTTGAGGTTTCGGCCGTTGTGCGCAGTAATCATCTGGCGTCGCAAAAAGTTCTTGAAAAAACCGGGCTGAAATATGACAGAGAGATCCACGATGTTAAAAATGAGCCTCCGAGCTTGCTTTATACTCTCTCGTTAAATGAGTGGCAGAATACATTAACCTGAATCTGCCACATGCCCTTCCCGGCAAACCCAATGCCGCAATTCTGTTTTAGCCATCAGGCGCGGGATGGCTATATTCTTTTTCCGGTTTGTTCGTCATTTTCCTGTTTCATGGTAAACCGCCTCAATATTATATCCGTCAGGATCACGGATAAACGCGGCATAATATCCGGGGTGATACTGAGGCCTGTAGCCCGGCGCACCATTATCTATTCCACCCGCCGCAAGAGCGGCACTGTGGAATGCTTCCACTTCCTTTTTATTTTTTGCACTGAAGGCAAGATGCATTCGGGGCGTAGAGGGTGTGCCCTGAGTGATCCAGAATGCCCCTCCCGGATCAGCGCTTTCATCCGGGTGAGCCGGCCCAAAACCTACCGCCTTTCCCGGAATGTCAAGCCGGGCAATATGACCAAGGCTTGCGAGAACACGGGAGTAAAACCGTTTACTGTCTGCAAGATTTGTGACGCTGAATCCGGTGTGGTCAATCATGATTATCCTCCTGCCAGTAAAGAAGAGTCTGCAGTAAACCATTCAACCACTGGTTGGTATTTGATTTGGCATAACAACAGATGATTATCTCAGTACTATTTTCGATAAGGTGAAATAATTGATTGTTCCGGTTTTTTTATATCATCTCCTGGCAAAACTGAGGACCTGCCCCCTCCCAATAAAAGGGGGGATGATGCATAAAATGGCCAGGAAAAGGCATGGTAAACTTTACTGAAAAACGATGATATCTCGCCCGGAGAATGAAGATTGTAGCGTGCCAGATATTACCACCACAGAAAAACAGCGTCGTCAAAAGTTAAACCAACGACAGTAAAAATGAGTGCCACCCGGCATTGTAAGGTAATTATTCTGCATGGAGGGAATATGAATAGTTATATCGTGTTTATTAAAGGAAATGAGTCAAAAGTCATCACTGCCGATCGTGTCACGCGAGCGCTTTCCAGGGATCTGAAAAAGAAAGGGTTTACTCAGTAAACTTACACAATAGAAGCAAGCAATGAAAATGATGCTATTCAAAAACTCAATAAACAGGGTCAGGAGCATCTGAATGCGCTGTCTGAATACTCCGGAAACATCTTTTTCTATTGTGCCATTTTAGTTTTAGGTTTAGTTGTGGCGCTCATTTTCTCTCATTGAGGATTTGTGATATCCCCTTCCCCTGGAATTACACTATCCCGGTAGTCCAGGAGAGATCCAAAAGATAGCGCTACATCGATCCGTTGAATCACCGCGTCAACGGGGTGCGTGTCAAGGCGGTCTTGGGAGGGGTCTTATTCTGAACGCCTTTAGTCTTAAGGAAACATCTATGTTAATCGCGCAGGTTTCAGATATTCATGCCTCACCCGAAAACGATCACCTGTCCCGTTTTGACCGGGTTCTGATGTGGCTGGCGCAACTGCAACCGGATGTCCTGATCCTGACCGGTGATTTAACGGACAACAGCTGGAACGAGGGTTATAAACAGATTGCGGCCCGCCTCCGTCAGCAGAATTATCCGTCGTTGGTCCTGCCGGGCAACTCCGATGACCGTAGCCTGATGCGCTCAGTATGGGATAAAAATTCATGGTCAGGCGATGCGCCTGAAGAGGCTCTGCACACAATCCATTATGCTGATGGCTTACGGCTGATTGGGCTGGATTCGACGGTTGAGGACCAGACCTACGGTTCTGTGACCGATCACCTGCTATGGCTGGATAAACACATTCATCATGCAGATAATTCACCCTCGATACTGTTCATGCATCACCCCGTTTTTGCGTCCGGCATTCCAACGCTGGATGAGACCATGTGCAGAGGGCTGGATGAGCTGGAAGCGCTCATCAAAAACACGCCAAACAAACTGCTCGCCATGGCGGCGGGACACGTTCACCGACCCGTCGCCGGTCTGTTTGCGGGGATCCCGGCTTATATTTGTAGCTCCGTCTGTCCGGCCAATCCGGTCTGGTTTGGCACAGTTAACGTGCCACCAGCAGAAAAATCGCCAGGATTGATGGTTCACCGCTACGTCAACAACACGTTAACCAACCACCATGTCTGTGTTTGACGGAACGGCTGAAACGCCGGAATCACGCTGAAAAAAAGGCCGGTTTCATCTCCAGGCAAGGGCTGACCGCTCCACTGTGCTCCAGATCATGAATATGGCTCATGTTGTATTGAAATTTAGTCGCTTTAACTCCGTCATTGGCTCTGGCATAAAATATGCAACATTAACTTATTGATAACATGAAAACGACGGGACAGAAACAACGTCCGTTTTCATATCAGAATCCAGGATGCAGAGCCGCGATGAGTAAAGCGTTTACATTTACGATTAAAAGTAGTCGTTTTGACGAAAACTATAACCCTTCTGAAAATACGCGTATTACAACCAACTTTGCTAATCTGGCCAGAGGGAGTAACCGTCAGGAAAACTTGCGCAACACACTCGCCATGATTAACAATCGTTTTAATACGTTAGTTCATTGGGATAACCCCAAAAGCGATCGCTATGCCGTAGAGCTTGAAATAATTTCAGTTGAGATGAACATTGTCGAAAATGGTGATGTTTTCCCCGCCATTGAGATATTGAAAACCTATATTATTGATAAAAAAACGCAAGAACGTACGGAAGGGATTGTCGGTAATAATTTCTCTTCTTATGTGCGTGACTATGATTTTAGTGTGTTGCTGCTGGATCATAATAAAGACCAGACCACATTTAGCATTCCGGAAAACTTTGGCGAGTTACACGGAAATATATTCAAGCACTTCGTTAACTCGAATGAATACAACGATAACTTCAGGAAACAGCCCGTTATTTGTTTAAGTGTGTCAAGCAAAGATATTTATCACCGTACAGGTAACGAACATCCTGTATTGGGTATCGAATACCAGCCGAATGGCTCTTCTTTAACGGAAATGTACTTCAATAAAATGGGCCTGAAGGTTCGTTACTTCATGCCTAAAAACAGCGCCGCACCGTTAGCCTTTTATTTCTCTGGGGATTTATTGGGTGATTATACTAATCATGAACTTATTAGTACGATCAGCACAATGGAAACCTTCCAGAAGATATACCGCCCTGAGATTTATAATGCTAACTCCGCAGCAGGACAATACTATCAGCCCGACCTGAATCATCAGGATCACTCATTAACAAAAATTGTTTATGACCGGGAAGAACGTAGCCAGTTGGCGATTGAGCAGGGAAAATTCACCGAAGAACACTTTATCAAACCGAATAAAGCCATTCTTGAACAATGGTCTGCTAACTACGCTATTTGACTTACCGAAAATAAAAGGTGAATGATTATGAAAAAATTACTACCCACGTCTACTGCTGGCAGCTTACCGAAACCGTCCTGGCTTGCGCAACCAGAGACACTGTGGTCCCCCTGGAAATTGCAAAATGACGAACTGATTGAGGGGAAAAAAGATGCCCTGAGTTTGTCCTTATTTGATCAACTGCGTGCAGGCATTGATATTGTCAGTGATGGGGAGCAAACGCGTCAGCACTTTGTCACCACCTTTATTGAGCATCTCAGCGGTGTGGATTTTGAGAATCGCCAGGTGGTCAAAATTCGTAATCGTTATGATGCCAGTGTCCCGACGGTTGTGGGTGACGTTACCCGCCAGAAACCGGTGTTTGTTGAAGATGCTAAATTTTTACGTCAGCTTACCCGCCAGCCGATTAAATGGGCGCTGCCTGGGCCGATGACGATGATCGATACGCTTTATGATAATCACTATAAAAGCCGTGAAAAGCTCGCCTGGGAATTTGCCAAAATTCTCAACCAGGAAGCAAAAGAGTTAGAGGCTGCGGGAGTGGATATCATCCAGTTCGATGAACCTGCCTTTAATGTATTTTTTGACGAGGTGAATGACTGGGGAATCGCGGCTTTAGAAAGAGCAATTGAAGGCCTTAAATGCGAAACCGCAGTACATATTTGCTATGGATATGGCATCAAAGCCAATACTGACTGGAAAAAAACGCTCGGCTCAGAGTGGCGACAATATGAAGAGGCGTTTCCAAAACTGCAGACCTCGAATATCGATATCATCTCCCTGGAATGCCATAACTCACGTGTTCCAATGGACCTGCTCGAACTGATTCGCGGTAAAAAAGTTATGGTCGGGGCGATTGATGTGGCAACCAATACCATCGAGACGCCGGAAGAGGTCGCCGATACGCTACGCAAAGCACTTCAGTTTGTCGATGCCGACAAACTCTATCCATCGACCAACTGCGGCATGGCTCCCCTGCCTCGTCGGGTCTCCACGGGCAAACTGAATGCGTTAAGTGCAGGCGCAGAGATCGTCCGGAAAGAACTTTCGGCAAACTAACGACACCAAAACCCTGTTTTCCACGAACGGATAAATGGGGCTGATTTCCGCGGTTGAATGTCTCCCCCGTCGTGGAGGACAGTATGTCCCTCCACTTCTGCTTTGGCATTCTCCACTGAATTCGGGTTAACTGCGCGCCTACGAACACCAGAATGCTGTCAACCGGTGTACGATAATCTCTGGGGGTGTATCGCCCCCCCCTGTTATTCATTACGCATCCTTTCTCATTTCAGCAATCAAACCCACCCCATTACAGAACAATCATTGATACGTGCATTGGTTATTCACCCATGCCTCCCGGAAGATCAAGTCATACCGGTTTAGCAACGACACCCTCTCTTACTTCGCAACAGGCAGATCGGAAAAACGTGTGGTATAAGACGGGGAAAGCATTTCGCGTTTCATTGCCCAGGATTTTTCAATTCCCTGCCCTGCAAACCACACTTTTCCTTTCCCGGAGACATTGACGCGGTCAAGGGTGGCCATCAGAGCCGCACTGTTGGCGCGGGGCTGGTTGTCGTCAAACAGATTAAGCTGCGCGACACCGTGACTGAAAAAGTCCGCCAGCATCACACCGGCCTTCATATAGCGATGCCCATCGTTCCATATCCCTCCGAGTCCCTCAGTGGCGGCGCGAATAATGTCCCGCGTGTCATTTGTCGGGGTCATCAGTGTTACGGATGCCTGATTCCCGTAATAAATTTCATTTTCAGCATGTGGGCTGGTGCGCATAAATACACTGACGAAGCGGCAAAACTGGTGCTGGGCACGTAACTTTTCCGATGCGCGCTCCGCATAGGCGCAAATGGCCTGGCGCATATCTGCATAGTGCGTAATGCGATGCCCAAAAGAACGGCTACAGATGATCTGTTGCTTCGTCGGCGTAAACTCTTCCAGCGCAAGACAGCACTCACCACGAAGCTCACGCACCGTGCGCTCGAGAACGACGTTAAAATGCTTACGTATGACCCACAATGAACTTTCCGCCAGTTCAAGCGCCGTGGTAATGCCCATCTCGTTTAACTTTTTACTGATTCGCCTGCCCACTCCCCAGACTTCGCTCACCGGCACAACCGCCAGCAGCTTTCGCTGGCGATCTTTATTTGATAGATCGACCACTCCCCCTGTCCTTTGCCATTTCTTGGCCGCAAAATTTGCCAACTTCGCCAGGGTTTTCGTCTGGGCAATCCCCACGCCGACGATGAGCCCGGTATTTTGACGGACCTGGCTACGCATTTTATGCCCAAATTCCGCCAGGGAAATGCAGTTGCTGATACCCGAAACATTCACAAACGCTTCATCTATTGAGTAAATTTCTATCGCCGGGGAGATATCGGCCAGCGTCTGCATAACTCGATGGCTAAGATCGGCATACAGCGTGTAATTGGAACTAAAAAAGTTGATTCTGGACGGATAGGTATTTGCTTTTACCTTAAAAAACGGTTCTCCCATTTTGATGCCGAGTCGCTTTGCTTCTGCTGAAAGCGAAATAATGCAGCCGTCATTGTTAGATACCACCGCAACAGGCTTTCCCTGAAGGTCCGGACGAAAAACCGTCTCACAGGACGCGTAGAAGCTGTTGACATCAACAAGCGCGAACATGTCTGTGTGTCTTCAGTGAATGGGTGACCACGCCGAAGATCTGCAACTCCTCTTCAGACTGAAACGTAATAGGCTGATAATGCCTGTTGTGCGCAAGCAACCTCAGGGTTGGACGAATTTGTAGCTCCTTCACCGTAAATTCACCGGCGACGGAGGCTACAACAATGTCGCCATGCACCGCCGTCAACGACCGATCAACCACCAGCAGATCGCCGTCACCGATCCCAGCCCCGACCATCGAATCGCCACTGACTCTGACAAAATAGGTTGCGCTGGGATGTTTTATTGCCAGCCGATTCAGATCGAGACGATCTTCAACGTAATCCTGTGCCGGGCTGGGAAAGCCGCAGGGCACATGCTCTAAAAAAAGAGGTAACTCAATAAGTTGAGTGGCGTGATACGAAAAGAGGATGCTCATTATTGCCTTGCCTGCGTGATACTGTATATAAACACAGTATTACGCTTTTAGGCTATCCTGCAAGACTCTCCAGGCGCAAAAAACAGAACCCACTGAAATAACGACACATTCAGATAAAGAGAGCCGGATTTCATCCGGCCCGTGGCGGGTTTAACAGGTGAAGGCTTTATTTTTCGCCAGTAAGAAAGGCCGCAAATAGGCCACGGTATTTGACAGTGGGATCACATCGTCGCTCAGCTTTATATTAAGCTCATTATTTATATAGTTTTTTCTGGCTTCAATTCTCGCCCATAACTCAGGCCAAAGGTGTTGTAT
Organism: Enterobacter sp. RHBSTW-00994; assembly: GCF_013782625.1. Classification (NCBI taxonomy): domain Bacteria; kingdom Pseudomonadati; phylum Pseudomonadota; class Gammaproteobacteria; order Enterobacterales; family Enterobacteriaceae; genus Enterobacter; species Enterobacter sp. RHBSTW-00994. The sequence goes on along the minus strand of NZ_CP056199.1, from coordinate 2,110,027 downwards.
CTCCTTCTGAAGCGCAGGATCTGCCAACGCGATACTCTCTTCGGCGCTTATGCCGGTGTACCCCGGGACGGATGGAATAATATCGATCTGCAGGATCATTCCGCTTTTCAGGGTTTCCGTAGAGGCGTTATAGACTGGGGATGACATCCACTCTTCGTCTGCGCTGAGATGCCCTGGATTCAGATGCCATCTATATTTTTCTTTCGGCAGAACGGACGAGATCAGGGAGTACATCTCCCCGCCCTTCATCCCAATTTTTATCGTTTCGAGCCAGGTAACAACAGCACCAAAGTAGGGTTTCGCTACGCGTTCAAGATAGTCTTTTTGCGTTTCCGGCAACTCGCTCTCATCAGCAATGACAAAACCAGTCCGGCTGGAAAGCCCGCCTTTAAAACCGGTCGTCATGGAAAGAGGCTGGCCTCGCTGCACCGGTTTATATGTCGGGTAAAGGTTGGCCTTTTCAAAACGTTGCCCGGCAGCGGCAATCGTTACTACCGTATTGTACTGGCCTTCTGCCGTGAGATAGCTGCCCAATTGCGCCTCGCGAATCCCCGGCTCCACGGCATTCATCGCGTTCAGTATGCAGGTTGACGCAAGATTTGCGCCGTACTCATAATGTGCAATCTCATTCGCGTTATTGGTGATCCGGACACCCTTATTTCCGCCAATAAAAAGATGTGCGGCATTTTCCAGGACCGTACTGGCCGAAATACTGTTGCGAATGGCGTCGACAATAAACCAGGGTAAATCGAAAAGTTGCTTATTGTCAGCCAGAGATGAAGTAAACATTTTCCAGCCGACTAATCCAATGCGGGACATGGCACTCAACCCAATTTCATCGAACAGCACACTCAGGGGTTTATCGTTTTCCATCGGCTGGTTAGGCAGCGAGAATAGCGGGCTGTGCTTAAGCGTGACCGGCAGGCGGGAATATGTCGCCATCTTCAGATTTTCATTGCCGAGGATCACGGTCGCGTCACCGTTTTTCTCCAGCACCAGCAACCCCTCTTCAAAGCGGGGAATAAACCCCGTCAGGTACTCAAAGTTGCTGCCGTGTTCTTTGTCGGCATACACAATAATGGCGTCAAAATCCTCAGCATCCATTCGTTTCAGGACATTGTTCTTACGTTCCTGCATCGTTGCGTCGGTAAGCGGGACAGGTGCAACGCCCGGAAACGCCGGTGGCGCAGCCGTAACCTGTAAATGAAGTGCGCTAAAATCCATGTTATTGACCTCAAATTCTGATGTAAGCCCGTCGTGGAAAGGCATCAAACCAATTGCTCAGTGATACTGTCTGAACTGAGCTGGACCAGCCCTTTCACGCCATAGTGATATCCCGTTTTATCATGCCGGAGACGAATTTCGCGAATATGCTGATTAGGGTTGTTATCCAGCATATCCTGAACACGCGGCAGGACTTCTTCACCGTAATCTTCAAACAATTCACCAGTGGCAATCGCCAGCTTGATGTTATGAATGGGCGCAGTGCAACAAATGGCGAAGTAGAGTGCTTTCGCTGTGGTCAGCACCGTCTCTGCTTTGTTCTCTTCAATGACATTAAAGGCGTGTTCTATGCCGCCTTCATACGGTAAATGTACGATTTCCGGATAAAAACCGTTCTCACCCAACCCTGGTACACCGTTTGTGCAGTAGCCATATCCCAGGCTGCCAAAGCCTGGCATAAAGGCCACATACGATAATCCCGGCGATCGCTTTGCCAGCAGGTAGTTGGTGCAATGAGCAATGTTATAAATTCGGGTGGTGATCCCGACATGCTCCTGAATAAGCGCCATCAGATTGACGTTATTGTCCGTAAACAGCGGGCAATAACGTACCACACCGGTGAAATGTTCAATCCCGCCCTGTAGCGCTACACTGGCCACGTTGATGCGGGATTGCGCAACCCCGGCGGCGTCGCACAGCGCTTTAATGCCACCCGCAATGCGGATGACCAACTCGGCTGGCGTCATCATTTCCGGCAGGGAAAATTCATGAGTCGCAAGCGCATCAACCTGGGTGTTGTAATCGTTAAGCGTTCCCTGAAAACTCCCCTTTCGCAGCATAATATTGATACTAAAGGCTTGTCCGCCTTTTACGGCCAGAAGTTGCTGCGGACGACCAAAGGCGACATCTTTAATATCGCGCTCCTCAATCCACCCTTCCTGCAACAGCTGTGATGTCAGCTTGGTAATGTAGGCTTTGGTGACGCCAACCCGCCGGGTCATCTCCGCGCGTGACGCGTGCTCACTGTGCAAAATATTGAGAATGTGTTTTTTATAATCCATGTCGTGTCGCCTCTTTCCGACCCGCCTCATCCCGAACGGCCATCATAACATCCCTCATTTTTTGTTCATCCAGCCGATAACACTGCAGCAAAGCCGCCGTCAAAAACAGGCAACAGGCCGGGAGCCAGATATAGAGCCAACGAAACGCCGGAAGGTGATCCGGCAACGCCACGGTGTGCATTTCTGGCCGATAACCATACCATGCCAGCACATACCCTATCAGCGCGCCCCCTACCGCCATACCGGCTTTCGTCGCGAACAACATACCGCCGCCAATCATGCCGTTAATGCGAACGCCAAAACGATAAAATCCGTAATCTGCGGCATCTGCTACGCTTGCCCACAGGATCACCGCAATCAGCTCTGCCGCCAGCGTGGCGAAAACAAAAAGCCCGACATGCGACCAGAGCGCACTGGCTGGCATAAAGCCAATCGCCAGCGTGATCGCCCCACTCGCCAGCTGGCTGTAGACCAGCAGCACAATGCGTTTCACCTTTCCACTGCGTAGCAGATATCCGGTCATCACCGGAGCCACAATACCCGCCACCGATGCCATAGTCAGCATCATGCTCAGAAAGGTGACGGGCATACTGAGGACATATTTTACGAAATAGGCTGCCGCACCAAACTTCAGCGTATTCATGATCATCACCAGCCCTTGCGCCGCAAAAAGGATCAGCGCCTGGTCATTTTTCAGGAGATAACCAAACTGCTGGCGCAGACTGACGGCGGGCATACCCTCCGGGATCACCCGCTCCTGCGTATTGAAGTAACAAATCAGGATCAACAGCGTAGACAACAATCCAATCCCGCTCATCACCACCCGGTAGCCCAGTACATCGTTATCAAAGAGGGTAATCAGCGCAGGGATCAACAGTGAGCAGAGTAAATAGGCCGTTTTGGCAAGAGGAAAGCGGATCGCATTAATGTGGATCCGTTCGTCGCTATCGGCTGAGATTGCGCCCAGCAGTGATACATAGGGAACCACCACAAAGCTGAAGCTAAGCACCAGCGCGGTATAGGTCAGACAGGCATAAACCGTGCGCCAGAACGCGCTGAGTTCAGGCGAAAAAAAGACCGCCGCGCAGCTCAGTCCATAGGGAAGCGCGAACCAGAGCAACCAGGGCCGATAACGCCCACGGGAAGAACGAGTCCGGTCCGCCAGAAGACCAATAAGGGGATCGCCAAACGCATCCAACAAGCGCGCCATCAAAAACAAACTGCCCATTATTGCAGGGTTAAGCTGGAACACATCGGTGTAGTAGATGGACAAGAACATCATCGTCATGCCCATAAAGATATTCGCTGAGGTATCCCCCAGGCCGTAACAGAGCTTCTCTCGCAACGTGAGGGCGGGCGCAAGAGCGGTTTTCATCGTGGTTCACCGGCAGAGTTAACGAAGAGGTGATGTCAGAGGCTTTCGCATCCGACATCACTTCATACCTGAATTACTTGACGGAAACAATGATGCGACGGTAGGAGGTTAACGACGGAGTGCCATTATCCGTCACGGCCAGAATCAGGTGCTCAGTACCCGCTCGCTGGGCTTTCACCGTCACACGTTGTTGGCCATTTTCACCCAGCGTCAACACGGCTGGCGCATTGAGATTATCTTCTCCGCGACGTCCCTGAACGTCGTTAACATCCACGGCAGCAGAGCTGGCCGAACCGGCCTCAGGGTAGAGAAACCAGTTGTAGCTGAGCTTATCGCCATCGGGATCTTTGCTGCCTGATGCATCCAGAGTCAGTGTTTCCCCTTTTTTGGCCTGCAGATAAACCACCTGTTGACCCGCCTGACCATTCACCACCACGTCCGGGTTGTGATTGGCGTTCGCATAGTCGTTAATCCCCCATGCCATACGTGCAGCAAAGTCGTGCTGGAAAGCTTCACGCCAGCGCCAGATCGTCGCCTGGTTAGAGGTATACTGCTTGCCGTCTTTTCCCGTCACCGTATCCGCTGCGTTAGGGTTGCCTGGATAAAAGTCCCCTCCGCTGCTCCAGACAGGGCGCGTTTCATGCTGCGGCTGACGCACAATATAACGTCCTCCCCAGCCACCCCAGCCGGGGTTTCTTTCGCTGTTTAAGCCGTTACGGATGAGGCTCATAAACGACGGCGTGTCACCTTCCATGATAAACAGATACTTCAGATAGCCTTTCCCCATTGGCCCTTTATTGCGGATATTCTCATCCAGCCAGTGCTGAGAGACGGTGGTAAAGTCTGCTCCCGGTGCGTTGCGGTAATACCGATCGCCGCTGATCCCGGTCCAGGTGGCTCGGGCATAATCTTCACCGTTTTGGCTGGAGGGGTCGACGATGTAGGTGATATCCGGGTAGTGTTCACGCACCCAGCTTCCGGCATCATCCTGATCGGAGATGGCATACACCACCAGATTACGCGCCAGCGACTGAACCCTCTCTGCGGGATGTTTTCTCGACACATCCTGTAACGCCTGCGCCAGGGTGTTCGCCCCTCCCCACAGAGTGATAAACAGCGGGTGATTCGCATCAGTACTCTTTTCAATGGCCTTAACCAGCAGCTCAGAACCCGCGGTCTGTTTTCCTTCCCCTGTCGCTGCGATGCCATAGCTTGCCAGGCCTGGCGCCACCACAGACTGCAGTGCAGACACCGTCGGGAATCCGGCAGCATGTTTCAGCAGATTCGGCTGTACTTCACCATAGTGCCCCACCACCAGGTCAATCATATCGGTATGCACTTTTTCACGCTGCCAGGTCGATGTGGTTGCCACCAGACCTTCAATATTCATCTCGTTGGCGTAGAGCAAAAACCGCGTCAGAGACATCTGGTCGTCCGGCTCATTACCGATATCGGTTAGCACAAAGACCCGGGGTTTTTCCTGATAAGGCAGTACCTTACCGGCAATCTGTGTGATAGCCGTTTCCGCGCCAAAAGCCAGTGGTGCAGAGAATGTCGCCACCCCGGCCATTGCCAGCAAAATGCCCTGGGTCATCTTATTGATATGTTGGTTCACCATCGTGTTTTCACCTTTTTTATGCCATAGAACAATGGCCCCAACATAGTTAACACAGGAAACAAAGTAAAAAGAAAAAAGGTGATTCTGTGATGAGACGTAAATTTTTGAACTCGCAACCTTAGAGGAAACTAAGTCAAACAAAAGTCATATAAAAATCACTTACCAATGACTTAATCTAAATGCAAAACCAAAAAATAACATCACTATGCAATCACTACATATTGACTTTAATTTTTGTCAGCAGCATATTTTACAGCACAAATTAACAAGACAACGTGTAGAGGACGTTTTCTATGCCAACCCGTGATTATCCGGATAAGCGTATTGCACGCGGTTTCGCAAAAGATGCCGACCTGAAGATGTTAAGTGCAAGAGTTGATAAAGACTTAATGGAGTACGTCAGAGCCACTGCGTTTGAGACACGCAAAAGTAAGCAGGAGATTGTGGCGGAAGCATTAGCGCTGCACAGGAGAAATCGCCAGGCAGAATCTGCGGCGGAATAAACCCGACAGGGTTTACAACCACAAAACGAGAAAGATTGTCATGAAAAAAACAGTGATGATAGCCCTGGCCTTAGCCACCCTGACTGCCCTCCCAGCACATGCTATTAGTGCAAAATACCGCGCGAAGCTGGAGCGTTCCGGCTGTACTCAGGTCACGGAAAGCAACGGCACGTGCGACATTAACAAAACCAAAGCGCAAAACATCGCCAGACATCCTGAGCTGAAGGCAAAGACTACTCAGTCGGATAAGGTTATGCGTAAATAACATGCCGGACGGAAAAAGCCCAAAGCCGTCGCTTTGGACTTTTCATTTTTGCGCTTAATCCACCAGCGCGTTCAGGGTATCAAGCGCATCCACCGGTAAAATCAGATCGGCAGCGGCCAGATTTTCACGCAAATGCACCACAGAGGATGTACCGGGGATCAGCAAGATATTGGGGGAACGTTGCAGCAACCAGGCCAGTGCAACCTGCATGGCTGTTGCACCTAGCGAATCGGCGACCGCCTGCAGCCCGGAAGATTGCAACGGTGTAAAGCCGCCAAGCGGGAAGAACGGGACATACGCGATCTTCTGCTGAGCGAGCAGATCAACCAGAGCGTCATCTTCACGATTCACAATGTTGTACATGTTCTGAACGCAAACAACCGAAACGATCTTCTGCGCTTCAGCAACCTGTGTAACCGTCACATTACTTAATCCAATATGACGAACCAACCCTTGCTGCTGAAGCTCCGCGAGCGCGGCCAGTGGCTCAGCAATCGAGCCTTCTGCCGGACCATGCGCACTAAACATGATGCGTAAATTAACCACATCCAGCACATCCAGTTTCAGGTTGCGTAAGTTGTCATGCACTGCCTGTGTCAGTTCAGCCGCCGAAAATGCGGGCAGCCAGGAAGCATCATCACCTCGCCTCGCACCTATTTTGGTAACAATGGTGAGGTCGTCACGGTACGGATGAAGTGCCTCACGAATAAGCTGGTTAGTGACATGAGGGCCGTAAAAATCACTGGTATCAATGTGGTTCACACCTGCGGCGACTGCATGACGAAGCACATCAAGCGCAGCATTTTTGTCCTTCGGTGGCCCAAAAACACCAGGACCTGCAAGCTGCATTGCGCCATAGCCGAGCCGCTTAACCGTACGCGTCCCTAACGTGTACGTTCCACTTTTATCAATACTGGTCATGTATGCCTTCCTGATTCACTGGGTAGAGAGAACGCCTGGACCATCAATATTGTTCCGGTTTACAACGCGTTCCGGAGCAATACTGTTAGTTAAGTAATAGTTAAATTAAAGTTTAATTTCGCTACGTCGATATTATTTGTGCAACTCCTGCACCTATAACGGACGACCGCCATGCTGAAAAATTTGCACGTTATCACCGGTATTATCTTTGCACTCACCATATTCTGTCTGCTGCAAGTTGTCACGGGCGGGTTGTTTTACTCTGCCGTCAGTAATGACCGCCACAACTTCCAGAACTCAGGCGTGCTTAACGCGCAACAGGAAAGCCTGAGTGACAGCGTGAACACCCTGGTGAAAACACGCGTTACCGTCACCCGTGTAGCGATTCGTTATCTGAAAAATCAACGTGACCCAGCGGCAATGGCCGCCATCAGCAAACTGCTGGGAACGGCCAGTGAATCACTGGGAAAAGCCGAAACCTATTACAGCGCCTGGCAAAAAATGCCACAGGTGAAGGGCCAAAACCAGGCTCTGACGGAAGAGATGCAAAAATCCTGGACGCAAATGCATGAGGTGATGCGTCTGTCGATTGAGTATCTGCGTGCAGATAACTATCAGGCTTATGGCGATCTGGATGCGCAGCAAGCGCAGGATGATATGGAGGCGGTATACAACCGCTGGCGTGCAGAGAATAACACCTTACTCAAAGCCGCCGCCGAAGAGAACCAGAGCAGCTTTACGCATATGCAATGGACGCTGGCTGGCATCTTCCTCGCCGTAGTCGTTGTCCTGGTGGTGATTTGGCAAGGTTTACAACACCTGCTGTTAACCCCACTGAAAAGCATCATGAACCATATTCGAACCATCGCAGGTGGCGATCTGACGCACAGCATTACTCTTGGCAGCCGTAATGAAATGGGACAACTGGCGACCGGTTTGCATGAGATGCAACAATCTCTGGTGAGCACGGTCAGCGCGGTGCGCGGCAGTACCGACTCGATCTACACCGGCGCAGGTGAAATTGCCGCCGGTAGCAACGATCTCTCGGCCCGTACAGAACAACAGGCTGCCTCACTGGAAGAAACGGCTGCCAGCATGGAAGAGTTAACCGCAACGGTCAAACAGAACTCCGATAATGCCCGTCAGGCCACCTTACTGGCCAAAAATGCCTCCGATACCGCGGCCAGGGGTGGACGTGTCGTCGATAACGTTGTGCGTACCATGACCGAAATTGCCGACAGCTCACAGCAGATTGCTCACATTACCAGTGTTATCGACAGCATCGCGTTCCAGACCAATATCCTGGCACTCAACGCCGCTGTTGAAGCCGCTCGAGCCGGGGAACAGGGCCGGGGATTTGCCGTCGTAGCAGGCGAAGTACGAACGCTGGCCAGCCGCAGTGCGCAGGCGGCGAAAGAGATCAAAGGACTTATCGAGAACTCGGTTAGCCGTGTAAATACCGGTTCTGGCCAGGTCAGTGAAGCGGGTGAAACCATGAAAGAGATCGTCGCGGCAGTCACCCGCGTGACCGACATTATGGGTGAAATTTCGTCGGCATCCGATGAGCAGAGTCGGGGGATTGAGCAGGTTAGCCTGGCCGTTTCGCAGATGGACAGCGTGACACAGCAAAACGCCGCGCTGGTTCAGGAATCAGCAACGGCCGCCGCCGCGCTGGAAGACCAGTCAGAACAGTTACGTCAGGCCGTCGCGGCATTCCGCCTGAACGCACAAGAAAAGGTGACGGCTTCTCGCCCGACAAATGTGAAAACACCACAATTGTTACGCCCGGCAACCACTACCGCCGCCGACGGTAACTGGGAAACCTTCTGATCGTCATACGAAACCCAGCGGGCGATCTGTCGCCCGCTATTTAACGCACGTGCTGATATCCGGAATATGCCCGAGCAAGAACGCACATAGCGTCTCAATGCCCTGTTGCTTTGGGCTGTCGCTGGGCCAGACCAGATAATAGCCATCCCCGGTTTCAATCGTGCGGGTAAACGGCATCACCAGCAAACCACTCTCCAGCGCCGGAATGCTCAGCGCCACATCCCCAACAGACACACCGAACCCACCGGCTGCCGCCTGATTTCCCTGCTCCAGCGTATCGAAAACCTTCCCTTTGCTGATATCCAGCGTCAACTCAAACGGGCTACCTTTAAGCCAGCGTCGCCAGTCACGCCGATCTGGCGAAGGGTGAATCAGTTCGCAGGCACTGATATTGTGTTGCGCTTTTTCCAGAAGCCCCGGCGCACATACCGGCGCAAGGCACTCTTTAAAGAGCAACTGTGAAACGGTCTGCTCGCCAAACTGACCGTTGCCGAGCAAAATCGCGCAGTCAAACGGCTCCTGATAAAAATCAACGTGATCGACATCCATCCAGACACTGGAAACATGCACCTCAGGCGTTGAGTTTTCCTCAACAAATATCTTCAGAATGTTCAGTAACCAGTTCAGTGTTAGTGTTGAGGGGGCTTTTAGTCGTAGTCCGTGGCGGGTGGTACGAAATGCCTCACACGCACTCTCCAGCGTAGCAAAACCATTTCTGAGTTGGCTTGCCAGGATACGTCCGGCATCGGTCAGTTCAACCGCAGGACCATTGCGCAGAAAGAGCTGGCAATGAAAGTTCTCTTCCAGGGTACGGATGTGACGGCTGATTGCGCCAGGTGTGACGTGCAGCATTAGTGCCGCACGGGTAAACGAGCCACAAAGGGCGGCGGCATCAAAGGCCCGTAGTGCATACAAAGGCGGAAGTGGAGAGAGCATGGAATAGTCCATTGTGAGTTTAACTCACATTAAAACGCAGGATTTTCCGTTTTTCAATTCCAGTGCGATGGCAGACACTCCTCTTCTCTTCACCACAAGGAATGCTGATATGGCGTTATCGCTACTGAGCTCTTATCTCGTGGCCGTTATTCTATTGCTCATCACACCCGGTCCCGTTATTGCACTCGTGACTCACACAGCCTTACGGGAAGGGTATAAACGTGCATTTATCACGCTTGCCGGAACCAATTTAGCGTCGCTGGTGTTACTGGCGATGGCGGTGTTAATCCTGAGCGGGATCGTGGAAATACACCCATTAAGCCTGACGTGTATCAGCCTTGCGGGTGCGCTATTTATCGGTGCAATGGCAATTCAGATACTTACGCATTCAGGTACAGGGGAGCAAACATCAACACGACCGGGCGGCTTTATCACCGGATTTTTAACGGCTATTGCCAACCCAAAAGACATTCTCTTTTTTGTCGCCTTTTTCCCGCTGTTCGTCCCGGTAACCCATAATTTTGCGCACAGCATTGCTCTGTTGACGGCTATCTGGATTGTGCTGGATCTGGTGATCCTTACCCTCTGGATCGTGGGCATCAGACGGTATGTCTCAGTAAAGTACGAACGTGTCATACGGTTCGCGACAGCCGTATTTATGCTGGCGGTCGCGGTGTATGGCGTGATGTGGAATGGGAAAGAGATACTGGCAGCACTGAGCGCAGGTTAACGACTGCGTTTGGCGTGCCGCTCCCAGTTTTCAGCTCTGGCTTCGTCAGATTTTCGTAGCGCGACATAACAGGCTCCGCTGCCTCCATGATGAGGCAATGCCACACAAAATGCCTGCACGTCGTCAAATTCCGCGAGCCAGCGTGCCAGATAACTGCGCACAACGTTGGGGTGTGAATTATCTTCACGCCCTTTTCCGTGAACGATAACCAGATTGCGCAGCCCCTCGCGCCCTGCCTGGCGGATAAACGCAAACAGCATCTGACGGCATTGTTCAACGGGCTGGCGTAATAAGTTTAAGCTGGCCTGACGGGAATACTTACCTGAGCGTAACTTATCAATAACCCCCTGCTGCACACCGTCACGTTGAAATGCCAGCGGCTCTGCAAGCGGGACTAACTCCAAAAAACCCAGCGTTAAAAAATTATCGAGTTGCTCGGTATCAAGCTCTTGTCGGGTACGCGAATTACGCTCCGGCTGCCAGTGAATATCGGTACAGCGCTTCAGGGGCTGGACATCTTCCATGGCGTCAAGAAAGAGCGATTTGTCGTCAGGGTTCATGGACATTCTCCGGCTACATCTGAGCTCTGTACTATACCCTTGCCTGAGGCGTGTCTCAATCACCCCGCCCCTGAATACGCGGATAATAATAAACACAATAAATAATCACACAGGGGAAAATACAAAAATAACTAATGACAAATTTAAACCTAACTTAACTTAAATTTCAGCATTAGTTAAACATTAAATTTAAGTTAAAAATTCGTGAAATCAATCACTCTACAACCTTTCATTTTACAGGAAAGCTGTTATAACTAAATAAACCTGCTTAACGGATAAAACACGCGGGACATGTGAAAGGATATACTGCTGTGTGTACTGTAGGGTCTGTCAGGTGTCGGCAGACTCTATTTTTTTATTTTTGTTATTTTATTCATATACTATATTTCTGGCTTCCCTTCTGAATTGCGTAATTAACGATTCAGTAAGCGGTGTCTGGCGTGAATCACGTCGCTGGATTAAATAATAAGTCGCTTTTGGGAGTGTTTCGACAACAGGCAGCATCACCAGACGATGCGCCAACAACGGGTCACAGCCCAGTTCCTGCGGCAGAATGCTCAGGAAATCACTTTGTGCGACCAGGCTAATGCAGGAGGAAAACGTTTCACAGACAATACCGATACGGGGTATTTGCGAGCGGTGCATAAACACATCTTCTAATTGTTTATAATAACTTCCCCGTGGCGTTGGCATTGTCCAGTCATAATGTAAAAGCTCATTAATTGTTCTGGCTCCTATTGCCGGATGCCCTTCCCGACAAAATATGGCAAACGGTTTTTCAAAGAGTTTTTCGAAGGTAAATTCATGATCGTATGGACCTTGGCAATAAGTGTTTATTGTAAAATCCAGTTCCCCCTGACGTAATTCGTTAATCATCGATACCAGCTGCCCTTCCATTATTCGGACCTTCACTCGTGGATGCTGCACGTGAAAACGGGTAATGACCGCAGGCATTAATGTTCGGGAAATACTGGCTCCCATACCAATGTTGATTTGTCCGGCCAGTTGCCCCTGCCGCTGACGAATGTCGTCCTGCGCGGCACGAAGTTCCTCAAGAATGAGGTTGGCATGCTGATAAAAGCTTTCACCACACTCTGTCAGCGTCACACCTTTACTGCGCCGAACAAAAAGCTGAGCAGCCATCCCTTCCTCCAGCTCCTTGATCGATTTGGTCAGTGCCGGTTGGGAAAGATTCAGCGCCCGGCTCGCCCCCCGAATACTGCCCTGGCGAGCCACTTCTACAAACGCCCGGATTTGATGAAATTTAACCTGATAGGACATAACTCACCGATAACTGTTGTTTATCAGAGTAAAGAAATTGTCATCTACTTTAATGGAAATGGATGTGCGAGGGTAATTCCTGAACGGTTAAAACTGTGAAAAAACGGTTAGTGATAAGTAAAAACTATCACAGCGTGAAGAAGTTCACATATTTTAATGATGACAGGAAAAGACATGGATCAACTGACGCAATACATCCAGACCTTAACCCCGCAACTGAGCGCATGGCGACGCGATTTCCACCGTTTTGCAGAGTCTGGCTGGGTGGAGTTTCGCACGGCGGCAAAAGTGGCAGAAACATTACACCACCTGGGCTACGAACTGGCGATGGGCCGGGACGTTGTGGATGCCGACAGCCGCATGGGGCTGCCGGATGATACAACTCTTGCCCGCGAGTTTATCCGCGCCCGTGAGCAAGGCGCTCCCGAAAAATGGCTTACGGCCTTTGAAGGCGGATTTGCCGGTATCGTTGCCACCCTCAATACAGGCCGACCCGGCCCCGTTATGGCCTTTCGGGTGGATATGGATGCTCTCGATCTGAGTGAGGCCCAGGAGGAGAGCCATCGCCCATTCCGTGAAGGTTTTTCCTCCTGTAATCCCGGTATGATGCACGCCTGTGGTCATGACGGTCACACCACGATCGGCCTGGGTCTGGCGCAGGTACTGAAACAGAATGAAGCCCAGTTGAACGGCACGATCAAAATTATTTTCCAGCCCGCCGAAGAAGGCACTCGGGGCGCTCGCGCGATGGTGGCTGCCGGTGCGCTTGAGGGGGTGGATTACTTTACCGCTATTCATATTGGCACAGGCGTCCCTGCCGGAACCGTTATCTGCGGCAGCGATAACTTTATGGCTACCACCAAGTTTGACGTGCGCTTTACCGGTGTAGCCGCACACGCCGGCGGTAAACCAGAAGAAGGCCGCAACGCCCTGTTAGCTGCCGCACAGGCCGCGCTCGCCCTGCACAGCATAGCACCACACAGCGAAGGCGCTTCCCGCGTAAACGTTGGTGTCATGCAGGCTGGCAGTGGCCGCAATGTCGTGCCTGCCAGCGCTTTGCTTAAGGTAGAAACCCGCGGCGAAAGCGAAGCCATCAATCAGTACGTATTCGAGCGTGCAACGTCTGTTATTACCGGTGCGGCTGCACTTTACGGCGTTACCTCAGAGATGCGTCTGATGGGGGCGGCAACCTCCAGTACCCCAACCCCCGCCTGGGTGAACTACCTCCGCGAACAGGCAAGCCAGGTTTCCGGCGTCACGCATGCCATCGACAAGGTAAAAGCGCCTGCAGGCTCTGAAGATGCCACGCTGATGATGGCGCGAGTGCAGGAAAATGGCGGCCTGGCCTCTTATATGGTGTTTGGTACAGATCTGAGTGCCGGGCATCACAACGAAAAATTCGACTTCGACGAGCAGATCATGTGCATCGCTATCGAAACCCTGGCGCGAACGGCGCTGAATTTTCCGTGGGCGCGAGGTGTGTAATGCCGGAGAACTATGCGTTTATTGCTGATGCGATCGACACCCGATCTCAGACACTGACCAATATAGCCGATGAGATCTGGGATCATCCGGAAACCCGCTTCGAAGAGTTTTGGTCGGCAGAACGGCTCGCTAATGCGCTGGAAGCCGAAGGATTTAGCCTCATGCGTGAAGCAGGCGGCATTCCAAATGCCTTTATCGCCAGTTTCGGCACAGGAAAGCCCGTTATCGCATTACTGGGTGAATATGATGCCCTGGCCGGCTTAAGCCAGCAGGCATATTGCGCCACCGTACAATCATCAACGCCTGGCGCTAACGGCCACGGCTGCGGGCATAATTTACTGGGAACGGCAGCCCTTGCTGGCGCAGTGGCTGTGAAAAGCTGGCTGGAACAACATGGCGGAAACGGAACCGTTCGTTTCTACGGCTGTCCAGGCGAAGAAGGTGGCTCGGGTAAAACCTTTATGGTGCGTGAAGGTTTGTTTGATGATGTCGATGCCGCAGTGACCTGGCATCCGGAAGCCTTTGCCGGGATGTTTAATGTCAGTACCCTCGCCAACATTCAGGCATCGTGGCGCTTTCACGGCGTGGCAGCCCACGCAGCGAACTCCCCACATCTGGGCCGCAGTGCGCTGGATGCCGTCACGCTGATGACCACCGGCACAAATTTTCTCAACGAGCACATTATTGAGAAAGCGCGTGTACATTATGCCATCACCGACACGGGCGGCATTTCACCCAACGTTGTGCAGGCTCAGGCCGAAGTGCTGTATTTGATCCGCGCCCCGGAGATGGCCGATGTACGGCAGATCTACGCGCGTATTGACAAGATCGCTCAGGGTGCTGCGCTGATGACAGAGACCACCGTCGAGCAACGCTTTGACAAAGCCTGTTCCAGTTACCTGCCTAACCGCACACTCGAAGCAGCCATGTATCGCGCCCTGCAACATTACGGAACGCCCGCCTGGAATGAAGAGGAGCGCCAGTTTGCCCGTGAGATTCGTACAACGCTTACGCCAAATGATCTGCAAAACAGCCTGAAAAATATTGCAGCAACAGGGGGAGAAGACGGCAAGACCTTCGCCCGTCGCCATCAGGAGACGTTGCTGATCGACGAAGTCGCCCCGTACTCCGTGACTGACAATGTCATGGCTGGTTCAACGGATGTTGGCGATGTCAGCTGGAAAATGCCTGTCGCACAGTGCTTTAGCCCCTGTTTCGCCATCGGCACACCACTGCATACCTGGCAATTGGTTACACAGGGTCGAACCTCTATTGCCCATAAAGGCATGCTGCTGGCGGGAAAAGTCATGGGGGCTACGGCCCTGAACCTGCTCCAGGACGCTGACCTTCTTCGGGCATGCCGTGACGAGTTTGAACAACAGATAACAGACCGACCGTACGAGTGTCCGATCCCGCAAGGCGTGACACCGTCACCTTTAAAATAAAAAAACACATAAACACAAACACAACAACACAACAGTCCCGAGGAACGCCCATGAGTATGTCTTCCATACCTTCGCATTCCCCAACCGGTAAGCTCTATGGCTGGGTTGAAAGGATCGGCAATAAAGTACCGCACCCTTTCCTGCTTTTTATCTATTTGATTGTGATTCTGATGATGGCAACAGCCATTCTGTCCGCATTCGACGTGAGCGTACGAAG
This sequence comes from Enterobacter sp. RHBSTW-00994, assembly GCF_013782625.1. Lineage (NCBI taxonomy): Bacteria > Pseudomonadati > Pseudomonadota > Gammaproteobacteria > Enterobacterales > Enterobacteriaceae > Enterobacter > Enterobacter sp. RHBSTW-00994. The sequence continues at coordinate 2,094,576 of NZ_CP056199.1, read as the reverse complement.
CCCGGCCGACGGTAGTCTGGTCGCGGTCAAAAACCTGCTCAGTGTTGAAGGCTTGCACTGGTTTTTGCCGAATGTAATTAAAAACTTCAGCGGCTTCGCCCCACTTGGAGCCATTCTGGCGCTGGTGCTGGGGGCCGGGCTGGCCGAGCGCGTAGGCCTGCTACCGGCGTTGATGGTAAAAATGGCTTCCCATGTCAGTGCGCGTTACGCCAGTTATATGGTGCTGTTTATCGCGTTCTTCAGCCATATCTCCTCCGATGCCGCGCTGGTGATTATGCCGCCAATGGGAGCGCTGATCTTCCTGGCGGTGGGTCGGCATCCTGTCGCAGGTCTGTTGTCCGCCATTGCCGGGGTCGGCTGCGGGTTTACGGCAAATCTGCTCATTGTCACCACGGACGTGCTGCTCTCCGGCATCAGTACTGAAGCTGCAAAAACGATTGATGCCGCGATGCATGTGAGCGTGATCGACAACTGGTACTTTATGGCAAGCTCAGTGATTGTTCTGACAATTGTCGGCGGCCTTATCACCGATAAACTCATTGAACCGCGTTTAGGCAAGTGGGAAGGCAGTCGCGATGAAAAGCTGGAGACATTAAGTAAAGAGCAGCGTTTCGGTCTGCGCGTCGCCGGCATCGTCTCACTGGCATTTATTGCCGTGGTAGCGCTAATGGTTGTACCGGAAAACGGTGTGCTGCGCGACCCGGTCAAACACACTGTGCTGCCCTCACCCTTTATTCAGGGGATCGTACCGCTGATCATCCTTTTCTTTTTCGTCGTTTCGCTGGCGTATGGTATCGCCACAGGCAAGATCCGCCGTCAGGCCGATTTACCACACTTGATGATCGAGCCAATGAAAGAGATGGCCGGGTTTATCGTGATGGTGTTCCCACTGGCGCAATTTGTGGCGATGTTCAACTGGAGTAACATGGGCAAGTTTATGGCCGTTGGCCTGACTGATGCCCTGGAAGCGGCCGGGTTAAGCGGTGTTCCGGCGTTTGTCGGTCTGGCACTCTTGTCTTCCTTGCTGTGTATGTTTATTGCCAGTGGTTCGGCTATCTGGTCTATTTTGGCTCCCATCTTCGTCCCCATGTTCATGATGCTCGGATTCCACCCGGCGTTTGCGCAGATCCTGTTCCGTGTTGCCGATTCGTCAGTGATCCCGCTGGCTCCTGTCTCACCGTTTGTCCCTCTGTTTTTAGGCTTCCTTCAGCGCTATAAACCTGAAGCCAAACTGGGTACTTACTATTCGCTGGTTTTACCGTATCCGCTTATCTTTTTAGGGGTATGGTTGGTGATGCTGGTGGCGTGGTATCTTGTCGGCCTGCCAATTGGGCCGGGTATTTACCCGCGGCTGAACTAAAGGAAAGAGGATGCTGAGATTACTCGAAGATAAAATTGCTACCCCGCTTGGGCCACTGTGGATTATTGCCGACGAACAGTTCAACTTACGTGCCGTCGAGTGGGAAGAGCACAGTAACCGCATGATAGAGCTGCTCGATATTCATTACCGTTCACAAGGGTATGAACGTATCAGCGCCAGCAATCCCAACGGCTTGAGCGACAAGCTTGCGGCATACTTCGAAGGTGATCTCAGTATCATCGATAACCTGCCAACCGCCACGGCCGGTACAGCTTTCCAGCGTGAAGTCTGGCAGGCGCTACGTGATATTCCCTGTGGCCATGTTATGCATTACGGCCAACTGGCTGAACAATTAGGCCGTGCGGGTGCTGCTCGAGCGGTGGGCGCTGCCAACGGATCTAATCCTGTCAGCATTGTCGTTCCCTGTCATCGCGTTATTGGCCGTAACGGCACGATGACCGGCTACGCGGGTGGCGTGCAGCGCAAGGAGTGGTTATTGCGCCATGAGGGCTATCTTTTACTGTAGATACCAGGCTTTTAGTGCTTAATTCTCTGCCAGTTAGGGCGAAAACCCATAACCAAGCTGTGGAATTTCAAGAAGATGGCAACACGTTACCGTCTCTTGTCCTTATTGAGGGTTTGCCAGGCTTACGTACTCGCCAAAAAGATGTTAAAATTGACCAATATCAATTAAGGCTCGAGCAAACCTATGATCCCGGAAAAGCGAATTATACGACGCATTCAGTCTGGCGGTTGTGCTATCCATTGCCAGGATTGCAGCATCAGCCAGCTCTGTATCCCGTTTACCCTGAATGAGCATGAACTTGATCAGCTTGATAATATCATCGAGCGCAAAAAGCCTATTCAGAAAGGACAGACGCTGTTTAAAGCGGGAGACGAACTGAAATCGCTCTATGCTATCCGTTCTGGCACGATTAAAAGCTACACCATCACCGAACAAGGTGATGAGCAGATCACTGGCTTCCATTTAGCAGGCGATCTGGTCGGCTTTGATGCCATCGGTACTGGTCACCACCCGAGCTTTGCTCAGGCGCTGGAAACCTCAATGGTCTGCGAAATCCCGTTTGAAACGCTGGATGACCTGTCCGGAAAAATGCCGAACCTGCGTCAACAGATGATGCGTTTGATGAGCGGCGAAATTAAAGGCGATCAGGACATGATCCTGCTGCTTTCCAAAAAGAATGCTGAAGAGCGTCTGGCGGCCTTTATCTATAACCTGTCGCGCCGTTTTGCCGAACGTGGCTTCTCACCACGTGAGTTCCGTCTGACCATGACCCGTGGTGATATCGGTAACTACCTCGGACTGACCGTTGAAACCATCAGCCGTCTGCTGGGTCGCTTCCAGAAAAGCGGTATGCTGGCCGTTAAAGGCAAATATATCACCATCGAAAACGGTGAAGCGTTGGCGATCCTCGCCGGTCATTCCCGCAACGTGGCATAACATCTGCGAATGACTGCAGCCAGATCGATACATTCGTCTGGCTGCATACTGAAATTCATGATTCTGCTTACCAACGTGTTCTCATCCCTTCTCAGTCTGCCGTCCTGCCCCGCCATTTCTTCCTGTTAACTGGCGTTTTCTCTGTTGAAACAGCGTCAACCGAGCCGTCTTCAAATCTGCGGATGTTCGCATTTGCTAAGTCGATTGCAGCCTGAACTTCAATTTCTTGCAGCGATTTCAGATCCATAGCCCCATTTTTCAGTAAGCGTAGTTTTACCGCCAGTTGCTTTTTGGCCTCGGTTCTGTTTTTAGGCGGTGTTTTTAAACATTCGAGATCTTGCGCGGTCGCTTGTTGCTGCTCGGTGATATACAACATGCGTTCTGTCGCTTGTCTTTTCGCCGCAACCCCTTGTGCAATTAATCTGCCTATCGCTTTCCGTTTTGAGTGATTTGCCATGTTGGCTCCTTTATCTGAGAAGCAAAGCGCTTGGGTTTCAACCTGATGGCACAACAGCCATTAATTTTTCATGATTTATTGATCTGGTAAAACTTCCCCCCTGTTTCATTCAAGATATATAGGTTACTCTTTTAGTTACAGACTGTGGTGACAGTTGTAAGGAGACCTGTATGACAAAGTATCAAAACATGCTGGTGGCCATCGACCCTAATCAGGACGATCAACCTGCGTTACGGCGTGCTGTGTATTTACATCAACGGATTGGTGGCAAAATCAAAGCGTTTTTGCCGATCTATGACTTCTCATACGAAATGACCACCCTTCTGTCGCCTGACGAGCGCACCGCTATGCGTCAGGGAGTGATCAGCCAGCGTACTGCATGGATCCGCGAACAGGCGAAATATTACCTGGATGCGGGAATTCCCATTGATATTAAAGTGGTCTGGCATAACCGCCCATTTGAAGCCATTATCCAGGAAATTATCAGCGGCAATCACGATCTGTTGCTGAAAATGGCGCACCAGCACGACAAACTGGAGTCCGTCATCTTCACCCCGACGGACTGGCACTTATTGCGCAAATGCCCTTGCCCAGTGTGGATGGTAAAAGATCAACCCTGGCCAGAAGGCGGTAAGGCCGTTGTTGCGGTCAATCTCGCCAGCGAAGAGGACTATCACAACGCGTTGAACGAAAAGCTGGTGAAAGAGACCATCCAGCTTGCCGAGCAAGTCAACCATACCGAAGTCCATCTGGTGGGAGCTTACCCGGTGACACCTATCAATATCGCCATCGAGCTGCCTGAATTTGATCCGAGTGTGTATAACGACGCAATCCGCGGTCAGCATCTGTTGGCCATGAAAGCACTGCGCCAAAAATTCGGTATTGATGAGAAAATGACCCACGTTGAAAAAGGGTTACCTGAAGAGGTGATCCCGGACCTTGCTGAACACCTGCAGGCGGGGATTGTCGTGCTGGGCACGATTGGTCGTACCGGTATTTCTGCTGCATTCCTGGGGAATACCGCCGAACAGGTGATCGACCATCTGCGCTGCGACCTGCTGGTCATTAAACCGGATCAATACCAGACGCCGGTTGAACTGGACGACGAAGACGACGATTGAGCCTTGTTGATGCATATAAAAAAGCCGCCAAATATGGCGGCTTTTTTTATTGCTACTGATTACAGCGCTTTCAGAATCGCATCCACGCTGGCTTTGGCATCGCCAAACAGCATATGGGTGTTCTCTTTAAAGAACAGTGGGTTTTGAACGCCTGCATAGCCCGTATTCATCGAACGTTTGAAGACAATGACATTCTGAGCCTTCCACACTTCCAGCACAGGCATCCCCGCAATTGGGCTGCGCGGATCATCTTGTGCCGCCGGGTTAACGGTATCATTCGCGCCAATAACCAGTACCGTATCGGTATCGGAGAAATCATCGTTGATCTCATCCATCTCCAGCACGATGTCGTAAGGCACTTTCGCTTCAGCCAGCAAAACGTTCATGTGACCCGGCAGACGCCCGGCAACCGGGTGAATACCAAAGCGAACCTTGATACCACGCGCCCGCAGTTTCTCCGTAATTTCGGCAACCGGATACTGCGCCTGGGCAACGGCCATGCCGTAGCCAGGGGTGATGATAACCGAGTGCGAATTCTTCAGCATATCTGCCGTATCTTCCGCAGTGATCTCACGATGTTCACCGACTTCTTCGTCATTACCCGAAGAGGAACCGTCAGTACCAAAACCACCCGCAATCACGCTGATGAACGAACGGTTCATCGCTTTACACATAATGAAGGAGAGGATCGCACCAGAAGAGCCGACCAGTGCACCTGTAACGATCAGCAGGTCATTACTCAGCATAAAGCCCGCAGCCGCAGCCGCCCAACCTGAATAGGAGTTCAGCATTGAGACCACTACTGGCATATCTGCACCACCGATAGAAGCCACCAGATGCCAGCCGAACGCCAGAGCAATAATGGTCATCACCAGCAGCGCCAGCACCTGCATACCCACACTTTCTGTACGTACGAAGATAACCAGCAGCACGAACGATACAACCAGTGCAGCCAGATTCAGCTTATGGCGGTTAGGTAGCATCAGCGGTTTTGACGACAATTTCCCGCGTAATTTACCAAACGCCACAATAGAGCCAGTGAATGTTACCGCACCGATGAAAATACCGAGGAACACTTCAGTCAAATGGATATTGACCAGAATCGGTTCCATGCCTGCTTCATGGTAGAGGTAGCTGTTAAAGCCCACCAGCACCGCAGCCAGACCAACAAAGCTGTGCAGAATCGCCACCAGCTCTGGCATTTCAGTCATCTCAACGCGCTTCGCCAGACGGATACCAATCGCGCCACCGATAATCATCGCCACCAGGATCCAGGCGACGTTGCCAGTATCCGGTCCAAAGATGGTGGCAAGCAGTGCAATCGCCATACCGGCGATACCAAAGTTATTACCGCGCTGAGACGTTTCGTGTTTGGAAAGCCCCGCCAGACTGCAAATAAACAGGATCGCAGCGACAATGTATGCAGCTGTAACTAATCCTCCAGACATATGCTACCCCTTATCCCTTACGAAACATTTTCAGCATACGCTGAGTCACGGTGAAACCACCGAAGATATTGATACTGGCGATAAGCACCGCGATGAAGCTAAGGAAGCTAATCCAGCCACCGTGACCAATTTGCAGCAATGCCCCCACCACGATGATCCCGGAGATGGCGTTAGTCACCGACATCAACGGCGTATGCAGTGCATGGGAAACGTTCCACACCACGTAATAGCCCACCACACAGGAGAGTGCGAAGACGGTAAAGTGACCGAGGAACTCTTTTGGCGCAACACTTGCCAGCCAACCAAAAAGAATAATCGCCAGCGCCATCAGGGCATATTTACGCCACGGTGAAACAGGCTTAGCAGGCTCTTTCGGTTCAGGTGCTGCTTTTGGTGCTGCCTGAGGCTGTGCTGAAACCTGAATGGGTGGTGCAGGCCAGGTAATTTCTCCCTCGCGGACCACAGTAACACCGCGCACAACCACATCCTCAAAGTCTACTGTGATATTGCCGTCTTTCTCTTTACACAGCAGTTTCAGCAGGTTAACGAGGTTGGTTCCATACAGTTGAGAAGACTGCGTTGGCAAGCGACCCGGCAGATCGGTATAACCGATGATCTTCACACCATTGGCAGTGGTGGTCACCTGGTTTGGCACAGTGTATTCGCAGTTACCGCCATTTTGCGCGGCCAGGTCGACGATGACACTGCCTGGTTGCATGGAATCAACCATTTCGCGGGTAATCAGCTTCGGAGCCGGCTTACCGGGGATCAATGCGGTGGTGACAATAATGTCGACTTCTTTCGCCTGAGCAGCAAAGAGTTCCATTTCCGCTTTGATGAAGGCTTCAGACATCACCTTCGCATAGCCATCACCACTTCCCGCCTCTTCCTTGAAGTCCAGCTCAAGAAATTCGGCGCCCATACTTTGAACCTGTTCTTTTACTTCCGGACGCGTATCAAATGCTCGCACAATCGCGCCCAGGCTGTTTGCCGCGCCAATCGCCGCAAGCCCTGCCACACCAGCGCCGATCACCATCACTTTCGCAGGCGGCACTTTACCTGCAGCGGTGATCTGCCCCGTAAAGAAACGGCCAAACTCATGTGCCGCTTCGACGATAGCACGGTATCCCGCAATGTTCGCCATGGAGCTCAATGCATCCAGCGATTGAGCGCGAGAAATACGTGGAACAGAATCCATTGCCATCACGGTCACATCACGTGCCGCGAGCTTTTCCATCAGCTCTGGATTTTGCGCTGGCCAGACAAAGCTCACCAGCGTCGTGCCCGGATTGAGCAGCGCTATTTCATGTTCTTCCGGTGCATTCACTTTCAGGATGATCGGCGATTGCCAGATCTCTGCACCGTCCACTACGTCAGCGCCAGCCTGAGTAAATGCCTCATCGTCGAAACTCGCCAGTTTGCCCGCGCCGCTTTCAACCGCGACGGTAAAACCCAGTTTAAGCAGTTGCTCCACCGTTTTTGGTGTTGCCGCTACGCGGGTTTCATTGGCTAACCGTTCTTTTGGTACCCCAATACGCATAGTTTTCCCTTCCATCGGTTTTTGATGATGGTTTGTCGATAAATGCCCGAGGTTTGTATCAATTTCCATCAACTTAATAGCTGAGGTAGATGATTAACCCCGGAAAATAAAACAGTAACAAACTTTCTATAACCTACTGAAAATAACGCCTGTGATCCACCGCCAGAAAACACTATTTCTTACTTTATCTGTGAAAAATAAGTGATCGACGTCGCTGACAGAGATATTTACCTTAAATTCACCGCAGTAACCGATAAATAGCGCAAGCGAAGCGGTAAAAACATGATATAGCGCCATACGAGATCAACTTATTAACATTAAATTAACTTGTAAAAGTCATATGCTTTATCAGTTTTGCTTGTCAAACGCCTGTTTTTTCAACATATCACTAAATGTTATCGAATTTAGATCTCCCCTGAGCACAGGGTGCGAAAAATGGCGCAGACAGCAACGGGTTTTAAATGCAATAATCGAGACCGTCTCAAATTAACAACAATACCAGTACATGGTTTGCGCAAGGCGAAGGATTATTTTTATGAAGCTTAAGAACACACTCCTGGCGTCCGCACTTCTTTCTGCGACCGCCCTGTCTGCGAATGCCGCGACAGAGTTAACGCCGGAGCAAGCGGCAGCGTTAAAACCTTTTGACCATACGGTCATTGTGGGTCGTTATAACTCTATTGGCGATGCCGTTAACGCCGCATCAAAAGCCGCCGATAAAAACGGTGCAGCCTCGTTTTACGTTGTTGACCAGTCTGACTACGGCAACAGCGGCAACCAGCGCGTAACCATCGCGCTGTTCAAAGACAATGCCCCAAAAGCTGACGCACCCAAAAATCGCGTGATTAACGGTATCGTCGAACTGCCAAAAGATCAGGCGATTGAACTGGAACCTTACGACACCGTGACTGTTCAGGGGTTCTACCGCAGCCAGCCTGAAGTGAACGATGCAATCACCAAAGCCGCCAAAGAGAAAGGGGCCTACTCTTTCTATATTGTGCGCCAGGTCGATGCCAACCAGGGCGGCAACCAGCGTATTACCGCATTCATCTATAAAGAAGATGCGAAAAAACGCGTTCTGCAAAGCCCGGATGCTATCCCTGCCGATTCTGACGCTGGCCGCGCAGCAATCGCGAAAGGTGGCGAAGAAGCGAAGAAAGTGGAAATTCCAGGCGTTGCGACCTCTGCTGCGCCAAGCGCGGAAGTGGGTCGCTTCTTTGAAACGCAATCCACAAAAGGCGGTCGTTACTCCGTTACCCTGCCAGACGGGACCAAAATTGAAGAGTTGAACAAAACCACTGCTGCGCAGATGGTTCCGTTCGACAGCATCAAGTTTACAGGTAACTACGGCAATATGACGGAAGTCTCTTATCAGGTCGCAAAACGCGCGGCGAAGAAAGGGGCTAAGTATTACCACATCACCCGCCAGTGGCAGGAACGTGGTAACAACATGACGATCAGTGCCGATTTGTACAAGTAAGTAAACGGTTTAACAAAGGTGGCGCAATGCCGCCTTTTTTTGTAACTTTTATTCTAATTTCTGCCTCACGTCATTGCATGACTTCGTGACACTCCGTAAAATCCCGCGCCTTAGTGTGATCCACCATTTTTATGCGCCTGTGCGAAATAATTATTCTGGATTTGGACCTTTCATAACAGGAAGCCAATGGAAAAGAAACTTGGCCTGAGTGCTTTGACTGCACTCGTTTTAAGCTCAATGCTGGGTGCGGGTGTATTCAGTTTGCCGCAAAATATGACTGCCGTCGCAAGCCCTGCGGCACTCCTCATTGGTTGGGGTATCACCGGGGCCGGGATTTTGCTGCTGGCCTTCGCCATGCTACTGCTGACCCGTATCCGTCCAGACCTTGACGGCGGGATATTTACTTATGCCCGTGAAGGATTCGGCGAGCTTATCGGGTTTTGCTCGGCCTGGGGCTACTGGTTATGCGCGGTTATCGCCAATGTCTCGTATCTGGTCATCGTCTTTTCTGCATTGAGTTTCTTTACCGATACGCCAGAGTTACGGCTCTTCGGCGACGGGAATACCTGGCAATCTATTGTCGGCGCATCGGTACTACTGTGGTTCGTTCACTGGCTGGTTTTACGTGGTGTGCAGACTGCCGCGAGCATCAATCTGGTCGCAACGCTGGCGAAACTGGTCCCATTGGGCCTGTTTATCGTTCTGGCATTTATTGCGTTCCGTCTTGATGTCTTTAAGCTCGACTTTACGGGTATTGCTCTGGGCGTTCCTGTCTGGGAACAGGTCAAAAATACGATGCTGATAACCCTGTGGGTATTCATCGGTGTTGAGGGTGCAGTGGTGGTTTCTGCCCGTGCCCGTAATAAGCACGACGTAGGCCGGGCCACCTTACTTGCCGTACTGGCAGCATTAGGTGTCTACCTGCTGGTGACGCTGCTTTCACTCGGTGTGGTTGCACGTCCTGAGCTGGCCGGCATGCGTAATCCATCAATGGCTGGCCTGATGGTAAACATGATGGGCTCCTGGGGCGATGTGGTGATTGCCGCGGGTCTTATCGTCTCTGTCTGTGGTGCGTACCTGAGCTGGACGATCATGGCAGCAGAAGTTCCCTTTCTGGCGGCGACCCATAAAGCCTTTCCGCGCTTATTTGCTCGTCAGAATAAAAATAATGCGCCTTCAGCTTCACTTTGGCTGACCAACATCAGCGTGCAGGTTTGCCTTGTCCTGATCTGGCTCACAGGTTCTGACTATAACACCTTGTTAACTATCGCCTCAGAGATGATTCTGGTTCCCTATTTTCTGGTGGGCGCTTATTTGTTAAAAATAGCTACACGTCCAGCACACCTGATCGTCGGTATCGGCGCCTGTATTTACGGCTTGTGGTTGTTGTATGCTTCGGGCCCAATGCACCTGCTGCTCTCGGTTGTACTGTATGCGCCGGGTCTGCTGGTCTTTATCTACGCGCGCCGTACGCATCAATTGAATAATGCGCTTAAACGTCGTGAGATGGCATTGATCGGGTTGTTACTGGTTGCTGCCGTACCGGCAACGTGGATGTTAATGGGATAGCGCCGTCTTTCCCGTTGCTGAACTGAGAGGAGAACACGATGGGAAAAATGCAACAACGTCCTGTATTAATCACGGGGGGAGGCCGTCGCATTGGCCTCGCCATTGCTCATCATTTTCTTACCCTTCGCCAGCCGGTGATCGTCAGTTATCGCAGTGAATATCCTGCCATTGACGGTCTCCGAAACGCCGGGGCGGTCTGTATTCAGGCTGATTTCTCAACTGACGAAGGCATTCTGGCTTTTGCCGACGAAGTGAAATCCCGTACTGACGGGCTTCGGGCAATCATTCATAACGCCAGTGCCTGGCTCGCTGAACTGCCGGGCACACCGCTCAGCGATACGCTCTCCAGTATGCTGCAAATCCACGTGAATGCCCCTTACCTGCTTAACCACGCCCTGCAAGACCTGCTACGCGGGCACGGGCATGCAGCGGGAGACATCATTCACTTTACAGACTATGTCGTAGAACGAGGGAGCGATAAACATATCGCCTACGCCGCGAGTAAAGCCGCGCTGGATAATATGACACGCTCTTTTGCACGTAAGCTCGCGCCAGAAGTCAAAGTCAATGCGATTGCCCCGTCGTTGATATTGTTCAACGACAGCGACGACGCTGAGTACCGCCAGCAGGCTCTGAATAAATCGTTGATGAAGATCGCCCCTGGTGAAAAAGAGGTGATCGATCTTATCGATTATCTGCTAACCAGTTGTTACGTAACCGGAAGAACCTTCGCGGTAGATGGCGGTCGCCCGCTTCGCTAATGTAAGCGGCTCCAGAAAAAAATGAGCACCCAGGCGCTGAGGCTCCAGCACAAAACGGCCCCACCCAGCGCCAGCGGCAATCGCAAAAAGCCGGTGAAATACCATAGTGACAACAGATAGAGGAAGTAAGGGATAATGGACCACATGCCAAAGACAATGGTGGTTCGTAATGCTTCAACCCCGCGCTCCGAGGCTACGATATAGTGCGCAATAAGGGCAAACGTCGGGAAAAGCGGGATCAACCCAGCAATGTAGTAATTTTTTGTTTTTGCCAACACACCAATCAGTAACACCACCAGCGCACCCAGCGCAGCTTTTATCAGCAAGCCCATGTATTTTCCCATAACAACCAGGCAACAATTCAGACCAGAATAACGGAACTGAGGTTAATTTTGAAAGATTAATGGAAGGTTAAGGTTACGCAGTGTATGTTGGCTTTTTTCGCGATAACAGACGCTGTATGAATAAGATCGTTTATGTAGAGGATGAACCCGAAGTCGGGCAACTGATTGCCGCCTATTTGGGTAAACATGATATGGACGTCATAGTCGAGCCTCGCGGCGATCGCGGTGAGGAAGTCGTGGCGCGTGAGAAGCCGGATCTGGTGCTGCTGGATATCATGCTACCCGGTAAAGACGGAATGACCTTGTGCCGTGACCTGCGTGCCCAGTGGGATGGCCCGATTGTTCTTCTTACCTCTCTGGACAGTGACATGAACCACATCTTGTCGCTGGAGATGGGCGCTAACGACTACATCCTTAAAACGACCCCTCCTGCCGTATTGCTCGCTCGTTTGCGTCTGCATTTGCGCCAGCACGCCACCGTTGACAGGGAACCCTCAGCACCTTCGCTTACACCGCATAAAGCTATGCGTTTTGGTACGTTATCAATCGATCCTGTTAATCGCCAGGTGTTGCTGTCAGGTGAGCTGATCGCGCTTTCCACGGCGGATTTTGACCTGCTATGGGAACTGGCAACACATGCCGGACAAATCATGGACAGGGATGCATTACTCAAAAATTTACGCGGTGTCAGCTACGATGGTATGGATCGCAGTGTTGATGTCGCCATTTCTCGGCTGCGCAAGAAATTACTGGATAATGCCACTGAGCCGTATCGCATTAAAACGGTACGTAACAAAGGCTATCTTTTTGCCCCGCACGCCTGGGAAACTTGATCACCTCGTCATCCGGATACGTTCATGAAAAAGCTGTTCGTGCAGTTTTATCTCCTGCTGTTTGTCTGCTTCCTGGTGATGACCATGCTGGTCGGGCTGGTCTACAAGTTCACCGCCGAGCGTGCGGGTCGGCAATCGCTGGATGATTTGATGAAAAGCTCGCTGTACCTGATGCGCAGTGAGTTACGTGAAATTCCGCCACACGACTGGGCCCGCACACTGAAAGAGCTGGATCTGAATCTCTCATTCAATCTGCGTATTGAATCGATGAAAGATTTCGATCTCGATGCGCCCGCCATGCAGCGCTTGCGAGACGGTGACATTGTCGCACTGGATGAAAAATACACGTTTATTCAGCGCATTCCCCGAAGCCACTATGTTCTCGCCGTGGGACCCGTCCCCTATCTGTATTATCTGCACCAGATGCGGCTGCTGGATATGGCGCTCCTGGCATTTATCGCCATTTCACTGGCCTTTCCGGTCTTTATCTGGATGCGACCGCACTGGCAGGACATGCTGCGACTTGAAGCAGCTGCACAACGTTTTGGTGAAGGTCATCTTACCGAGCGTATCCACTTTGACAGTGGTTCGAGCTTCGAGCGGTTAGGTGTGACGTTTAACCAGATGGCCGATAACATCAATGCGCTGATTGCCAGTAAAAAGCAGTTGATCGACGGTATTGCACATGAACTACGTACACCGCTGGTACGTCTGCGCTATCGCCTGGAGATGAGTGATAACTTGACCGAGGCAGAGTCTCTGGCGCTGAACCGGGACATCGGCCAGCTCGAAGGATTGATTGAGGAATTACTGACCTACGCGCGGCTTGATCGCCCACAAAACGAGCTGAATCTCAGTACACCAAATCTCCCCGTCTGGCTGAAAAACCATATTGACGATGTGCAAAGTGTTAATCCTCAGCGTACGCTACTGCTCGAAACCGTGACCTCCGGTGATTATGGTGCACTCGATATGCGCCTGATGGAGCGCGTCCTGGATAATCTGGTGAATAACGCCATGCGCTATAGCCAAACCACGTTACGAATTGGCTTGCAGCTAGAGGGGAATCAGGCCCGTTTGTCCGTCGAAGATGATGGCCCAGGCATTGCGCCGGACGAGCGAGAAAAAGTGTTCGAACCATTTGTTCGTCTCGATCCCAGCCGCGATCGTGCCACTGGAGGTTGTGGCCTGGGGCTGGCGATCGTCTATTCCATTGCGCAGGCAATGGGGGGGACGGTTCGCTGCGAAGAGAGCACTCTCGGCGGCGCGCGTTTCTGTTTTAGCTGGCCGGTGTATCACAATATCCCTCTTCCCGTTACTGCCTGACCTTAACCGCGCGCTGGCCTGACCCGGCGTGCTGTGTTATATGGTAAGTATGTTGTAACTAATTAAGGGTTGTCATGGCGACTTACGATCTGATCGAAAGACTGAATACCACGTTGCGGCACATTGAGCATGAACTGCTCTCACTGACCGGGCGTTTGCAATCATGCCGTTTACTGGCCGCTCGCGTATTCACTCTGCCAGATGTGGTGAAAGGCGCAGAACACGATCCACTGGAACGCATTGAGGTCAAACAACACATCGGCAGTACGGCTCTGGCGCTCACGATACAACATTATCGTCACCTGTTTATTCAGCAGCAGTCAGAAAATCGCAGCAGTAAAGCAGCCGTTCGCCTGCCCGGCGTGATCTGCCTGCAAACAGAAACCTCCGAGCGGGAAGTGCTGGAAGTGCAAATCGCCCACATCAACGCGTTAAAAGCCGCGTTCGAAAAAATCGTTACGGAAGAGTCAGGATTAGCCCCGGCGGCACGTTTCGAGTGGGTTCATCGTCATTTGCCAGGGCTTATCACCCTGAATGCCTATCGTTCGTTGACGGTACTTCGTCACCCGGCCACATTACGGTTTGGCTGGGCGAATAAGCACATTATCAAGAACTTCACCCGCGATGAGATCCTGTCGATGCTGGAAAAAAGCCTGAAAGCGCCGCGCACTGTTGCCCCCTGGTCGCGCGAGCAGTGGATTGAACGTCTGGAACAGGAGTATCACAGTATTGCGTCACTGCCTTCAGAAGCGCGGCTCAAGATAAAACGACCTGTAAAGGTACAGCCCATCGCGCGGGTCTGGTATTCCGGACAGCAAAAACAGGTTCAGCACGCCTGTCCCACCCCCTTAATTGCACTTTATGATGCCGATCAGGGCGCAGTGATCCCGGATATTGGCGAGCTGCTGAATTACGATGCCAAAAACATTCAGCATCGTTATAAACCGCAGGCACAGCCGCTGCAATTAATCATCCCGCGGCTGCACCTGTATGTGGCGGAATAATTACTTCTGGCTACCTACCATCGCTTCAGGACGAACCCAGCTGTCAAACTCAGCGTCAGTCAGGTAGCCCAGCGCCAGGGCGGCGGCTTTTAGCGTCAGCCCCTCTTTGTGTGCTTTCTTGGCGATTTCTGCCGCTTTATCGTAGCCGATGTGGGTATTGAGCGCGGTCACCAGCATGAGCGATTCGTTGAGCAACTGGTTGATGCGCTCGCGATTCGGTTCGATCCCCACCGCGCAATGTTCGTTAAAGCTTTCCATGCCATCCGCCAGCAAACGCACCGACTGCAGGAAATTATGGATCACCATTGGGCGATAAACATTCAGTTCAAAGTTACCGGACGCCCCGCCCATGTTCACGGCCACATCGTTACCCATCACCTGACAGCAAAGCATGGTCATGGCTTCACACTGTGTCGGGTTCACTTTTCCCGGCATGATCGAACTGCCTGGTTCGTTCTCCGGAATGCTGATCTCACCAATACCACAACGCGGACCGGAAGCCAGCCAGCGGACATCGTTGGCAATTTTCATCAGCGATGCAGCCAGCCCTTTCAGCGCACCATGTGCATGAACAAGTGCATCGCAGGTGGCAAGGGCTTCAAATTTATTGGGCGCTGTGACAAACGGTTGTCCGGTGATCGCCGCTAACTCTTTTGCAACACGTGCAGCGTATTCAGGATGGGTGTTCAGCCCTGTCCCCACCGCCGTTCCCCCCAGCGCCAGCTCAGCCAGATGCGGCAGGCTGTGATCGATATGCTTAAGGTTGTGTTCAAGCATGGCAACCCAGCCAGAAATCTCCTGGCCCAGAGTCAGCGGCGTGGCATCCTGCAAGTGGGTTCGGCCAATTTTCACGATATCGCTGAAGGCTAACGCTTTTTCATTCAGGGTCTTTTTCAGCACGTCCAGTTGAGGGAGAAGGTGTTCACGCAGGGCAATGATCGCGGCGACATGCATCGCCGTCGGGAAAACATCGTTCGAGCTCTGGCTTTTGTTCACATCGTCATTGGGATGAATTTTACGCTCCATGCCACGTACGCCGCCCAGCAGTTCGCTTGCGCGGTTTGCCAGCACTTCGTTCATGTTCATATTGCTCTGTGTGCCGGAACCCGTTTGCCAGATAGCTAGAGGGAACTCGTCAGGATGCTTGCCCACCAGGACCTCATCAGCAGCATTGATAATGGCCGTCGCTTTTTCAGCGGCAAGCAGTCCCAGGTCCTGGTTAACTTTAGCGGCCGCACGTTTGGTCAGTGCCAGCGCGTGGATCAGCGAGACGGGCATTTTCTCGGTTGAGATCCGAAAATGCTCCAGTGAGCGTTGGGTTTGTGCGCCCCATAGCTTATCAGCCGGGACATCGATTGCACCCATTGAGTCTTTCTCGCGACGTGACGTGGTCATTACTTTCTCCTTGATAACAATGAAGTTGGGAACATTGCTCACCTGCTTAAGAGATAAGTATTGATTGCTTCAAAAAAACGGTATGGCGCTTTGTGCGCTCTTTATCGTGCCGGGCAGCACTGACGCTTGCCCGGCTTTTTATCTTACTTCACGCAGGCAGAACATTGGGACGACTGGATCTGTTTGAAGAAGTCATTACCTTTGTCATCCACCAGGATAAACGCCGGGAAATCTTCCACTTCAATTTTCCAGATGGCTTCCATCCCAAGTTCTGGATATTCCACACATTCCAGGCTCTTGATACTGCCCTGTGCCAGTACGGCTGCCGGGCCGCCAATACTGCCCAGATAGAAACCACCATGCTTATGACACGCGTCTGTTACCTGCTGGCTGCGGTTACCTTTTGCCAGCATGATCATACTGCCGCCGTTGGCCTGCAGTTGATCAACATACGAGTCCATACGGCCAGCTGTGGTTGGGCCTAACGAACCAGAAGCGTAGCCTTCAGGCGTTTTCGCCGGGCCGGCATAGTAGATCGGGTGATCTTTGATGTACTGAGGCAGACCTTCGCCGTTATCCAGACGCTCTTTCAGCTTCGCATGAGCGATATCACGCCCGACGATAATAGTTCCATTCAGGGACAAACGCGTTGATACCGGATACTGAGAAAGCTGCGCCAGAATATCGCTCATTGGACGGTTCAGATCGACGTGAACAGCTTCGCCCTCACCCGCTTTACGCAGTGCTTCTGGGATGTATTTGCCTGGGTTGTTTTCCAGTTTCTCGATCCAGACACCGTCGCGGTTGATTTTCGCCTTGATATTGCGATCCGCAGAACAAGATACGCCCATCCCGACCGGGCACGATGCGCCGTGGCGCGGCAAACGAATGACGCGAATATCGTGTGCAAAATACTTGCCGCCAAACTGCGCACCCAGACCCAGATTCTGGGCTTCCTGCAACAGTTCCTGCTCAAGCTGAACATCGCGGAATGCCTGACCATGCTCATTCCCTTCGGTTGGCAGACCATCATAGTATTTGGTAGATGCCAGTTTGACGGTTTTCAGCGTACTTTCCGCTGATGTCCCGCCGATCACAAAGGCGATGTGGTAAGGCGGGCACGCCGCCGTACCGAGCGTACGCATCTTCTCTACCAGATAATTTTTCAACTTACCTGGCGTAAGCAGGGCTTTGGTTTCCTGGTAGAGATAGGTTTTGTTGGCTGAACCACCGCCTTTGGCAATACAGAGGAATTTGTACTCGTCACCATCGACGCTATAGAGATCAATTTGCGCCGGCAGGTTAGTTCCCGTATTCACCTCTTTGTACATATCCAGCGCCGCATTTTGCGAGTAACGCAGGTTATCTTCGATATAGGTGTTATACACGCCGTGTGCCAGAGCGGCTTCGTCACCACCGCCCGTCCAGACACGCTGGCCTTTTTTGCCGGTGATGATGGCTGTTCCGGTATCCTGGCAGGTTGGGAGAATGCCTTTCGCCGCGATATCCGAGTTTCGCAGGAACTGCAGGGCGACATATTTATCGTTTTCACTGGCCTGTGGGTCACTCAGGATATCTGCCACCTGTTGCTGATGCGCGGGACGCAGCATAAAAGAGGCATCGTGAAACGCATGCTGAGCCAGTAAAGTCAGCGCCTGCGGGTCCACCTTGAGGATCTCTTGTCCTTCGAACTCAGCGACAGAAACATGATCACGGGTTAACAGGTAATACTCGGTCTGATCCTTTGCAAGAGGGAAAGGATCCTGGTAATGAAAGGGTTTGTTCGACATTGTGCTCTCACTTACGACATTGCTGATTATGATTCAGGCAGATCTTCCGTTTGCCCTGCTTAAAAGCGAGTTAGCTTATCCTACACAATTTTTTAACAAAAACTGAGACTAGTACGACTTTTTACATGCGCTGGTTACTTCCGCGCGGTTTATTGCTTTAATACCTGGAGTTAATTCCACATTTGAATCAGGGCTTGATAATGCAAAAACTCATCAACTCAGTGCAAAACTACGCCTGGGGAAGTAAAACTGCGTTAACGGATCTCTACGGTATCGCGAACCCAGACAACCTGCCGATGGCAGAATTGTGGATGGGGGCACACCCGAAGAGCAGCTCAAAAATTGAGGACGCCAGCGGTCAGGTACGCAGCCTGCGCGACGTGATTGAGGCCGACAAAGCGACGCTACTGAGCGACAAGGTTGCTAACCGCTTTGGTGAGTTGCCGTTCCTGTTTAAGGTGCTGTGTGCAGACCAACCGCTTTCCATTCAGGTTCATCCGAACAAAAAAGCCTCTGAACTCGGCTTTGCAAAAGAGAACGCCGCAGGCATTCCTTTGGATGCGGCTGAGCGTAATTACAAAGATCCTAACCATAAACCCGAGTTGGTCTTTGCCCTGACCCCCTTCCTGGCAATGAACGCGTTCCGCGAATTCTCCGAAATTGTTTCTCTGCTGCAGCCTGTTGCCGGAGCCAACAAAGCCATCGCCCACTTCCTCGAAAATCCTGATTCCGCAGGTTTAAGCCAGCTCTTTGCCAGCCTGTTAAATATGCAGGGTGACGAAAAATCACATGCTCTGGCGGTACTAAAAGCGGCGCTAAACAGCCAGCAAGGTGAACCGTGGCAGACCATTCGTGTGATCGCTGAGTTTTACCCGGACGACAGCGGCCTGTTCTCCCCACTGCTGTTGAACGTAGTGAAACTGAACCCCGGCGAAGCCATGTTCCTGTTTGCCGAAACACCGCACGCCTATCTACAGGGTGTCGCGCTTGAGGTGATGGCGAATTCAGATAACGTACTGCGCGCTGGCTTAACGCCGAAATACATTGATATCCCGGAGCTGGTTGCCAACGTGAAGTTTGTGGCTAAACCGGCCGCAGAACTGCTGACGCAACCGGTTAAGAAAGGCCCGGAGCTAGACTTCCCTATCCCGGTAGACGATTTTGCGTTTTCACTCCATGACCTGAACCGCACAGAAACCCCTGTCGCACAGGATAGCGCCGCAATCCTGTTCTGCGTTGAGGGCGAAGCAACGCTGAACAAAGACGATCAGCGTCTGGTGCTAAAACCGGGTGAATCGGCATTTATTGCGGCGAATGAGTCGCCGATCACCGTGAGTGGAACGGGTCGCCTGGCACGCGTTTTCAATAAGTTGTAGCAACTTACTGAAGTTTTTAACAACTCTTGCTAAGCTAGTCAGAGCCTTATTACATACCAGGCGGTTTTTACCGCCTGGTTTCATTTTATGGATAATCACGATGAAAAAAACGGTTATAGCTGCAGGCGTTATTGTTGCATTAGGCGTGGTCTGGACAGGAGCCTCCTGGTTTACCGGGAAACAACTGGAAGGCCGTCTGGCAGAAATGGTGGCGCAGGCCAACAGTGAACTCAAACGTACTGCGCCCGAAGCGGGTATCGAACTGGGCTACCAGAATTATCAACGTGGTGTGTTCACCAGCCATATGCAACTGGTGGTCAAACCGGTTGCCGGAAGCGCAAATCCGTGGCTGAAATCAGGGCAAAGCGTGGTGCTGGACGAAGTGGTTAGCCACGGTCCCTTCCCGTTGGCACAACTGAAATCGTTTAATCTTGTGCCGTCGATGGCATCGGTTAACACTGTATTGGTCAATAATGACGTCACTAAGCCACTTTTCGATCTGGCAAAAAATACATCACCATTTGAGATCAATACCCGTATCAGCTATGCCGGTGATACCCGTTCCGATATTGCCCTGAAAGCGCTGAATTATGAAAACGGTGAAGAGAAAGTCGCCTTTAGCGGGGGGAACTTCCAGCTTGATGCCGATCGTGACGGCAATGTATTCAGCCTGACCGGTGAAGCACAAAGCGGGCTGGTCAATGCAGTAAATGAATACAATCAAAAAGTTCAGCTTACTTTCAATAACCTGAAGGCCAACGGCAACAGCCGCATGACCCGTTTTGATGAGCGCATCGGGGATCAAAAAATCACCCTCGATAAACTCGCGATCGCCGTCGAAGGCAAAGAGATGGCCGTACTGGAAGGGATGGATCTGGACGGGAAGTCTGATGTCTCGAAAGACGGTAAAAACATCAATACCCAACTGGACTACACACTGAAAAGTCTGAAAGTACAGAATCAGGATCTGGGTACGGGCAAGTTGTCCCTTAAAATTGGCAACATTGACGGTCAGGCATGGCATCAGTTTAGCCAGAAATACACTAAAGAAAGTCAGGCTCTGCTGACAGATGCCGCCCTGAAACAAAATCCCGAGGTGTACCAGCAGCAGGTGATGGCCGTGCTGTTTGATAACCTGCCGATTTTGCTGAAAGGTGAACCGGTCATTACGATTGCACCGTTGAGCTGGAAAAACAGCAAAGGCGAAACCAGCTTCAACTTGTCCTTGTTCCTGACAGATCCGTCAACTTCTACGGGTGAAGCACAAACGCTGGCGCAGGAAGTGGATCGCAGCGTGAAATCTCTCGACAGTAAACTGACGATCCCAATGGACATGGCCACCGAGTTTATGACTCAGGTCGCCAAACTTGAAGGTTACGGTGAAGAAGATGCCGGCAAACTGGCCAGTCAACAGGTGAAAGGCCTGGCGGCAATGGGTCAGATGTTCCGCATTACCACGCTCGAAGACAACACGATGGGTGCTAGCCTGCAATATGCCAATGGACAGGTCACTCTGAACGGACAGAAAATGCCGCTGGAAGACTTTGTTGGGATGTTTGGTATGCCTGCTTTAGGAATGCCGGAACCTGCCGAACCGGCTGCACCGCAACAGTAACCGACTTAAGACTTAAGCCCCTCATCGAGGGGCTTTTTTATTACTGAGAAAAATCAACGCCCTGCTGCCAGCGATTTTCCCAGTGGGCCAGATAGTGTTTCGCCAGTTCTGGCGCTCGATGGATGACAATCACATTTTCTGAGTTCAGGTACTCAGATGATTTTGCAAAATTAAACGAGCCGGTTTCGACCGTATCGTCATCGACAATGATCACTTTGTCATGCTGAATGCGGTAGTGATTATCGGTGCGCAACCTGACCCCATGTTGGGTGATATAGCGCATTGCTGACAAGCTTTTGGCGCGGGTATTTCCCTCTTCATCGATCACGACCCGGACATCAACTCCACGCTGTTGAGCGTCCACCAGTGCCTTCATCACATCCGGTGCGCTGAAAGAGAATGCCATCATCCGAATCGACTTCTTCGCGTTGTTGATCGTTTTCAGCACCAGTGACTGCGCGCCACCTTCAGGAGAAAAACCCACGTCGATATCGCGGGAAGCGCAGGAAATAAAAGGGATAAGTGTTAACGCCAACAGCGTCGTGATTGCTCGCATGGGTGAACCTAATGAAAAATTGAAGCACGGAATATGCCTCGTTCCAGCAGGTTAACGTTTGATCAGGATCACCCTTTTACCACGGATGGTGGCTATGCTTCACCCGTGGAGGGGCGCTGGGATAAACACAACACCGCCGGATGATGGGTTGAGATGTTTATTTGACTGTGACTAACCGTGCCGCCACGATCTGATGTCCGGACTGCACATCCGCTTTCTCGATCCGCTGCATCACCCTGTCCGCCAGCGTATAGCCCATTTCACGGGCGGGTGTTGTTGCCCAGACGATCGGCAGATCGTCCAGCGCGTTTTCACCCACATCCGCAAATGCCCCCAGAGCTACCTGATGGTCGAAAAAGGTTTCAACGCCGCCCTCACCGCTTTGACGCCCGGCACGAATTAAACCAAACCATGCTCCCATCGCAATGACGTCGTTATAGCAAATCACGGCACTGATCGTTGGGCTGCTGCGCAGCAGCGTGCTGATTGCCTCCGCGGCTTTTTTCTGGCTGGATTCACACTCCACCACCCATTCACTGTGGAACGGTAAGCCGTATTTAATCAATGTGGCGCAATAGCCCCCCACTCGCTCCGCACGGGTCAACGATGAACTTTTCCCCCCCAGCCAGGCTATGCGCTGATGACCACGACGGATCAGATGTTCAGTCAGCATTTGTGCAGCCTGCATGTTATCGGGCCTCAAAGTATCGGCCTCATCCAGATAGCTGGCGCGTGAAGCAAACACTAACGGTACGCCTTTTTCGGCGGCACGTTCACAGAGTTCGTTTCCCAGACCAGAAGCTCCGGCAATCACTACGCCATCAACCCCCTGCAAAAGCAGCATGTCCAGGCGCTGAAGTAACTGATCGGCCTCACGGCCGCCATGCAGCAAAAAAACCATTCGTCCCTGGGCTTCAAGTGCCTCGGTTAATCCGGCGGTCAACTCTGCATAAAACGGGGAGGTAAGATCGCGCACGATCAAACCAATCACGCCACTTTGTCCACCACGTAGCGCCGATGCCTGCCGATTGCGCACAAAACCCAACTGCTCAACAGCCTCGTTGACCCGCTGGCCCGTGGCCGACGATATCCGCCCTTTTCCGCTTAACACCAGCGACACGGTACTGACAGAGACGCCCGCAGCCAATGCGACATCGTTAATAGTGATTTTTTTCGCTACAGCCATGTGTTGGCGTGACTCCTGATAATGAGATCGGTAAAACGTTTTATCAATACGTTATCTTTATACTACCTGTGAAAGCCTGAGAATGTGATTTAGCGCGCACTAAACTTTGATAAAACGTTTTATCTTCTCGCAGCATCAAAGCAGGTAAATCTATTTTAACAATAAAGGAGTCGTTTGATGACGACGAAAACAGCACAAAAAATATCGCTGTGGGAGTTTTTCCAGCAACTGGGTAAGACCTTTATGCTGCCCGTGGCACTTCTCTCTTTCTGTGGGATCATGCTGGGGATCGGCAGTTCGCT
This sequence comes from Enterobacter sp. RHBSTW-00994, assembly GCF_013782625.1. NCBI lineage: Bacteria > Pseudomonadati > Pseudomonadota > Gammaproteobacteria > Enterobacterales > Enterobacteriaceae > Enterobacter > Enterobacter sp. RHBSTW-00994. Next base: position 2,071,651 of record NZ_CP056199.1, on the reverse strand, counting down.
GAGCAGTAATGACGTCATCACACTGATTCCCTTCCTCGGTAACCCCGTACTGCAGGCGATCTTTATCTGGATGAGTAAGGTCGGCTCTTTTGCATTTAGCTTCCTGCCAGTCATGTTCTGTATTGCGATCCCTCTCGGTCTGGCGCGCGAGAATAAAGGCGTGGCGGCGTTTGCCGGTTTTGTTGGTTACGCAGTGATGAACCTGGCGGTTAACTTTTGGTTGACGGCAAAAGGCATTCTGCCGACCACTGACACAGCTGTACTAAAAGCGAACAACATTCAGAGCGTTATCGGGATCCAGTCTATCGATACCGGGATCCTCGGCGCAGTGATCGCAGGTGTCATCATCTGGATGCTGCACGAACGTTTCCACAACATTCGCCTGCCTGATGCACTGGCATTCTTCGGCGGCACGCGCTTCGTCCCCATCGTCACGCTGGTTGTGATGGGGCTATTTGGCTTGATTATTCCGCTGATTTGGCCCGTGTTCGCGCTCGGTATTAATGGCATTGGTCGCATCATTAATGGTGCTGGCGATTTTGGTCCAATGATTTTTGGAACCGGTGAACGTCTGCTGCTGCCATTCGGTCTGCAACACATTCTGGTGGCGCTGATTCGCTTTACGGAAGCCGGTGGCACAATGGAGGTTTGTGGCCATGACGTGAGTGGCGCGCTGACCATTTTCCAGGCGCAACTGAGTTGCCCGACGACTCACGGCTTCTCCGAAAGCGCAACCCGCTTCCTGTCACAGGGCAAAATGCCGGCATTCCTGGGTGGACTGCCAGGTGCGGCACTGGCGATGTATCACTGTGCTCGCCCTGAAAATCGTCATAAAATTAAAGGCCTGCTGATTTCCGGTGTCATTGCCTGCGTCGTGGGTGGTACAACCGAACCCATCGAATTCCTGTTCCTGTTTGTCGCTCCGGTGCTGTACCTTATCCACGCCGTGTTGACCGGTCTGGGCTTTACCACCATGGCCATACTGGGCGTAACCATTGGTAACACTGACGGCAACGTGATTGACTTTGTGGTGTTCGGTATTCTGCACGGCTTGTCGACAAAGTGGTATCTGGTTCCGGTTGTGGCCGCAATCTGGTTTGCGGTCTACTACGCCATTTTCCGCTTCGCCATCACCCGATTTAATCTGAAAACCCCTGGACGCGATGCCGATACCGCCAGCAGCGTTGAACAAGCCGTGGCAGGTACGGTGGGTAAATCCGGCTATAACACGCCTGCTATTCTGGCGGCGCTGGGAGGTGCGGATAACATTACCTCTCTGGATAACTGCATCACTCGCTTACGTCTGTCGGTGAATGATATGTCCAAAGTGGATACCAACGCGTTGAAAGCGAATCGGGCTATCGGCGTGGTACAACTCAATCAGCATAATTTGCAGGTTGTCATCGGCCCGCAGGTGCAGTCAGTCAAAGATGAACTGGCTACCCTGATGCGTACAGTCGAAGCCTGACCTCTTTCCCCCTCTTCACGAGGGGGTCTTCATGTTAAGGACCCGCATCATGTTCGATTTTTCTACTGTCGTGGATCGCCACGGCACCTGGTGCACTCAGTGGGATTATGTGGCTGACCGCTTTGGTGCTAACGATCTGCTGCCCTTCACTATTTCTGATATGGATTTTGCCACAGCGCCTTGTATTATCGACGCCCTGCGCCATCGTCTTGACCACGGGGTATTTGGTTATAGCCGCTGGAAGAACGATGAGTTTCTGGTCGCCGTTGATCACTGGTTCAGGCAGCGTTTCAACACTCCCGTTGATACAAACACGATTGTCTATGGGCCATCGGTAATTTACATGGTCTCCGAACTTATCCGCATCTGGTCTGATATCGGGGACGGTATCATCGTACATACTCCGGCTTACGATGCCTTTTATAACGCTATCGAAGGCAATCAACGCACCGTTGTTCCTGTCCCCATGAAAAAAAATGCAGCAGGCTGGGAGGGCAATATGGCCGCACTTGAAGCCGCACTCGCCCGGCCGGAAAACAGCGTGTTGCTGCTGTGCAGCCCGCAGAATCCGACCGGGAAAGTCTGGACGCAGGAAGAACTTCGTGTCATGGCTGAACTGTGCGCACGGTATGATGTTGCTGTCATTAGCGATGAAATTCATATGGACATGGTCTGGGGTGAGCACCGCCACATTCCATGGAACAGCGTTGCCCGCGGAAAATGGGCGCTGCTCACCTCTGGCTCCAAGAGTTTTAACATTCCGGCATTGACTGGTGCATACGGCCTGATTGGTGATGAAGAGAGCCGTATGGCATACCTGAGCGCGCTGAAAGGCCGGGATGGACTCTCCTCTCCCTCGGTACTGGCGCTGGTTGCTCACATTGCAGCCTATCAGGATGGTGAGCCATGGCTGGACGCCCTTCGCCACTATCTTCAGGACAACTTGCATTATATTGCTGAACAATTGAACAGTGCTTTTCCGAATCTCAACTGGCAACCCCCCGAGGCGACATACCTCGCCTGGATCGATTTACGTCCGTTAAATATTGATGAGCACGCGCTGCAGAAGATCCTTATTGAGCAGGAAAAAGTCGCCATCATGCCGGGATATACCTATGGTAATGAAGGAAATGGCTTCATTCGCCTGAATGCTGGATGCCCGCGCAGTAAGCTTGAACAGGGGGTTCAGCGCCTCATCAACGGGATCCATTCGCTTCAGTGAGCATTTTGCGCAACGGAATATTCCATTGCGCAAATAGCTTTTTCCCTCGTTTTGTTTTTATAATATGGCGCACTTTAACCAGAAAAGAGTGCGACCATGATTGATACACGCCTTCCTTTAACTGATATCCATCGTCATCTTGACGGTAACATTCGTGCCCAAACCATTCTCGATCTTGGCCGCCAGTTCAATTTAACCCTCCCCGCTCAAACGCTGGAAACACTGATTCCTCACGTTCAGGTCACATCGAATGAACCCGATCTGGTCAGTTTTCTGAGTAAACTCGACTGGGGCGTAAAAATGCTGGCCTCGCTGGATGCGTGTCGCCGTGTAGCATTCGAAAACATCGAAGACGCCGCACGTAATGGCCTGCATTACGTCGAGTTACGTTTTTCTCCTGGCTACATGGCGATGACCCACAATCTGCCCGTCGCTGGTGTGGTTGAAGCGGTAATTGAGGGGGTGCGTGAAGGTAGCAAGGCTTTCGGTGTACAGGCGCGCCTGATCGGCATTATGAGCCGTACGTTTGGCGAAGCGGCCTGCCTGCAGGAACTGGAAGCGTTGCTGGCACATCAGGATCAGATCACTGCGGTCGATCTTGCCGGTGATGAACTGGGTTTCCCTGGCAGCCTGTTCCTTTCGCATTTCAACCGTGCACGTGATGCTGGCTGGCATATTACCGTTCACGCAGGAGAAGCTGCGGGGCCAGAAAGTATCTGGCAGGCGATCCGTGAACTGGGTGCAGAGCGTATTGGCCATGGCGTGAAAGCCATAGAAGACCGTGCGTTGATGGATTTCCTCGTTGAACAGCGTATTGGTATTGAGTCCTGCCTGACCTCCAACATTCAGACCAGTACTGTTCCAACACTGGCCCAGCATCCATTGAAAACCTTCCTGGAACATGGCGTACTGGCGACGCTTAATACCGATGATCCCGCCGTTCAGGGGGTTGATATTATCCATGAGTATAATATCGCCGCACCTCAGGCAGGTTTAAGCCGGGAGCAAATCCGCCAGGCACAGATTAACGGCCTGGAAATCGCCTTCTTAACGCCAGAAGAAAAACAGACTCTGCGCGACAAGGTTGCGCGCGGGTAGTGGTTTTGCCGGGTGAGGCCAACACGCTTACCCGGCGCTCTTCCAGGTTACGCCAGACACAGCGTTGCGCGGTGTTTGGCGGATTCGATCCCCAGTTCAATCAATTCCATGATCTGTATTGCCTGGCTTGCCGGAACAGGGTTATCTCCTGTCCCGTTCAGCGCGTCGCGAATCGCCGCATAGTAGGCGGGATAGTTGCCAGGGATCGTCAGCCAGGATTCCTGCACCTGCTCTTCACTCTCGATGCGTGTCAGCACACCGTCCCGCATGTCATACCCCCAGTCTTCCTGCGGCAGACGTTCTCCGTTTTTCAGACGCTCCTCTTGAGGGTCCAGACCAAACTTCACGTAACTGCCACGCGTTCCATGGATGATATAGCGTGCGGTTTCTGCCGCCGCCATCATCGTTCCATGCAGCACGATACGACGCTCTGGGTAACTTAATACCGCGTGAAAGTAATCTGTGGTCTGTGCGCCAGGACGAAGTTGTGCCAGATCAACAGCCACACTCACCGGCAGACCAAACAAATTCACCGCCTGATCGAGCAGATGAGGGGCCAGATCATACCAGATACCGCTGCCAGGGCCGGCCTGTTCACGCCAGCGATTACGTACCTGCGGGCGGAAACGATCAAAATGGGATTCAAAATAAACAATTTCTCCAAGCGCCCCCTCACCGAGAAGCGCTTTTACCGTCAGGAAATCACTATCCCAGCGACGGTTATGGAATACCGACAGCAGTCTTCCCAGGCTTTTTGCCAACGCATCAAGCTCACGGGCTTGTGACAACGTCACGGTAAACGGTTTATCCACCACCACATGCTTACCCGCCTCCAGCGCCGCCTTCGCCAGTGGGAAATGCGTATCGTTGGGGGTTGGGATGACAATCAGGTCAATAGCGGGATCGTTAAACAGGTGTTTTGGCTCAGACGCCACTGGCACGCCAGGCCAGTCTTTATGTACTTTTTCGTCATCACTGCTCGAAATGGCAGCCAGTTCCATTCCTGACGTCCCGGCAATCAGAGGGGCGTGAAATGTTTTACTTGCGTAGCCATAACCAATAAGTCCGACACGGATATTCTCGTTCATGGTATTGCCCTCATCCTGTGATGTGCTTATTTCACACTAGCCAATAAACCGTCACAACAGATTAATAATGTGCTATCAGGCTTAAAATAGCATCCTCTGCCAGTTGTTTTTGTTACATTCATATAACCTGCTGATTTCATTTATGGAAACCGTTCCCAAAGCACTTGCCTGTACAGAAGCGGCGCTGTAACATTCGCAACCTGTATTTATGGACAAATTACAAACACGAATCATGACGTCAATAATTAATCGAATCATTGAATTAGCGGGATGGATTGTCCTGGGAGTTTCGGTCGTTTTGCTCGGCGTTGCCAGCCATATCGATAACTACCAGCCCCCGGAGCCTGTCACTGTCGCACAACCTAAGTAATTTCTGGGCAGCAATTGAGAGTGACATATCGTGTCAGTTACATATTGCCAGCAGTGATGAACAAGGTTAACCTTCTCTTCCAGGCATCGTCTGATGCCTGAGTCTTTCAGCAAAGAAAACTCCTAATTTTTAGCGTCACCTGAGTAGGCAGTTTACGTCTTTATTAATCCGTTTATTATTCGAACGAATTACCTTCACTGGTATTACTCACTTTTATATGGAAACTTATTAATATGACAGTTCAGGACTATTTATTAAAATTCCGCAAGATCAATTCACTTGAAAGCCTGGAAAAACTGTTTGACCATCTGAACTACACGCTGTCGGATAATCAGGAAATCATCAATATGTATCGCGCTGCAGATCATCGTCGCGCAGAGCTTGTATCCGGGGGACGATTGTTCAATGTGGGCGAAGTGCCAAAGTCTGTATGGCGCTACGTTTTATAAGAAAGTAGCCATCCGCGCGAAATGTTATATACTCAGCGCCCTGCAAATTTGATGTATAACTTTTCGCGCAGACTTATGGGAGATATCATGACCGCATTGCCTGGAGAAAGAATCGGAGGCTGGTTAATCGCCCCACTGGCATGGCTGCTGGTTGCATTATTAAGCGCATCGCTGGCGCTTTTGCTTTATACCACTGCTCTGGCTACTCCACATGCACTTCAAAACCTGATGTCCCAGAGTACATTCAATATTGTGATGTGGTTTATTTCCTTCGTTTTCGCCATCGCTATGTGGTACTACACGCTGTGGTTGACTATCGCGTTCTTTAAACGCAGACGCAGCGTGCCGAAGCACTACATTATCTGGCTGCTCATTTCTGTTCTGTTGGCACTAAAAGCCTTTGCTTTCTCCCCGGTTTCAGATGCATTGGCTGTTCGCCAGTTGCTCTTCCCGCTCCTGGCGGCCGCACTCTTCGCGCCCTATTTCCGACGTTCGGCACGTGTGAAGAAAACCTTCGTGAACCCGTAATAACCTTACAGTTATCCTGTTGTCGCCTGCTCCGGTTTGTCCGATAATAGGCGGCTTTTTTATTTCAGGCTAAATAATGACCGATTACTTACTGCTCTTTGTCGGAACTGTGCTGGTGAACAACTTCGTACTGGTGAAGTTCCTTGGCCTGTGCCCGTTTATGGGCGTATCCAAAAAGCTGGAAACAGCAATGGGTATGGGGCTGGCTACAACCTTCGTGATGACACTGGCGTCGATTTGCGCCTGGTGGATTGATACCTGGATCCTCATTCCGCTGGGTTTGACCTATTTACGCACACTGGCCTTTATTCTGGTGATTGCCGTTGTTGTGCAATTTACTGAAATGGTGGTGCGCAAAACCAGCCCTGCGTTGTATCGCTTGCTGGGCATTTTTCTGCCATTAATTACCACGAACTGCGCCGTCCTGGGTGTGGCACTGCTTAACATCAACCTTGGTCATAATTTTATGCAATCAGCCCTGTACGGTTTTTCCGCCGCGGTTGGTTTCTCACTGGTGATGGTGTTATTCGCTTCTATTCGTGAACGTCTGGCGGCTGCTGATATTCCTGCACCGTTTCGCGGCAATGCTATCGCGCTGGTGACTGCAGGTTTAATGTCTTTGGCCTTTATGGGCTTCAGTGGTCTGGTGAAGTTGTAATGAATGCTATCTGGATTGCCATCGCCTCTATCAGCGTGCTGGGACTGGTTTTTGGCGTCATTCTTGGGTATGCCTCCCGTCGTTTCGCGGTAGAGGACGATCCCGTTGTTGAAAAAATCGATGAGCTTCTGCCGCAAAGCCAGTGTGGGCAGTGCGGTTATCCCGGCTGTCGTCCCTATGCCGAAGCCGTCGGTGTTCAGGGTGAAAAGATTAACCGCTGCGCGCCAGGCGGCGAAGCGGTCATGCTCAAAATTGCCGCCTTGCTTAACGTAGATCCGCAGCCCGTTGATGGTGATGCGGATGTACAAGAGCCCGTGCGTGCGCTGGCTGTTATTGACGAAGCCAACTGTATTGGTTGCACCAAATGTATTCAGGCGTGTCCCGTCGACGCGATTGTCGGCGCAACCCGCGCAATGCACACCGTCGTGGCGGATTTGTGCACAGGCTGTAACCTCTGCGTAGCCCCCTGCCCGACACAATGCATTGAATTGCGTCCAGTTGAAACGACTACTGATAGCTGGAAGTGGGATCTTCAAACCATTCCGGTTCGCATTATTCCTGTGGAACAACATGCTTAAGTTATTTTCTGCTTTCAGAAAAGAGAAGATTTGGGATTTTGATGGGGGTATTCACCCACCAGAAATGAAAACCCAGTCCAACGGGACGCCGCTGCGTCAAATTCCGCTGGCGACCCGTTACGTTATGCCACTCAAACAACACATCGGCGCGGAAGGCGAACTGTGTGTAAAAGAAGGCGATGCGGTCCTGCGTGGACAACCTCTGACCTTTGGTCGTGGCCGAATGCTGCCTATACACGCGCCAACATCTGGCAAAGTGGTGTCAATTTCCCCACATACCGTTGCCCATCCATCGGCGCTCTCTGAGCTGAGCGTCATTATTGAGGCCGACGGCGAAGACCGCTGGATTGAACGCGACGGCTGGAGCGACTACCGCGCCCGTAGCCGTGAAGCGCTAATCGAACGGATCCATCAGTTTGGCGTAGCGGGTCTTGGCGGCGCAGGCTTCCCGACAGGGACTAAACTGCAAGGCGGTGGTGACAAGATTGAAACCCTGATTATCAATGCCGCCGAATGCGAGCCTTATATTACAGCTGACGACCGGTTGATGCAGGACTGCGCCGCACAGGTCGTGGAAGGCATCCGCATTCTTGCCCATATCCTTCAGCCGCGCGAAGTCCTGATTGGTATTGAAGACAATAAACCGCAGGCTATATCCATGCTGCGTGCAGTACTGGCGGGCAGCCATGATATTAGCTTGCGCGTCATCCCCACTAAATATCCGTCTGGCGGCGCGAAGCAACTCACGCAAATCCTGACCGGTAAGCAAGTGCCACACGGCGGTCGCTCCTCTGATATTGGCGTGTTGATGCAAAACGTCGGCACAGCCTATGCGGTTAAACGTGCAGTGGTAGACGGTGAACCTCTGACCGAGCGCGTAGTGACGCTGACTGGTGAATCGGTTTCTCGCCCAGGTAATGTCTGGGCGCGTCTGGGTACACCGGTACGCCATCTTCTGGAACACGCTGAGTTTTGTCCTGGTAGCGATCAGATGGTCATCATGGGTGGCCCATTAATGGGCTTTACCCTGCCGTGGCTGGATGTCCCGGTGGTGAAAATCACCAACTGCCTGCTCGCCCCTTCCCCAACTGAGATGGGAGAAGAGCAGGAAGAGAAAGGTTGTATTCGTTGTAGCGCCTGTGCGGACGCGTGTCCCGCCGACTTGCTGCCTCAACAGTTGTACTGGTACAGCAAAGGCCAATTGCACGACAAAGCGAAAGCGCACAATCTTGCCGACTGTATTGAGTGCGGCGCCTGTGCCTGGGTTTGCCCAAGTAACATTCCGCTGGTGCAATATTTCCGTCAGGAAAAGGCTGAGATTTATGCCATTTCGATGGAAGAGAAACGGGCAGCCGAAGCCAAAGCCCGCTTTGAGGCTCGTCAGGCACGTCTTGAACGCGAGAAAGTCGCCCGCCAGGAGCGTCATAAACAGGCTGCTGTGCAACCCGGTGAGAAAGATCAGGATGCTATTAGCGCAGCACTGGCCCGCGTGCGTGAGAAAAAAGCCACCGCGGCGCAAGCGGTTGTGATCTCCGCAGGAGACAAACCCGATAATAGCGAAGCAATTGCGGCACGTGAGGCACGTAAAGCTGAAGCCCGTGCGCGTCAGGCAGAAAAAGCCCAGAATGCATCAACCGATACCGATATTGATCCACGCAAAGCTGCCGTAGAGGCCGCTATTGCCCGTGCAAAAGCACGCAAAACAACCCAGCAAGAACCGGAAGCTGAAGCGCCTGTTGACCCGCGCAAAGCAGCAGTTGAAGCGGCGATTGCCCGTGCCAAAGCGCGCAAAACGGCCCAGCACGAACCGGAAGCTGAAGCGCCTGTTGACCCGCGTAAAGCAGCAGTTGAAGCGGCGATTGTCCGTGCTAAAGCACGCAAAACGGCCCAGCACGAACCGGAAGCTGAAGCGCCTGTTGACCCGCGTAAAGCAGCAGTTGAAGCGGCGATTGCCCGTGCTAAAGCACGCAAAACGGCCCAGCACGAACCGGAACCTGAAGCACCTGTTGACCCGCGCAAGGCCGCCGTTGAAGCCGCTATTTCGCGTGCAAAAGCACGCAGAACAGCGCAACAGGCCGGGCAAGAACAGGCAGCAAACGACGACCCACGCAAAGCCGCAGTCGCCGCCGCGATTGCGCGTGTTCAGGCAAAGAAAGCCGCGCAGCAACCCGTTAACGAGGATTAAATGGTTTTCAGAATTGCAAGTTCCCCTTATACCCATAACCAGCGGCAGACATCGCGTATTATGATGCTGGTTTGTCTCGCGGCATTGCCTGGTATTGCCGTGCAGTTTTGGTTTTTTGGCTGGGGGACACTATTCCAGTTGTTCCTCGGCTGTGTAAGTGCCTTAGCCGCCGAAGCACTGGTTCTTAAGCTGCGAAAGCTGGATGTCACCCGGATCCTGAGTGACAACTCAGCACTTCTGACCGGACTGTTATTGGCCATCAGTATTCCCCCCTTTGCTCCCTGGTGGATGGTTGTCCTGGGCACAGTTTTCGCCGTCATTATCGCCAAACAACTCTATGGCGGGCTGGGTCATAATCCGTTCAACCCGGCGATGATTGGTTATGTGGTACTGCTTATCTCCTTCCCGGTCCAAATGACCAGTTGGTTACCGCCACATGACATCGCCGCAACCGTTCCTGGCTTTATGGATGCTCTCCAGGTGATTTTCACCGGGCATACCGCAAATGGCGCGGATATCACATCCCTTCGGATGGGCGTAGACGGCATCAGCCAGGCCACTCCACTTGATACCTTTAAAACGTCTCTGCATGCCGGGCACAGTGTTGAGCAGATCATGAAATCAGCCATTTACAGCGGCATGCTGGCAGGCGCAGGCTGGCAGTGGGTCAATCTGGCGTATCTGCTGGGCGGCCTGTTTCTGCTGCAACAAAAGGCGATTCGCTGGCACATTCCGGTAAGTTTCCTGCTGACTTTGGCGATTTGCTCGACGCTGGGCTGGGTGTTCTCACCAGAATCACTGGCCAGCCCACAGATGCATCTTTTGTCAGGGGCAACGATGCTGGGTGCTTTTTTCATTCTGACCGATCCCGTAACGGCATCGACGACCAACCGTGGACGTTTGATCTTCGGTGCATTGGCGGGGCTTCTGGTCTGGCTGATTCGCAGTTTTGGCGGCTATCCGGACGGTGTCGCATTTGCTGTACTGCTTGCCAATATTACCGTTCCACTCATTGACTACTACACGCGTCCTCGCGTGTATGGCCATCGCAAAGGGTGACATCATGCTAAAAACGATGCAAAAACACGGTGTCACGTTGGCCATTTTCGCGGCGGCCTTAACGGGGCTAACCGCACTGGTTAATGAGTTGACCAAAACAACTATTGATGAACAGGCTGCGAAACAACAAAAAGCGCTTTTCGACCAGGTTATCCCTTCGGACTTCTACGATAATGACCTGCAGAAAAGTTGCTTTATTGTACAAGCACCACAACTCGGTAAAGGCACACACCGCGTCTTTATTGCCCGTAAAGGCAATGATGCAGTCGGCGCCGTAATGGAAGCCACAGCACCAGACGGATACTCCGGAGCAATCCAGTTGCTCGTCGGCAGTGATTTTTCAGGAACTGTACTAGGTACGCGTGTGACGGAACACCACGAAACACCGGGCCTGGGCGATAAGATTGAACTGCGTCTGAGCGACTGGATTTTGCACTTTGCGGGGAAAGTGATCCGCGGTGAAGACGACACGGCGTTTGCTGTTAAGAAGGATGGCGGTGAGTTCGACCAGTTTACCGGGGCAACCATCACCCCACGTGCCGTTGTCAATGCTGTGAAACGTGCCGGGTTGTATGCAGAAACGCTGCCCGCGCAACTTAACAATCTTTCGGCCTGTGAGGAGTAATCATGAGCCAGGTTAAAGAGGTTATTGTCCAGGGTCTCTGGAAAAACAACTCCGCGCTGGTGCAGTTGCTGGGGATGTGTCCCCTGTTGGCGGTTACGTCTACCGCGACTAACGCACTGGGTCTTGGCCTGGCGACCACGCTGGTGCTTACCCTGACGAACTTGTCTATCTCCGCTCTGCGTCGCTGGACACCCTCGGAAATTCGTATTCCGATCTACGTGATGATCATTGCTTCGGTGGTCAGTATCGTGCAGATGCTGATTAACGCTTATGCCTTTGGTCTGTACCAGTCCTTGGGTATTTTTATCCCGTTGATCGTCACCAACTGTATTGTGGTAGGCCGCGCGGAAGCTTTTGCGGTGAAAAACGATCCGCTGATTTCTGCCCTGGATGGGTTTGCCATCGGGATGGGGGCAACCTGTGCCATGTTTGTTCTGGGTTCACTGCGTGAAATTCTGGGCAACGGGACGTTATTTGACGGCGCAGATGCACTGTTAGGCGGATGGGCAAAGGTATTGCGCATTGAGGTATTCCATACCGACACACCATTCCTGCTGGCAATGCTGCCACCAGGCGCTTTTATTGGCCTCGGCATGATGCTGGCAATAAAATACCTGATTGATGAGAAACGTAAACGTCGCGCTGCCGAACGCAGCGTGCAGGAAGGGATCCCAGAGAAAGCATCATGAACAAAGAGAAACGCATCACGATCCTCACCCGGCTTCGGGATGAGAACCCTCACCCGACGACAGAACTGAATTTCAACTCACCGTTTGAGTTGTTGATCGCGGTGCTGCTCTCTGCTCAGGCTACAGACGTAAGCGTCAACAAGGCTACCGCCAAACTCTATCCCGTTGCCAACACGCCGCAGTCGATGCTGGAGCTAGGCGTTGATGGGGTGAAGTCATATATCAAAACCATCGGTCTGTTTAACAGCAAAGCGGAAAACGTCATTAAGACCTGCCGCATTTTGCTGGAGCAACATGGTGGAGTTGTTCCTGAAGATCGTGCAGCGCTGGAGGCGCTACCAGGCGTAGGGCGTAAAACCGCCAACGTGGTTCTTAACACTGCGTTTGGCTGGCCAACAATCGCCGTTGACACCCATATTTTCCGCGTCTGTAATCGTACCCGCTTCGCGCCGGGTAAAAATGTTGAGCAGGTCGAAGAGAAATTGCTGAAAGTGGTTCCTGCTGAATTTAAGGTCGACTGCCACCACTGGTTAATCTTACATGGCCGTTATACCTGCATTGCACGTAAGCCGCGTTGCGGCTCATGTATCATCGAGGATCTCTGCGAATTTAAAGAAAAAGTATATCCCTGACGTATTACTTTCCTTTTTACTCCCTTATCAAAACCTTACTAAAGGAAGGTATAACTGCAAACCTTCCTTGTGAACGTTAATTGTCCGTTCCTGCCATCTTCTTTCGTGTCGATTATTCGGTGTTTTAGCACTCCAATAGGTTAATTGTTTTTTCATCACCAAAAATTTCTATACATATGTGATCGCGATCACTCTGATAACGCCATGTTGGAATTTTGTTGTGCAAACCTTCATTAGCCCCTTGTCAGACAAGATTTAACCGCCCATCAACCACACATAAAACCAGACATTTCTCAGATGATGGGCTATATCACTACACCAAAGGTCTTATAGCAGAACATATCGCCAAAAACCCATTTTATGGGGCCTCTGGCAGTGAAATAAACCAGCAATCCACGACCAATAAAATTTAACGCTGAATAACATTTGTATGACCCGTGCATTATTCCGCCCCAGTTAAATGTAACAGATTATTGCAAACGTATTGCCAGAACGTCCAGGATAGTGAACATTACCCGCCGTTTCCCCTCCCAATATAACTATAAAGCGAATGGACTTCGGCCATCACGCGATGAACACCCCCGTTAATATGGGATGTAAAAAAAGAGGTATATGTGTCTACTGCAAACAATAAACCAACAGAAGAAAGCGTAAGTCTTAACGCTTTTAAACAACCTAAAGCGTTTTATCTCATCTTCACGATTGAGCTGTGGGAACGTTTTGGTTATTACGGCCTGCAAGGGATCATGGCTGTTTACCTGGTAAAACAACTGGGTATGTCTGAAGCGGATTCCATCACACTGTTTTCTTCATTCAGTGCTCTGGTGTATGGTCTGGTCGCTATCGGCGGTTGGCTGGGCGATAAAGTTCTCGGTACTAAACGTGTCATCATGCTGGGTGCTATTGTCCTGGCCATTGGTTACGCACTGGTGGCCTGGTCTGGTCACGATGCTGCTGTGGTTTATATGGGTATGGCGACTATCGCTGTCGGTAACGGTCTGTTCAAAGCGAACCCGTCTTCCCTGCTCTCTACCTGCTACAGCAAAGATGACCCACGTCTGGACGGTGCATTCACCATGTACTACATGTCTGTGAACATCGGTTCATTCTTCTCTATGCTGGCAACACCATGGCTGGCAGCTAAGTTTGGCTGGAGCGTCGCCTTCTCCCTGTCCGTTGTCGGTATGCTGATCACCGTTGTAAACTTTGCCTTCTGTAAAAAGTGGGTCAAAGACTACGGTTCAAAACCAGACTTCGAGCCAGTACATGTGGGCAAACTGCTGGCAACGATTGTTGGTGTCGTGATCCTCGCGGCAATCGCAACCTGGCTGTTACATAACCAGGGTGTTGCGCGCGCTGTTCTTGGTGTTGTTGCACTGGGTATTGTGTGTATCTTCGCGAAAGAAGCCTTTGCAATGCAGGGTGCTGCGCGTCGCAAGATGATTGTTGCGTTCATTCTGATGCTGGAAGCGATTATCTTCTTCGTTCTGTACAGCCAGATGCCAACGTCTCTGAACTTCTTCGCTATCCGTAACGTTGAGCACTCTATCCTGGGTATCGCGTTCGAGCCGGAGCAGTACCAGGCCCTGAATCCATTCTGGATTATGATTGGTAGCCCGATTCTGGCCGCTATTTATAACAAAATGGGTGACCGCCTGCCGATGCCGCACAAGTTTGCTATCGGTATGGTGCTGTGCTCAGGTGCTTTCCTGGTCCTGCCGTTGGGTACGAAATTTGCGACCGACGCGGGTATCGTATCGGTTAACTGGCTGATTCTGAGTTACGCTCTGCAGTCTATCGGCGAACTGATGATATCCGGTCTGGGTCTGGCAATGGTTGCTCAGTTGGTTCCACAGCGCCTGATGGGCTTCATCATGGGCAGCTGGTTCCTGACGACTGCCGGTGCGGCAATCATCGCAGGTAAGATTGCTAACCTGATGGCTGTACCAGAAAACGTGACTGACCCGCTGGTCTCTCTGAATGTCTACGGTACTGTATTCATGCAGATTGGTATCGCGACCGCAGTTATCGCTGTGCTGATGCTGCTGACTGCACCTAAACTGAATCGTATGACTCAGGACGACGACAAAACAGCGAAAGCGACTAAAACCGCAACAGCTTAATGTCATCGGGAAACGACTGAATATAGGCCGCTAACGTGTGTTAGCGGCTTTTTTTTTATTCGTCCGGGCACTAACATAGCGTAAACCTCAGCAATAAGGAGTTATCGATGAAACTGTTCTATAAACCGGGTGCTTGCTCGCTTGCCTCCCACATTACTCTGCGTGAGAGCGGCAAAGACTTTACGCTGGACGGCGTTGACCTGATGAAAAAGCGCCTGGAAAACGGCGATGACTACTTTGCGATCAACCCGAAGGGGCAAGTTCCCGCCCTGCTGCTGGATGACGGTACATTGCTGACGGAAGGCGTGGCAATTATGCAATTCCTCGCTGACAACGTGCCAGACCGCCACTTGCTGGCGCCAACAGGCAGTATTTCGCGTTACAAGACGCTGGAATGGCTTAACTTCATCGCAACAGAACTGCACAAAGGTTTTACTCCACTGTTTCGTCCTGACACGCCTGAGGAATTCAAACCCACAGTGCGCGCTCTGCTGGAGAAAAAACTGCAATACATTAATGAGTCGCTGAAAGAAGACCAGTGGATTTGTGGTGCACGCTTCACTATTGCGGATGCGTATCTGTTTACCGTTCTGCGCTGGGCGCGTGCGGTTAAGCTGAACATGGAAGGGTTAGACCATATCGCATCTTATATGGAGCGTGTGGCTGCGCGCCCTGCGGTGGCAGCAGCGCTGAAAGCGGAAGGTTTGAATTAAACGAGTGGTCCGTTTGCCGGGTGGCGCTGTCGCTTACCCGGCAAAAAAATGCGCACTGTTATAACTGTGTCGCACTGAAATAATGCTCCGGCTTCGCGATACGCTCTTGCGCAGCAACCACCTGCAACTCATATTCCTGCATATTCTTCGTCGCCATCATGATCTCAAAGACGGCAGCCGTCACATGCTCCAGTGCATCACGTAGCGACGCCCCCTGCAGTAATTTCACCAGCAGAAGACCACTTGTCACATCACCAACGCCAACTGGCTGACGCGCACCAAAATCCACCAGTGGTCGGCTGATATGCCAGGCGTCATCCTTTGTCACCAACAGCATCTCAAACCGGTCCCTGCTCAACCCGGCCCGTGCCAGATGTTTCACAAGGACAATCTCAGGACCTTGCGCTATGAGTTCGCGCGAAGCTATTACCGCTTCTTGTACGCTATTCACCGGATGCTCGCAGAGGATCTCCAGTTCAATCAGATTTGGGGCGATGATGTCGCTGGCGGGCAGCGCATGACGAACGTGAAATTCCGCGACACCGGGCGCGACTATACAGCCTTTCTCCGGGTGTCCCATTACCGGGTCACAAAAGTATTTTGCTACAGGATTCGCTGCTTTCACCTGACGGACTATGCCAAGAATATGCTCACCCTGCTCTGCTGACCCCAGATAACCACTCAACACAGCATCACAGTGTTTTAGCTGATCGATATCAGCAATGCCCTGCACAACCTCAGTCAAATGAGAGGGTGGCATGACACAGCCAGTCCATTTACCGTATTGCGTATGGTTGGAGAACTGAACGGTATTTAATGGCCAGACGTTGACACCGAGGCGACGCATGGGAAACTCCGCTGCGCTGTTGCCAGCATGTCCAAATACAACGTGGGACTGAATGGCGAGGATATTCTTCATTTTTTGCTTACCACAACCCTGAAAAACAAAGGGGCGTGGTTTCCCACGCCCCTGCATACTTTCGATTACTTCCAGCAAACCAGACAGTAATTCTTCTTACCGCGACGCAACAGCGTGTAACGACCATACAGTCGATCGCTGTCCACAAAGGTGTATTCTGGATCGGACTGCTTCTCGCCATTAATGGTGATAGCATTTGAGGCAATCGTTTTGCGGGCCTGCCCACGGGACGGTTGAAGCTCTGAATCCACCAGGGCTTGCATCAGGTCTGCGCCTTTTTCCATCTCAACCATCGGCACGCCATCTTGCGCCAGCTGTTCGAAGTCCGCTTCACTCAAATCGCTCAGCGTGCCGTTGAACAGGCTGGCGGTAATGCGTTTCGCCGCAGCCAGTCCCTCTTCACCATGTACCAGTTTTGTGACCTGATCGGCCAGAACATACTGGGCACGAGGCGCTTTACCGCTGTTCTTGTCTTCTTCTTCCAGGGCATTGATCTCTTCAATATCCATAAAGGTGAAGAACTTCAGGAAGCGATATACATCGGCATCAGCCGTGTTAATCCAGAACTGATAGAACTTGTACGGGCTGGTTTTCTTCGGATCAAGCCATACTGCGCCACCTTCAGTTTTACCGAACTTGGTTCCGTCAGCTTTGGTGATCAGTGGAACCGTCAGGCCAAAGACCTGATTCTGGTGCAAACGACGGGTCAGATCGATACCGGAGGTAATATTCCCCCACTGATCGGACCCACCAATTTGCAACGCCACACCATGCAGTTTGTTCAGGCAGGCAAAATCATACCCCTGGAGCAGGTTGTAGGAGAATTCGGTAAAGGAGATACCCTGATCATCACGGTTCAGACGCTGTTTCACCGCTTCTTTGTTGATCATCTGGTTAACAGAGAAGTGCTTGCCGATATCACGCAGGAACGTCAGCACGTTCATGCCACCAAACCAGTCGTAGTTATTTGCGGCAATCGCAGAATTGTCGCCGCAGTCAAAGTCGAGGAAAGGCGCAACTTGCCCGCGGATCTTGTCCACCCACTCCTGTACGGTGTCTTCTGTGTTCAGTTTACGCTCAGCGGCTTTAAAGCTTGGGTCACCAATCAGACCGGTCGCACCACCCACCAGCGCGACAGGCTTATGACCCGCCTCCTGGAAGCGTTTCAGGCATAACAATGGAACAAGATGCCCCAAATGCAAGCTGTCTGCGGTGGGATCGAAGCCGCAATAGAGCGCGATCGGGCCTTGCGCCAGTCGCTCTGCTAACGCTTCTTCGTCCGTCACCTGGGCCACAAGACCCCGCTCTTGCAATTGTTTAATCAAGTTACTGCTTGCCATCAAATTCTCCATGTATAAACGACTGCACCTCTGTCGGTACACGACTTTTCGCCTAACGCGAAAGGTACATAGAATAAAGCGCTGGCGCACGTAGCGCTAGCGCTTAACACAACAAATTTCGGGGATTATGGCGCCAGTCGGTCGATTTTCCACGTGTCATTATCACGCTGGTATAAAAAGCGGTCGTGCAGGCGATGTTCACCACCCTGCCAAAACTCCATCTGTTCGATCGGGATACGAAATCCGCCCCAGAAACTGGGCAGTGGGACTTCACCCTGCTGGAATTTTTGCTTTAACTCGAGGAATTTACTCT
This sequence comes from Enterobacter sp. RHBSTW-00994, assembly GCF_013782625.1. NCBI lineage: Bacteria > Pseudomonadati > Pseudomonadota > Gammaproteobacteria > Enterobacterales > Enterobacteriaceae > Enterobacter > Enterobacter sp. RHBSTW-00994. Next base: position 2,053,594 of record NZ_CP056199.1, on the reverse strand, counting down.
CCAGCACACCACGCGCAGAAATGCGGCTTGACTGTTTTGATACCCAGGCCCCGATTTGACTGTCACGCGGGCGGCTGTGGAAATATTTCAGCACTTCGAGCGTTGAGAGGCGCTCTGCTTTCCCCGTCACCATCACCTGACGCTCCAGCATATGCCACGGGAACAGCAGGCTAACGCGAGGGTTTTTTTCGATTTGATGCGCTTTGCGGCTGCCCAGGTTGGTGTAAAACACCAGCCCTTTTTCATCATAATGCTTGAGCAGGACAATACGCTGGTATGGCTGACCGTTTTCATCAACCGTCGCCACAACCATTGCCGTCGGATCGGCAAGTTTCGCTTCACAGGCCTGTTTTAACCAGCGCTCAAAAAGCACCAGCGGTTCGGCGGGAAGATCCTGGCGACGCAGGCCGCCTTTGGTGTATTCACGGCGCAGGTGCGCAATTTGCTGCAATTCGTCGTTATCTGACATGGCGTTAGCTGAGATTGATTATGGGTGGCGCTATTGTGCGCCGCCCCTGTAAAAATCTCAACGCTTCGGATTTTGCAGCTCACAATTGTTCAGGACCACACGGTCACGTTTGTAAACCGTCGCATTGTCCCCTTTAGACCAGAACACATAGATACCGTCCGTATAGCGTGCGCCAGAAGCCGACATCCCCTGCTTCAGGGTAAGCAGTTTGTTGTCGAGGACAAAACTGGCCTCCTGACGAGGATTGTTCAGCTTAACGGTCAGCGGTTTTTCATCGCAGCGGTATTCGAGCGTATCCGTCTGCATACGTTCAACAAACTGGTTGTAGACGCTACATCCTGCCAGTAAGAAAGGGGCAACAACAAGAAAGAGTTTTTTCATGGGCGTGTTCCGAAGACGATCCTGGTCCTGGAGGGCAGCGTTGCCCTCCTGTTTTCCTGTTAATCTTAGCGGTTACACGTTGCGTTGAATTTCAGTTAACTCTGATTATGACGTGGATTTGCAGGAAAAATCGCCCCAAGAACACTGGCTTCGCGCGCCCCCGTCACCGACGGTAAATTACCGGGTAATCCGGCCACGGTTCGCCAGGCAAGCCAGGCAAATGCCAGTGCCTCCATATCATCGCCACTGATCCCTGCGTCATCGGTCGTTGAAACCTCTGTACCCGGCAATAACCCGGCAAGACGAGCCATAACGAGCGGATTTCGGCTACCGCCGCCGCATACCAACAGGCGTTCGCAACCACCGCTGAGCAGTACTTGTTCCGAAATTGATATCGCAGTTAATTCAGCAAGAGTGGTCTGGACATCCTGCGGGGCGAGCGCGGGGAATTGTGCTAACTGGCGCTCAAGCCAGCCATAATTGAAATACTCTCTGCCTGTGCTTTTCGGGGCTGGCGCAGAAAAATAAGGGTCACTTAACATGGACTGCAACAGCGGAATAATCACTTTTCCTTCGCAGGCCCACAGAGCATCTTTGTCGTAGGGTTTTCCGCATTGACGCCATATCCAGGCATCCATCAGCATATTCCCAGGCCCGGTATCGTAACCCCGCACAGGCTGATCTGGAATGAGCATCGACAAATTAGCAATACCCCCAATATTGAGCACCATTCGACGTTCCTGCGGATGTGCCAACAGTGCCTGATGAAAAGCAGGTACGAGCGGTGCACCTTGTCCACCAAGTGCGATATCACGACGCCGGAAGTCACCAACAACCGTAATGCCGGTTTTCGCGACGATCTGGTTGTTATCACCGATTTGCATCGTGTGTGGCGCTTCACCTGTAGGTTCATGCCACACCGTTTGCCCATGACAGCCAATCGCGACCACATCCTGAGGCTGAAGGTTCTCTTTGTGCATAAGCGCCAATACCGCGTCGGCAAATAACACGCCTAACCGCACATCAAGCCGTCCCAGTTGAGAAAGTGTCAGTTGCTGGCCCTGGCAGATATTCAGAATATCTTCTTTGAGGGAGACAGGAATCGGCCAGGTCAGGCTTGCCTGCTGCGCCACCATGTTTTCATCTATTGCGGCCAATACAACATCGACCCCATCAAGACTAGTGCCTGACATAACACCTATGTAGCGACCCGATTTCATGCGTATTCCTTACGTTGCGTGAACTAATGGCAAACACTCCACCATAAACCGCAATGCTTTACTATGTCGCGTTAAGATTTTTTAACAATGTCAGACACGTAACCGTTGCCCGTTTTTGTTTATGTCTCGTTAAGTCAAATTCAAGTACAATTTTCCCATTGTTAGTGCAAAGATATGATCTATGGCTCGGTATGCCATATAATTTAGCCATAACGGATGCTCACTTGAGCGTTTTTGGTGAACAGGAGATTCAAATGATTTTACGTGTACTGGGCGTTTCGCTGATTGGATTAACTCTGGCTGGTTGTGTGAATAACGATTCCCTTTCTGGCGACGTTTACACCGCTTCCGAAGCTAAACAAGTTCAAAACGTGACTTACGGTACTGTTGTTAATGTGCGTCCTGTTCAGATCCAGGGTGGCGATGACAACAACGTGATTGGCGCAATCGGTGGTGCAGTATTGGGCGGCTTCCTGGGTAACACCGTCGGGGGTGGCACAGGCCGTTCTCTGGCAACAGCAGCAGGCGCAGTCGCTGGTGGTGTCGCAGGCCAGGGGGTTCAGGGTGCAATGAACAAAACCCAGGGCGTAGAGCTGGAAATCCGTAAAGACGACGGCAACACCATTATGGTTGTTCAAAAACAAGGCAACACCAAGTTCTCATCCGGCCAACGTGTGGTACTGGCCAGCAACGGCAGTCAGGTTACTGTTTCTCCACGATAATCATGTAAAGGATGTGGCTTCATAGCCACATCCTTTGACAATAAACATCATTTAAATAAATAAAATTACTTAATTCATTCATCATATAATTAATTAATCCCCACCTGCATTGTCCCTGCGCAAAGTATTTTCTCGTGACCCCGTTAGACTGTCAGAATCCAACTTACTTTTAATGCACTCTATTATCTTTTAAAAAAACACATATGATTCTGATTAGTCGTTATGTAAACAACCGTTATGTCTACTTTAGCCTTTGTTGCATTATTGTCATCGGGATATTGCAATATTCTTTTTTAGAACTGGTCGAACTCGTCCCTTCGTTTTCACCGCTCTTATTCCCGACACTCACCATCTTTTTACTCGTATTTCATCTATTTATTGCCTGTTTCATGGCAATGAAATACTGGTGTGACCGAAAGCGGCTGTATCTTATCGTCATCGCGCTTACCTTTTCAGGCTCGACGCTACTCATGGTCGGTACATTAGCAAGCTTTCCCGAGTGGCTTGACCTGTACCAGTTCAATGTCATCAATTATAACGACGCCATGATTTTCTTTATGTTCCGCCATATCATGATGGCCGTATTGATTATCGTTGCAGCCGTACTTTATACCGTCAGAGATTTTCCGCTGTCACGACTGGCGCATGTTTCAATTATTTCCGTCGCATCTCTTTTTACCGTATGTATGGTTGTGCTGGCGTGGTGTTATTCCAGCCATTCTTCATTGTTAACGCTGGATTTAGTTGATAATGAAACCCGGCAATTTATGGTTCTCTGGAGCCAGGTTATCAATATCATTTTGATCATCTTATGGATTGTTACATTAGTAACCCTGATGATTATTACCCGTCTGCGCAATCTGTTTTGGGTGGGCGGAAACTTTTTATGTGTCTGCTATATCGTGACATTGACCATGCTGTTATTTGGTGGTCATGCAGAAGATATTGCCTGGTATCGCGCCCGTTTATTTGAAACGGTTGCGACATTACTCATCATTTTCATTTTGCTTTATGATGTTTTTAATCTCTACCGCGATTCCCATTTGAAGTACCAACAGTCTTATCAAAACTCGATTCGCGATCCGCTTACACGCCTCTACAATCGCAGTTATTTTTACGACACGCTAAACCTCGCACTCAGCACAGCGAAAGAGTCAAAACCTGTGTCTGTGATCGTCAGCGATCTTGACCGCTTTAAGCGAATCAACGATTGCTACGGACACCTCCAGGGAGACAAAGTCTTGCAGTTTGTCTCAAACCTGCTGGTGGACTCGGTAAGACCACAAGACATCGCCGCGCGGATTGGGGGAGAAGAGTTTGTTCTGCTCCTGAGCAATACGCCTTCAGAGGCTGCACGTCAGGTTGCAGAGCGTATTCGCGTAAATTTAAGCAGCTATGACAACGCCAGCAGCAACGGACAACTCCCGGAGCCGATTACCATCAGTATGGGCGTGTTTACCGCAACATCCGCAAATGTCACAGCAGAGCATTGCGTTGAATGTGCCGATAAAGCGATGTACGAGGCTAAAGAGACAGGTCGAAACCGCGTCGTGGTCTATCGATAAAAAAAGCCTTGCTGCTGCAAGGCTTTTTAGTGATATCAGCCACGTGACTGCAGTTCGCTGATATTTTGTTCAAGTCGCCCAATCAGGCTAATGAGCATCTCCAGCTCCGCGGGTGAAATCCCTGACAGGATCTCCCCTCGCGTCTTGCTGATAACCGCTTCCATCTCGCTGATGATGGGAGCCGCTTTCTCAGTAAGTTTAATCCGCTTAGCGCGACGATCGCTGGCGCAGGTCTGGCGGGAAATAAGTCCTTTTTCCTCCAGCTGATCAAGCGTACGTACCAGTGACGGTTGCTCAATGCCTATCGCTTTTGCCAGTTGAATTTGCGACTGTTCGGGTGGAAGCTGATGAATATTATGCAACGTTACCCAATGTGTCTGTGTCAATTCCAGAGGTTTGAGGCGATGGTCAATCAGAGCACGCCAGACGCGTACTAACCTTGCCAGATCAGAACCTAATGGCGATTCCAATTTCATCTCCTTATAATTAGCTTGCTAAGTTATTATACTGATTTTAGAATAGTGTGCAGCATTTATATTGCCAAAACAAATGCAATACTACATTCATCCATGTCGAAAGTATGATTTACACTGAATGCTGATGCTTCATTATTTTAAGACAGGCCATCGTGGCATTCTCTCCTCTGCAAAGGATTTCTGCTCGTGACGTTCTCTTATCGCTCCGCAGGGTTACCTCTTCAAGATCTGATCGTCGGCGCATCCGTATACTTTCCTCCCCTGTTTAAAGCCGCCCTGCTGGGATTTTTGATTTGGCTTGTTGCACATCGTCTACTGCGTGACTGGATGTATTCCGGTGAAATCTGGCATCCCATGCTAATGGATCTTTCCCTGTTTGCCCTGTCCGTGTGTCTTGGCCTTGCCGTATTGATTGTGTGGTGATTATGACCCTGAAAACGCTTAAATACTTTTCCACTCTTTTTGTGCTCGCTTTGGCACTCCTCGCCGGTTGGTGGCTGTGGAACTTTTATATGCAATCACCCTGGACGAGAGATGGAAAAATCCGCGCCGAGCAGGTCAGCATTACCCCTCAGGTTTCAGGCAGTATCACGACACTTCTTATTAAAGATAACCAGTTCGTAAAAGCGGGCGATGTGTTATTCCGCATCGATGAAACGCCGTACCATATCGCGATCCTTAATGCTCAGGCGCAACTTGCAAAGGCACAATCCGACCTGGCCAAAGCCAATAATGAAGCCAACCGCCGCCGCCATTTATCGCAAAATTACATTTCTGCAGAAGACTTAGATACCGCCAATATCAATGTCAAGGCTATGCAGGCCAGTGTAGATGTGGCTGAGGCTTCCCTTAAACAGGCTGAATGGCAACTGACCCAAACTGTCGTTAAAGCCCCTGTGGATGGGTGGGTGACAAACTTATCTACACGCGTCGGTAATTACGCAACGACCGGTCAACCCGTTTTTGCGCTGATTGATAGCCACTCTTTTTATGTTGTCGGTTATTTTGAAGAGACAAAATTACGCCATATTCGGAACGGAGCACCCGCTCAGATCACACTTTACAGCGGCTCGCAGACGTTACAGGGTCACGTTTCAAGCATTGGACGTGCCATTTACGATCAAAGCGTAGAGACAGATTCCGGTTTGGTTCCGGATATCAAACCCAATGTTCCCTGGGTGCGCCTTGCTCAACGTGTCCCGGTTCGGGTGGAATTCGATAACATACCGCAGGACATTACACTGGTGTCAGGTACAACCTGCACTGTGTCAATTGGAACACGCAGATGAATTTGCAGGCTTTTTCCTGGCGTAATACCCCCTGGATTAAAGCGACGCGCCCACAATGGCGGTATGCGCTTCGAAACGGCATTGCAATGTGCCTTGCCCTTACCATCGCTTATTATCTCAATCTGGATGAACCTTACTGGGCGATGACTTCTGCGGCAGTGGTGAGTTTCCCAACCGTTGGAGGTGTTATTAGCAAAAGCCTGGGGCGCGTTGTCGGTAGCTTATTAGGCGCAACTGCAGCGCTCATCATTGCAGGTCATACCCTCAACGATCCCTGGCTGTTTTTACTCAGCATGGCGAGCTGGCTAGGTTTTTGTACCTGGGCCTGCGCGCATTTTACCAATAATGTCGCTTACGCGTTTCAACTGGCTGGCTATACTGCGGCCATTATCGCTTTTCCGATGATCAATGTTCTGGACACAACTGAACTGTGGGATATCGCACAGGCCCGTGTTTGCGAAGTCATTGTCGGCATTTTGTGCGGCGGCGTAATGATGATGATCTTGCCCAGCACGTCCGATGGCACAGCACTCATCATTGCATTGAAAACAATGCATGCCCGTTTGCTTGAGCATGCCAGTCTTCTCTGGCAGCCCGAAACCAACGACGAGATCCGCCTTGCTCATGAAAAAGTCATCGGTCAAATCCTGACCATGAATCTTCTGCGGATCCAGGCGTTCTGGAGCCACTACCGCTTTCGCCGCCAAAATGCGCTGCTCAACTATGTTTTGCACCAACAGTTGCGGATGACCAGTGCGATCTCCAGTCTGCGCCGAATGTTGCTCAACTGGCCTAATCCACCTGAAAATACCCGTGACGTCATTGAAACCCTGCTCAATACCCTAGCCCGCCCGCAGACCGACTTTTACACCGTTGCACGCATTATTGCTCCACTGGCCCCTGTGGATGAGTATGATTACCGGCATCGCGCGTTCTGGCAGAGGCTGCGCTATTTTTGTCGGCTCTATTTGCAGAGCAGTCGCTGGATAAATACCATTGAAAATGCCACACCGATTACGAAATTTGCGGTCCCGCAAAGCCCAGCGCTAGCAAGACACACAGATAACATGGAAGCACTCTGGAGCGGCTTTCGTACCTTTTGTGCGCTCATGCTTGTCGGTACATGGGGAATCGCAACGCAGTGGGACGCAAGTTCAGCAGCGTTGACACTTGCCGCCATCAGTTGCGTACTGTACTCCGTGGTCGCCTCTCCCTTTAATTCCCTGACGCTACTACTGCGTACGCTGACGCTCCTGTCACTCTTCAGTTTTGTGGTCATGTTCGGATTGATGGTCCAAATCACTGACTTGTGGCAATTTCTGCTTTTTCTCTTTCCTCTGCTCACCACCATGCAACTGCTGAAGTTACAGATGCCGAAACTGGCTGGTTTATGGGGACAACTGATTGTGTTTATGGGGTCATTTATCGCCGTAACAAACCCACCGGTTTATGATTTTGCAGATTTCCTGAACGACAACCTGGCAAAAATTCTGGGGGTTGCCCTCGCCTGGCTGGCGTTTGCCGTTCTGCGACCAGGCTCCGACGCACGTAAGAGTCGACGCCATATTCGCGAGTTGCGCAGAGGATTCGTCGATCAACTGAGCCGTAAACCCCACCTTCGCGAGAGTGAATATGAATCGCTGGTTTACCATCATGTTAGCCAGTTGAATAATAGTCAGGACTCTCTCTCCCGCCGCTGGTTGCTGCGCTGGGGCGTTGTCTTGCTCAATTGTTCACATGTGGTGTGGCAATTACGCGCCTGGGAAACACGATCGGATCCGTTGTCGCAGGTTCGTGATGTTTGTATTGCGCTGCTGCGGGACGTGATGAGTGAACGGGGCGTTCAGCAACGACCACTGGCACTGACGCTGGAGGAGTTACAACGAATTTGCACAACCCTGGGACGCCACCCTGCGCCTGCAGCACGCGACCTGGCCTCATTGATCTGGCGCTTACATTGCTCTCTTTCTCAGCTTGAGCAGGCTCCTGCGCCTGGGACCATTTCCGAACAACATGAGGAAACCCCCTGATGGAAATCAGGGGGTTTTGTTATCAGGGAACATCATACCCCAGCGCCGCTTTACGGATGCGGAACCATTGTTGACGGGTCATTTGCAGCTCTTCCGCCGCTATTGCCGCACGAACACGTTCAATTTTGCCAGAACCGATAATTGGCAATGGTTTCGATGGCAGACGCATAATCCACGCATAAACTACCTGCTCAATGCTTTCCGCATTCAGTTCTCGTGCAATCGTGGTCAATTCATCACGCAATGGCTGGAACGCCTCATCGTTAAACAAGCGCCCACCACCGAGGCAAGACCATGCCATCGGCCGTATACGTAACTGTTGCAGTTGATCCAGTGTACCATCCAGCAGTAACGGCTGGTGTACCGGGGAGATCTCAACCTGGTTGGTTGCCAGGGTAAATGGCAGACGAGACTGGAGCAGTGTGAACTGCGCCGGAGTAAAGTTTGATACGCCAAAATGACGAACTTTACCGCTCTGATGCAGGTTCAGGAACGCCTCTGCCACTTCATCAGCATCCATCAATGGATCGGGACGGTGAATCAGCAAAAGATCGATATGATCGGTCGCAAGATTGGCCAGAGATTGCTCAGCGCTCTGAACAATGTGATCGCGAGTCGTGATGTAGTGGCCCAGAGCGTGTTCAGGCTTGGCCGTGGTCGCGATACCGCATTTTGTGACGATCTCCATCCGGTTACGTAACGCCGGAACCAATTTTAACGCTTCACCAAATGCGGCTTCACACAGATAGCCGCCATAGATGTCAGCATGGTCGACAGTAGTAATGCCTAAATCGAGGTGCTCTTCAATAAAGCTCGCCAGTTGAAGCGGGGACATATTCCAGTCCATCAGGCGCCAGTAACCCATCACAAAGCGGGAGAATTCCGGGCCCTGGGGTGCAAGGGCAATACGCTGAACCATAACAATTTCCTCAAGGAATAGATGCTATGAGTATACGCAATTGCGCTGCTAAAACAGTGAAGGTTGCTGGGGTTCTTCGGTATTACCTGTCTTGCTTGCGCGTAATTTGCGCAGCAGGCGCTGTCGACAGAGACGCAGAACGTCCTGTTTTTGTGTGTCGCTCAAATTTTGCCAGTTAAAACGCTCATCGCGTGTACGCATACACCCCCGACAGAATCCGCGCTCATCCGACTGACAAATACCCCGGCACGGGCTCTGGACAGGGAAAAACTCCAGTTGCTCTGCCACACGCACCTCCACACACCATTCATCACCTACAGTGAAGACGTTAAACGTCCCGTGTGCAAGGGCTTTACCACAGAAATGTGGCATTAAGGTTTCACTAATCTTCCCTCTCTATACTCGCCAGCATCAATAAAATGAATGGTTATGATCTCGATGTGGTTGATTAAAAAGTTACAGTGTAACGACACGAAATTCACTCTGGGCTGTGCACTCCTTTTCACCTTTCTCAACGCGCTCTTTATCCAGCGTAGCTGGGCTATTATTGCGCCAACACAGTTTCATGACATGTTGTTCGCAGCATCTATTCCGCTGGTGTTGTTTTGTGGTTGGGTGATTATCTTCAGCTTGCTGAATATCCCGTTTATCCGTAAGCCACTGCTGATCCTGCTCACTATTGGCTGCGCCGCTGCAACCTATTTTATGTACACCTATGGAGCCGTTATTGACCAGAATATGATGGTCAACGTCTTCGAAACAAATTCACAGGAAGCCACAGCGTTAGTCACCCCCCAACTACTGACATGGATTGCCATAGCGGGGATTATTCCTTCCGTCGTGTTAGCACTTGTACGTATTCGCACCGGGAAATGGTGGGTTGCTCTGCTGATGCGTATCGTGTCTATTCTTGGCGCACTACTGGTGATTATTCTCGTCGCGTCCGTGTTTTATAAGGACTACGCATCGCTGTTTCGTAATAACAAAAGCATCGTCAAAATGGTCACGCCAGCGAACTATGTCAGTGCGATGGCGAAATACAGCAAAGCACGCTGGTTTGCAGGTGATCAATCTTTGGTTCGCATTGGAGAAGATGCGCACAAGGGTCCACTGATTTCCGGGCAGAAAAAGAAAACCGTTCTGATACTGGTCGTTGGCGAAGCGTCACGTGCGGCAAACTATTCGCTAAATGGTTATGAGCGTGAAACCAATCCGCAACTGAAAAAACAAAACATGATCAACTTCCCGCAGGCATCCTCCTGTGGGACGGAAACCGCGGTTTCTGTACCTTGCATGTTCTCAGGTATGACCCGTAAAAAATATGATGCAGACCTTGCACGCCATCAGGAAGGCTTGCTCGACGTACTGGGCCATGCCGGTGTCAATATTCTGTGGCGAGATAACGACGGTGGATGCAAAGGGGCTTGTGACCGAGTGCCGCACACCGACATGACTCAGTGGAAGCTGGAGCAGTTTTGCAAAGATAAATCCTGTATTGACGATGTAAACCTCTATCGTCTGGATGATGTTCTTGATGGTCTGAAGCAAGATTCTGTACTCGTGATTCACCTGATGGGCAGCCACGGACCTGCGTATTACAACCGCTACCCGGACAATTTCCGCCAATTTACGCCAACCTGCGATACCAATGAAATTCAGGATTGCGACCACCAGGCACTGATTAACACTTATGACAACACCATTCTTTATACCGACAGTGTGGTCAGTAAAACAATCGACGCTCTGAAAGCACGGCAGTCAACCATGAACACAGCCCTGGTTTACCTCTCGGATCACGGTGAATCATTGGGCGAAAGCGGGATTTATCTGCACGGCACGCCATATATGCTGGCCCCTGAGCAGCAGACGCACATTCCTTTCATGTTTTGGCTGTCCCCGGACTACACAAAAAACTTTGGGATTAATGAGCAATGTTTGCGCGACCAGGCCGCAAAAGAGGCTGTTTCTCAGGACAATCTGTTCTCAACAGTCCTGGGGATGATGAATGTAAAATCAACCGTTTATCAACCACAGCTGGATCTTCTGACACATTGTCGTCAACAATGATGCTTGCATTAGACCGAACGGTCTATTAGAGTGGCGGCATGAGCAGAAACACAGAACATGATACCCGTGAACACCTCCTGGAAACCGGCGAGCGCCTGTGTATGCACCGGGGGTTTACGGGAATGGGTCTGAGCGAGTTATTGAAAACCGCTGAGGTTCCTAAAGGATCGTTTTACCATTATTTTCGATCCAAAGAAGCGTTTGGCGTGGCCATGCTTGAGCGGCACTATGCCAGCTACCACCAGCGACTTGCCACCCACTTTACGAGCGGTGAAGGTAACTATCGGGATCGTGTTCTTAACTACTATCAGGAAACGCTGAAACAGTTTTGCCAACAGGGCATTATTAGCGGTTGCCTGACGGTCAAACTCTCTGCGGAAGTGTGCGATCTTTCAGAAGATATGCGCACCGCAATGGACAAAGGAGCAAGCGGGGTTATCGCCCTGCTGGCTCAGGCGCTGGAAAAAGGTCGCAGTGAAAAAACGCTCACCTTCACCGGCGAGCCGTTAACGCAGGCCCAGGTTTTATATGCCCTTTGGTTAGGTGCAAACCTGCAAGCCAAGATTTCTCGCAGTGCCGTGCCGCTCGAAAGCGCGTTGGCTCATGTGAAAAACAGTATTACAACGCCTGGCGTTTGACAGGCGTTTTTATTTACCTCATTACTAGTCGACCGGTCTACTCAGGAGTTTCTATGTCAGCTGAAAAATTATTTACCCCACTGAAAGTGGGAGCCGTTACCGCACCAAACCGCGTATTCATGGCCCCTCTTACACGCCTGCGCAGTATTGAACCGGGTGATATCCCAACTCCACTGATGGGTGAATATTACCGTCAGCGTGCCAGCTCTGGTCTTATCATCTCAGAAGCAACTCAAATTTCAGCCCAGGCAAAAGGATATGCTGGCGCACCAGGCCTGCACAGCCCGGAACAAGTGGCAGCCTGGAAGAAAATTACAGCGGGTGTTCATGCTGAAGAGGGTCGCATTGCGGTTCAACTGTGGCATACCGGTCGTATTTCACATAACAGCATTCAACCTGGTGGTCAGGCTCCTGTGGCTCCTTCCGCATTGAGCGCAGGTACGCGTACCTCTCTGCGTGATGAAAACGGACATGCCATTCGTGTTGATACCTCTATGCCGCGCGCACTTGAGCTTGATGAGATCCCTGGCATTGTGAACGATTTCCGTCAGGCCGTAGCTAACGCGCGCGAAGCGGGTTTTGATCTGGTTGAACTGCATTCTGCTCACGGCTACCTGCTACACCAGTTCCTGTCTCCGTCTTCCAACCATCGTACCGACCAGTATGGCGGTAGTGTGGAAAACCGTGCACGCCTGGTACTGGAAGTGGTTGATGCCGTCTGTCAGGAGTGGAGCCCGGACCGTATTGGTATTCGTGTATCTCCAGTTGGTTCTTTCCAGAACGTTGACAACGGTCCGAACGAAGAAGCCGATGCGCTGTATCTGATTGAAGAGCTGGCTAAACGTGGTATTGCCTATCTGCACATGTCCGAGCCAGACTGGGCCGGTGGTCAGCCTTACACCGAAGCATTCCGCCAGAAAGTGCGTGAACGTTTCCACGGTGTGATTATTGGTGCAGGCGCATATACCCCAGAAAAAGCAGAAGATCTGATTAGCAAAGGTCTGATCGACGCGGTTGCTTTTGGGCGCGATTATATTGCCAACCCTGATCTGGTCGCCCGACTGGAACGTAAAGCGGAACTGAATCCACAGCGTCCAGAAAGCTTCTACGGCGGCGGGGCTGAAGGCTACACCGATTACCCTTCTTTATAATCCCCTCATTGATAGCGGCGATACTTCGCCGCTATACTAAAACATCGTTTCTGTTCAAAAACATAATCCATTCGTTAATGAGGAAATTATGCGCCTACTTCACACCATGCTGCGCGTTGGCGATTTACAACGTTCTGTCGATTTTTACACTAACGTACTGGGCATGAAACTGCTGCGTACCAGTGAAAATCCGGAATATAAATACTCGCTGGCATTCGTCGGGTACGGCCCGGAAAGCGATGAAGCGGTCATTGAGCTGACCTATAACTGGGGTGTAGACCAATACGAGCTGGGCACGGCCTACGGCCATATCGCCCTCGAAGTCGATAATGCGGCAGAGGCCTGCGAACGTATTCGTGGCAACGGCGGCAACGTCACGCGCGAAGCCGGTCCGGTAAAAGGCGGCACGACGGTCATTGCTTTTGTTGAAGATCCTGATGGTTATAAAATCGAGTTGATCGAAGCCAAAGATGCGGGTCGTGGTCTGGGCAATTGATTCTCACGGGCGCGCGATGCGCCCCTAGTTTTACTGCATCCCCCCTCAAAATTTGCCATAATGCGCTCTGCTTTTTTCCCCTTGTAAGAGACCCTGATGTCCGATAACGCTCAATTTGCCGGTCTACGCGACCGTTTTCGTGGTTTTTATCCTGTTGTTATTGATGTTGAAACTGCGGGATTCAACGCTAAAACCGATGCGCTGCTTGAAGTTGCTGCCATCACGCTGAAGATGGATGAACAGGGCTGGATTTCACCGGACACCACGCTGCATTTCCATGTTGACCCCTTCGAAGGTGCAAACCTGCAACCCGAAGCGCTGGCATTTAACGGTATTGACCCGCATAACCCCCTGCGCGGTGCGGTGAGCGAGTACGACGCCCTGCACGCCATTTTTAAAATGGTACGCAAAGGGATGAAAGAGAGTGATTGCAGTCGCGCAATTATGGTGGCCCACAACGCCACATTTGATCACAGCTTTATGATGGCTGCTGCCGAGCGAGCATCCCTCAAACGCAACCCTTTCCACCCGTTTGTTACCTTTGATACCGCGGCCCTGAGCGGCCTGGCACTTGGTCAGACTGTGCTATCGAAAGCCTGCATCACCGCAGGGATCGATTTTGACGGTACACAGGCGCACTCCGCATTGTACGATACCGAACGTACAGCAGAGTTATTCTGTGAGATTGTGAACCGCTGGAAGCGTCTTGGCGGCTGGCCGTTATCGATGGGCGAAAGCGAAGAGTAATCTGTACCAGACATAAAAAAAGCGACCGCTATGGTCGCTTTTTTACTGGGGCAAAAACTTATTCCGCATCAGGCTCTTCTGATTTGTACTTAGCTGCCGTTTCTTTGATCAACTGCTGCAGTTCGCCACGCTGATACATTTCAATCAGGATGTCGCAACCACCAACCAGCTCACCATCAACCCACAGTTGCGGGAACGTCGGCCAGTTTGCATATTTTGGTAATTCAGCGCGAATATCCGGGTTTTGCAGGATATCAACGTAAGCAAAACGCTCGCCGCAGGCAGACAACGCCTGGACCGCTTGCGCGGAGAAACCGCAGCTTGGCAGTTTTGGAGAACCTTTCATGTACAGGAGAATCGGGTTTTCAGCAATCTGGTGCTGGATTTTTTCAATAGTGGTGCTCATGTCTTGCTTCCTTTAACTTCTGTTACGGCATTCGTCTGTCATTGTAGCGGTTCAGACGGACATCGGAAAATAACATTTTTGTCACGTCTATATATTTTAACGGTTACGCGTATAAGTTGCATTCCAAATGTAGCTTAACCCTATTTAATCTAAGGTTTTGCTTAGGGAGTGAACAATAGTGCGACAGATTGATGAATTTTTTTGCACTTGCTAACGAAACACGATTTTAGATTGAAAAATGCTATTAACTTCTCGGGTTTTTATAGATTAGAATCGACGGGCTTTGTAAATCATACGCGGGTCTTATTGATGACCGGCATTTATCAGGGGACTGCCCAGTGGCGCGGATAAATAAAATCTCGATCACGCTCTGTGCTTTACTGTTTACAACACTCGCTTTCACGCCAGCGGCTAACGCCTCCGAGCAGGCGCGGCACTCTGCTGTGCAAAAATCGCATCTGGCAAAAACCACAGAACGTAAGAAAAAACCAAGCAGTAAGAACGAAAAGAAAAAAACTACCGCTCAAACCAAGCATACCGCCTCCAGTAAAACCAAAACGACTCGCACTGCCCATTCCGCTACCCGAAAAGCCACTCCTGTACTGACAAAGGTTGTGACCGAAAAATGCACGCCACGTAAAGGCCATAAAGCGAAATGCGTCAAAGTGACGAAGGTGGCTGAAGTTCATAAGGTACGCGTGCAAAAGGCACAAAAAACGGCCATGAATAAACTGATGGGGCAAATTGGCAAGCCTTATCACTGGGGCGGAACATCACCGCGTACCGGTTTTGATTGCAGCGGTCTTGTCTACTACGCCTACAAAGACCTGGTGAAATTCCGTATCCCACGTACTGCAAACGAGATGTACCACCTGCGTGATGCCTCTCCTGTCGACCGTGGCGAACTCGAAAGCGGCGATCTGGTCTTCTTCCGCACCCAAGGGCGTGGGATGGCCGACCATGTGGGCGTTTACGTAGGTAACGGGAAATTCATCCAGTCTCCACGTAGCGGCCAGGACATTCAAATCACCTCTCTGAGCGAAGATTACTGGGTACGCCACTACGTGGGCGCTCGCCGTGTGATGACGCCAAAAACCATCCGCTAACCCCTGCCCTGCCACCTCCGTGGCAGGGTAAGTTCCTCTTTTGCATACCCTTTCAATTTGCTACTCTATCCCTGCTGTCTTTATGGTTATTGGCAGCAACAAAATAATAAGGAGAGAAGCAATGTCGTTCGAATTACCTGCACTACCGTATGCAAAAGACGCCCTGGCCCCACACATTTCTGTGGAAACCCTGGAATACCATTACGGCAAACATCACCAGACGTATGTCACCAACCTGAATAACCTGATCAAAGACACCGATTTCGAAGGCAAAACGCTGGAAGAGATCGTACGCAGTTCTGAAGGGGGCGTGTTCAATAACGCGGCTCAGGTGTGGAACCATACGTTTTACTGGCACTGCCTGGCTCCAAATGCGGGCGGAGAACCTACCGGTGAACTGGCTGCTGCTATTAATGCTACATTTGGCAGCTTCGCAGATTTTAAAGCGAAGTTTACTGATGCCGCAGTGAAAAACTTTGGCTCTGGCTGGACCTGGCTCGTGAAAGAGGCTGATGGCAAGCTGGCTATCGTTTCGACCTCTAACGCAGGCACGCCACTGACCACTAAAGCAACACCACTGATGACGGTCGATGTGTGGGAACACGCATATTACATCGATTACCGTAATGCCCGTCCAAATTACCTGGAGCATTTCTGGGCACTGGTTAACTGGGAATTTGTTGCGAAGAATTTCGCTGCATAAAAGACACGCAGAAGGGTTCGCCCTTCTGCGTTTTTATTTAATCTGTGGCGCAAGCCGTTTCAGGTTGTTTACGTCCTGACATCAACACCAGCAACAACCCGAGTGCAGCAATAATCGCCCCCATCACAGGAACAAAGCTGTAGCCCAGGCCACCTGAAATCACCGCCCCACCTGCGGCGGCCCCGAGAGCATTCCCCAGGTTAAACGCCCCGATATTTACCGAAGACGACAGACCCGGTGCTTCGCTGGCCACACGCATGACGCGCATTTGCAGTGGTGGGACTACCGCAAACGTTGCCGCGCCCCAGATAACCATACTGACAGCAGCCCCGACTTCACTGCGCGCAAGCCACGGGATCGCCAGCATAATGATAATCAGCAAGGTTAAGAACCCTTTCAGCGTACCACTGACGGAGCGATCGGCCAGTTTTCCCCCCAGGTAGTTCCCCAGAGAAAATCCGACGCCAATCAACACCAGCATAGCCGTCACAAAGACGGGAGTCGCATGGGTAATGTCGTGCAGTACCGGCGAAATATAGGTATAGAGCGTAAACATCGCCCCCGCACCCAGTACGGTGGTCAGAAGTGCCGACAACACCTGAGGGCGCATCAATACCGCCAGTTCATTACGGACATCAGGACGCTCGCCGGCGCTCCCTTTTGGTAATGAGAAGAAGAGCGCGACCATTGCCACAACACCCAGCGCGGCCGTTGCCAGGAAAGACATCCGCCAGCCAATGACCTCTCCCAGCCATGTTGCCGCCGGCACACCACCAATATTGGCGATCGTCAGCCCCATAAACATGGTTGCCACTGCGCTGGCCTGTTTATGTTTAGGCACGACACTGGCAGCAACAACCGAGCCCAGGCCGAAGAATGCACCATGGTTAAGACTCGTCAGAATGCGTGACAGCATCAACGTGGTGTAATCCGGCGAAATGGCTGAAAGCACATTTCCCAGCGTAAAGATAGCCATCAGGAAAATCAGAGCATTACGGCGAGCACGATGCGAAAGCAGCAACGTCATTAACGGTGCGCCAACCATTACACCAATGGCATAAGCACTGATCAGCATGCCTGCCGCAGGTATAGAAACATCTACACCCCGGGCAATAACCGGCAGTAGCCCCATCGGGGAGAACTCAGTAGTGCCAATCCCAAAGGCGCCAATCGCCAGGGCCAGCAGAGGAAAATTGATTTTCATGGGTCAACTCCGGATGCTGCGTCGGTTCTCGACACAGAACAAAGAAGCGGAAAGCATGACATCAATCACAAAAAATGAAAAGTTAGCAAAACAGCAAAAGATATTTAGCGGAAAAGCAACAATTGAGGAAGGTTCGGAGGGAGAGGTTTCTCCCCCCGTTTAAATCAGTGCAGAATGGCAGTAAAACCTGCGGCAACAATCAAACCCAGCACAATAATGGTGGTCGTTAACGAAAACTTAAGATCGGTACTCATCAATTTTTCCCCTTTTAATCCCCACATGAAAAGTGAGCTTGCTCATTTTTACACAGTTTACGTCAAAAATCTTCCAGGATTTAAACTGATAACCACTTTTGCTCTTCCCCTTTTGGTCAAGATCAGACAAAATTCCACGCTAAATTTATTAGCGTACCGGCCATTGACCCCCTCCTGACGTCCTGTGTCGTTTTCCCGGCGTGTCGCGATTCATAATTGCGTGATAAGGGTGAGAGAAGGCAAACGTTTACCTTCAAGTTTTTCAGGAGCTTAGGATATGGTCTGGAGTGACATTTAATGGCAACAATAAAAGACGTGGCAAAACGCGCAAACGTTTCCACTACAACCGTATCACATGTAATTAACAAAACGCGCTTTGTTGCTGAAGAGACACGCAATGCGGTCTGGGCAGCGATTAAAGAGCTACACTATTCGCCGAGTGCCGTTGCACGCAGCCTGAAAGTCAATCACACCAAATCCATTGGTTTGCTGGCGACCAGTAGTGAAGCAGCCTATTTTGCTGAGATTATTGAAGCAGTAGAAAAAAATTGCTTCCAGAAAGGCTATACGCTGATCCTGGGCAATGCATGGAACAGCATTGAAAAACAACGCGCTTACCTGTCCATGATGGCGCAAAAGCGCGTTGATGGTCTGCTGGTTATGTGTTCCGAATACCCTGAGTCCGTGCTCTCCATGCTGGAAGAGTATCGCCATATTCCTATGGTTGTGATGGACTGGGGAGATACCCGGGCTGATTTCACCGACTCAGTGAATGATAACGCCTTCGAAGGTGGTTACATGGCGGGACGCTACCTGGTTGAGCGTGGCCACCGCGATATTGGCGTCATTCCGGGTCCACTGGAGCGCAACACTGGAGCGGGACGTCTGGCTGGATTTATGAAAGCGATGGAAGAAGCGCTGATCACAGTTCCGGAAAACTGGATTGTACAGGGCGATTTTGAGCCTGAATCTGGTTATCACGCCATGCAGCAGATCGTGTCACAGCCGCACCGACCAACCGCTGTATTCTGCGGTGGCGACATTATGGCGATGGGCGCACTGTGTGCAGCCGATGAACTTGGTCTGCGCGTACCACAGGATATTTCGGTGATCGGGTATGACAATGTGCGAAATGCTCGCTTCTTTACACCGGCACTGACCACGATTCATCAGCCAAAAGATTCACTTGGTGAAACAGCGTTCAATATGTTGATGGACAGAATTGTCAGCAAGCGCGAAGAATCGCAAACAATTGAAGTCCACCCTCGGCTTATCGAGCGTCGCTCTGTTGCGGATGGCCCATTCCGTGACTATCGTCGCTAATGCTCTTTTCGGAGCCGGTTAATCCGGCTCCCTCAACCACTCTTTATTCATCGTTTCACTGTCTCCCAGATACTCCAGTAGCCAGGCCAGCGCAGGCGAAATATCATTTTGCTGCCAGGTAAGACAACAAGCTGCATCCGGGAACGGGTTCTCCAGTTCCAGCGAAACCCACTCACCGCTGTCAATTTTTGGACGCGCAAAGTGTACGGGAACCATCGCCACACACAGCCCGGCCGACAAACATGTTGCTGAGGATTCCCAGTCAGGCGCAACAACACGCCTTTGGTTGTCCAGCAACCAGGTAATACGCTTCGGCAGTGAACGGGACGTATCTTCCCGCACCAGTGAAGGCCAGTTACGGAGTGTGTCGTCACTCAGCGGCCCCTTCATTGCAGCCAGGGGGTGGTGACTTGCCACCACACAAGTCCAGCTGAGCATTCCCATATCGCGAAACGCATAGCGCCCCCCGACAGGAATGGCCTGCGTTGCGCCAATAGCCATTTCGACCCTGCCATCCGCCAGAGCATCCCAGACGCCGTTGAATACTTCCTGTGAAACCCGCAACTCAACATCAGAGAAATGGCGATAAAAATCGACAATCATTTGCCGAGTCCGTTCGGGTTTGACGATATTGTCGACGGCAATGGAGAGATGCCCTCGCCAACCGTTCGCTATTTGCTGGCACTGCTCACGGGTGATCTGCATTTTTTTGATAACAGAACGCCCTTCTTTCAAAAACCATACACCTGCAGGTGTTAACTCCACATCGCGATGGCGTCGTTCAAACAGCGGCACTGCCAGCCACTCCTCCAGTTGACGCACCGTATAGCTTATCGCTGATGGAACCCGATGAAGCTCCTGAGCTGCACCGCTGAAACTGCCGTTACGGGCGACAGCATCCACCACTTCCAAAGAATAATCTGACCACATTTTCTGCCTACAAAAAATTTGAATGCACTCGCCAAATATTAGCGTTTCACAAGCAGCTTTGCACTCCCTACACTCAGCGCCAATGTACACCTGCCTCCTCAGGAGAAAAAAACAATGCACCCCAGGAAAGGATTTTTAGTGTGGCTCGGCGGCTTAAGCGTGCTGGGTTTTTTGGCCACCGATATGTATTTACCGGCTTTCGCTGCTATGCAGGAAGATTTACAAACACCTGCCGCGGCCATTAGCGCCAGCCTGAGTTTATTTCTTGCAGGCTTTGCGTTTGCTCAACTGCTTTGGGGACCACTCTCTGACCGATTTGGTCGTAAACCGGTGCTGTTACTGGGGTTAGCCATTTTTGCTTTGGGTTGTCTGGGGATGTTGTGGGTACGTGACGCCACCTGGTTGCTGGTATTGCGTTTCGTTCAGGCGGTCGGTGTCTGTGCCGCAGCAGTCACCTGGCAAGCGCTGGTAACGGATCACTATCCGGCGTCACGCACCAATCGTATCTTTGCCACAATTATGCCACTGGTGGGGCTTTCTCCAGCCCTCGCACCTTTGCTGGGAAGCTGGATCCTGGCGCATTTTGACTGGCAGGCTATCTTCGCCACGTTGTTTGCAATCACCCTGATACTGATGCTGCCTGCCTTAACGCTGAAACCTGCATCTAAGGAAAAACCACATCCGGATGCAAAACCGATTACGTTTATCTCTTTACTGCGTACCAAAGCATATCGCGGTAACGTCCTGATTTACGCTGCCTGTTCAGCAAGTTTTTTTGCGTGGCTGACTGGTTCACCGTTTATTTTGCATGAGATGGGCTACGGTCCGGCGGCTATCGGCCTGAGTTATGTCCCACAAACGATCGCCTTCCTGGTCGGTGGATATGGGTGTCGCGCCGCGCTGCAAAAATGGCAAGGACAGCAGATGCTACCGTGGCTATTGGCTCTTTTCGCACTCAGCGTCATAAGTACCTGGGCAGTAGGTTTTATCCCTGGCGTTTCACTGACGGCAATTTTGAGCCCATTCTGCGTAATGGCTATCGCAAATGGCGCAATTTATCCTATCGTCGTGGCGCAAGCCTTGCGTCCATTCCCACAAGCGACGGGAAGCGCTGCCGCATTACAGAACACTCTGCAACTGGGCCTGTGCTTCCTGGCAAGTCTTGTCGTTTCTGCGTTGATCGCCACGCCGCTGTTGACCACCACCAGCGTTATGCTTGTTACAGTCGTTCTGGCTGCTATCGGATACCGTATGCAGTCGTCTGCACAGAATGAACGGGATAGTCATTCTCAGCCAGAGACCTCCCACGCATAGTTGCGATAGGAATTATGTTACATTTCAGTGATTAGGGTGCTAAGAATTTTCTATTGAATGACGCATTTTTGAGGCCTATACTGAATTTGGTTCATATAAATACGATAAATATTATGTGTTAACGGGAGCCGGAGTGCTCCCGTTTTACCATGGACGGCCTTTCGGCAAGGGTTATCTCCCTTCCTCTGTTCTACGTCGGATACTAGCCTCGCGGGCGTAATACCGTGAGATTTCTCACAAACCAGAAAAAGCGTCTACGCTGTTTGAAGGTTCTGATCACAGCAAGGTGATGGAGAAGCTATGAGTTCATCGTGCATAGAAGAAGTCAGCATTCCGGACGACAACTGGTCCAGGATCGTCAGTGAACTATTGGGTCGTGCGGGCATTACGATTAACGGGTCTTCCGCCTCCGACCCTCAGGTAAAACATCCCGATTTTTTTAAACGCGTATTGCAGGAGGGGTCGTTAGGTCTCGGTGAAAGCTATATGGATGGCTGGTGGGAGTGTGAACGTCTGGATATTTTCTTTAGTAGCGTTTTACGTGCCGGGCTGGAGAACCAACTCCCCCACCATCTGAAAGATACACTGCGTGTCGCCTCCGCCCGCCTGTTCAATCTGCAAAGTAAAAAACGGGCATGGATCGTCGGCAAAGAGCATTACGATTTGGGTAATGACCTTTTTAGCCGCATGCTTGATCCCTTCATGCAATATTCATGCGGTTACTGGAAAGACGCAACGACCCTGGAAGAAGCTCAACAGGCAAAATTGCGCCTGATTTGTGAAAAACTGCAATTACAGCCAGGCATGCGGGTACTCGATATCGGCTGTGGCTGGGGCGGTCTTGCACAGTATATGGCGCAACACTACGGCGTTAGCGTCGTTGGTGTGACCATTTCAGCAGAACAGCAGAAGATGGCACAGGAACGGTGTCGCGATCTTGACGTGACGATTTTATTGCAGGATTACCGTGAGCTGAATGACCAGTTTGATCGCATTGTTTCTGTCGGGATGTTTGAGCATGTCGGGCCCAAAAATTACAAAACCTATTTTTCAGTCGCTGACCGTAACTTAAAACCCGACGGTATTTTTTTGCTACACACTATCGGCTCGAAAGTGACCGACCATAATGTCGACCCGTGGATCAACAAATACATTTTCCCGAATGGCTGCCTGCCTTCTGTACGCCAGATCGCTAATGCGAGTGAACCGCATTTTATTGTGGAGGACTGGCATAACTTTGGCGCAGACTACGACACCACGTTAATGGCGTGGCATGCTCGTTTTCAGGCTTCATGGTCTGAGATTTCTGACAACTATTCGGAACGATTCAAACGAATGTTCAGCTATTACCTGAACGCCTGTGCAGGGGCCTTCCGGGCGCGTGATATTCAGCTATGGCAGGTTGTATTCAGCCGCGGTGTAGAACACGGGCTACGCGTAGCCCGCTAAAAAATAACCCCGGATATCCGGGGTTATTTTTATTCATCAACGGTTGAATTTTTTACCGCAGCTTCTTTTGCGGCAAGCACGCGTTCAACGGTATCCACTACGGCTTGCGTCTGGGGATCTATTTCGATATTGACACGATGCCCCAGTTTTTTCGCGCCCAATGTGGTGCGTTGCAATGTCTCTGGTATTAAATGTACACAGAAACGCGTAGGTGTAACTTCCCCCACGGTCAGACTAATACCATCAATACCAATAAATCCTTTGTACAGGATGTATTTCATTAATAACGGATCCTGAACTTTAAACCAGATTTGACGGTTATTTTCAGAGGTCAGGATTTTCGCAACCTCTGCCGTTGTCATGATATGGCCCGACATCAAATGCCCGCCAATTTCGTCGCTAAACTTCGCCGCACGCTCGACGTTTACGGTATCACCTACAGCCAGCTCACCCAGATTGGTGATGCGCAGCGTCTCTTTCATTAAATCAAAACTGATATGGTTGCCGTTAATTTCGGTTACCGTCAGACAACATCCGTTGTGCGCGACCGATGCTCCAGTTTCCAGCCCATCAAGCATATATTCCGGCAGCTCCACAATGTGGGTGCGAAAGTTAGGTTTTTCATCAATGGACACCAGTTTTGCTGTGCCCTGCACAATACCAGTAAACATGCTTACAACTCCTGTTTTTTCCGGACGGTGGTGACACCGTTTAATCCCATCACAATAACAGTTGGAAAAACAGGTTGCCAGCAGAGCGCATTTTCTGGCGATTTTTTCACTAGATAATTAGTTAAACCCCGCTACAATAGCTGGCATCCCCCTATTTTTTCTTCTTGCTGCCAGTTACGGCGGCTTTTTTAGTCTTTCAAATAACAACAATACAAAAGGTGTTCACGTGCAGAAGTACATGAATGAAGCGCGTCAGTTATTAGCACTGGCAATACCAGTGATCATCGCGCAAGTTGCCCAAACCGCAATGGGGTTTGTGGATACCGTCATGGCCGGTGGTTATAGCGCCACCGATATGGCCGCGGTAGCGATCGGTACATCCATCTGGCTCCCGGCGATCCTTTTCGGCCACGGCCTGTTGCTGGCGATGACGCCGGTTATCGCACAACTTAATGGCTCAGGTCGACGCGAACGCATTGCGCATCAGGTGCGTCAGGGGTTCTGGCTTGCAGGTGCGGTCTCTGTGCTGATCATGGTGGTACTCTGGAACGCAGGCCATATCATCCGTGCAATGCATAATATTGATCCGGCATTAGCCGACAAAGCGGTGGGCTATTTGCGAGCACTGCTCTGGGGTGCGCCTGGCTACCTCTTTTTCCAGGTGGCACGTAACCAGTGTGAAGGTCTGGCAAAAACGAAACCGGGCATGGTCATGGGGTTTATCGGTCTGCTGGTGAATATCCCGGTGAACTACATCTTTATTTACGGCCATTTCGGGATGCCTGAACTGGGTGGTGTTGGCTGTGGCGTTGCCACGGCGGCAGTGTACTGGGTGATGTTCTTTAGCATGATCACCTATGTCAACCGCGCTCGCTCAATGCGTGATATTCGCAATGAAAGTCGCTTCAGCAAACCCGATATGAATATTCTGAAGCGCCTCGTCCAGTTAGGTTTGCCGATCGCGCTCGCCCTGTTCTTCGAAGTCACCCTGTTTGCAGTGGTCGCACTGCTGGTTTCCCCGTTGGGCATTGTGAACGTTGCCGGACACCAGATTGCACTGAACTTCAGTTCTCTCATGTTCGTCTTGCCAATGTCACTCGCGGCAGCCGTGACAATTCGCGTAGGGTTCCGACTGGGGCAAGGCTCAACACTCGACGCGCAAACTGCGGCACGAACAGGACTGGGCGTTGGCGTGTGCATGGCTGCCTGTACAGCTCTTTTTACCATCGCACTCCGTGAGCAAATTGCATTGCTCTATAACGACAACCCGGAGGTCGTGATGCTCGCCTCTCACCTGATGTTGCTGGCGGCGGTTTACCAGATTTCAGACTCCATTCAGGTCATCGGCAGCGGCGTGTTACGCGGATATAAAGATACACGTTCCATTTTCTTTATTACCTTCATTGCCTATTGGGTTCTGGGTTTGCCTGCAGGTTACATCCTGGCACTTACCGACCTGGTGGTTGACCGTATGGGGCCTGCCGGATTCTGGATGGGCTTTATCATTGGGTTAACATCAGCCGCCATTCTGATGATGCTGCGAATGCGCTTCCTGCAACGTCAGCCTTCGACGGTGATTTTGCAACGCGCTGCACGTTAAGCGCACAGTAGCCGCCCTCAGGCGGCTACTTTCTCTTCATTTTGCGCGGGAATGAAGCAATCGCGTGAAATCTGAGAGAAAATTGCATTTTCCCTCTTGCCTCAGCCAGGCTGTGCCGCTAATATTCGTTCCCGTTGTCACAGACAACACGTTGCGTTCATAGCTCAGTTGGTTAGAGCACCACCTTGACATGGTGGGGGTCGTTGGTTCGAGTCCAATTGAACGCACCATTCTGCGTCCGTAGCTCAGTTGGTTAGAGCACCACCTTGACATGGTGGGGGTCGGTGGTTCGAGTCCACTCGGACGCACCATTTCAGTCCTGAAATGGTGCAAATTCTCTCTATTTATCCTAAATATTCCCCATAATCGAATTTAGCGACACGTGTCCTGCTACGCTTTTCTCATGGCAAAACAGGCAGGAAAAATAGCGATGTTCAGGATCGCGATTATTGGCGCTGGCCCTACGGGCATTTATACCTTCTATTCTCTGCTGAAAAGCAAATCACCACTTGCCGTCACTGTTTTTGAACAAACGAATAAAGCAGGCGTAGGTATGCCTTACAACGGTGAAGACAATTCGCGTCTGATGCTGGCGAACATTGCCAGCATTGAAATTCCTCCGATTTTCATTACCTATCTCGACTGGCTAAAAAATCAGCCAGAAGCGCATCTGACCCGTTTTGACATCAGGAAATCCACTCTCCACGACCGACAATTCTTGCCCCGAATTCTGTTGGGGGAATACTTCCGTGATCGTTTTCTGGCGGTAGTGGCAGAGGCTAAAAAAATCGGGTTTCAGGTACAAATACACGAATCATCGTTAGTCACCGATCTTGACGTCACCTCTGACGGGGTAACGCTCTCGGTAAACGACACACTTTTTCCTGACACGTATGACCTTGCCGTTATCGCCACCGGGCACGTCTGGTCGGATGATGATGCAAGCCCGACGTTCTTCCCCAGCCCCTGGTCCGGGCTAATGGATGCCAAAATCTGTGCCTGTCATGTGGGCATTATGGGAGCGTCCCTGAGCGGACTGGATGCGGCGATGGCGGTGGCTATTCAGCATGGCGAATTTGTTGAAAATGCATTCAGGTTGGATGACGCAAGCCAGCCGTTAAAAATCGTGCTGATGTCCCGAACCGGGATCCTGCCCGAAGCCGATTTTTATTGTCCTATCCCTTATGATCCCCTTTCAGTACTGACTCTAGAGGTCATCGAAACGGAAATAGCCAGAGGCAGTGAAGGGCTACTCGACAGAATATTTGCGCTGATGGTGGAAGAGATCGCCCTCGCCGACCCCGTGTGGAGCGAAGCCATCTCTCTTCATACACTGGATGCAGACACTGTCCGTGAAGCCTGGTTCGCAGAGCGTAAAAAGCACGATCCGTTTTTGTGGGCAGAAGAGAACCTGCACGAAGTTGAGCAAAACAAACGGAGCAGACGAACGGTTGCCTGGCGTTACGCCGTACTTCGGCTGCATGAGGTTGTGCAGGATAGTGTTCCTTACCTCAATGAACGGGACAAAGAACGCTTCAGGAACGGGCTCGCGCGCGTCTTTATCGATAATTATGCCGCCATTCCGTCGCAGTCTATTCGCAGGCTTCTGGCACTTCGGGAAGCAGGAATCATCAGCGTTCTGGCCCTGGGAGATGATTATGAACTGGATATCAAGGACGACAGTACCGTCATTACGACCCGCGATAACACCTGGGAATTCGACGTGTTTATTGATGCCCGTGGACAAAAACCGCTAAAAACGAAAGATCTGCCCTTCCCTTCATTGCGTAAACACCTTCAGTCCGTGGGAGAAGAGATCCCAGAGATAGGCGAAGATTATACCTTCAGAGAACCGGCCCTGCTTCGTGGCAGGATTACCTTTGGAGCGATCCCGTGGCTGATGCACGATCGTCCCTTTATTCAGGGGCTGGAGGAGTGTGCCAGCACGGGCGAAGCGATGGCAAAAGCGGCAGAAAAACCCGCATCCAGATTACGCAGAAAATGGCTTTATGGCGATGATTGACAGGGCATCCTTGCCCCAGAAATGCGGGGTTTACTCGAAGTAAACGTCCGGGTTATCAGACAGCGACACAAATGTTTTTGTGTCTTTATCCAGAGCACGAATGTCACCGCTCTCAATATCGTAAACCCAGCCATGCAGGCGAATGGAGTTATTACGCAGACCCACAGCAACTGATGGATGGGTTTTGATATTGCTCAGCTGCGCAAACACGTTCTCCTGAACCATCGCGTTCACTTTGTCGGTCTCGTTACCCCAGGTTTTGTTTTCGACCACTGCTTTCGCCGCATCGGAATAACGCAACCAATGAGAAACTGCAGGCATCGGATCCAGGTTCGCATTATCGGCAATCGCCTTCATTGCCCCACAGTTAGAGTGTCCGCAAATCACAATATCGGTAACACCCAACGCGACAACGGCATATTCGATCGTCGCTGATACACCGCCCGGTTCTGGACCAAAAGGTGGCACAATATTACCAGCGTTACGAATGACAAAGAGCTGTCCCGGTTCTTGCTGAGTGACCAGCTCTGGAACCAGACGACTGTCAGAGCAAGATATAAACAACGCTTTGGGATTCTGGCTGGACGCTAAACTGCGAAAGAGCTCTTTACGTTGCGGGAAAACTTCTTTTTGAAAGCTGAGAAAACCTTCAATGATATGTTGCATAGTAATGTCTCTTTGATCTGTTTTAGTTTAGGCGTGACTGTGATCACGTTGTTAAAGTTTACCTATCCCGCTTAACATCATACAAGACTTTTATTGCTGACCCGACCACCTGACAATCTCTTCACTGACTTTGCACTTCTGGCTGTTCCGCATTCTGGTGGGTACATTGCCCCGTTTTTTTACCCTATACTGTGTCGACAGCAAAAACCGAAAAAGCAGGTAAATGATGGAAATTGATCTCGACAATCTGGTGTTTAACGGACTGGATGAAGCAGAAGAACGCAATGCAGAACGTCTGGATGATGCCGACAAGAAAGCGCAGGCCATTGTGGCAGATGATGATTGTGGCGATGCCTGTAAGATCTGATCTCTGAATCACTCAACACCGGACATTGTGCCGGTGTTTTTTTATCCGCCTTCTGATGAAGGCGGCTATTGTTAGCGGAAACTCACTCTGTCATCGTCAAAACAATCTTGCCGACATTCAGTCCGTCTTCCATTCTCTGGTGCGCCTTTCCTGCCTCAGCCAGTGGAAATACGCTGTCAATAACAGGATTAAGCCCCGCTTCACCAAAGTGAGATAACCAGCGCGCTTTGAAACGGCGTGACATCTCATGCTTAACCTCCTGCGACCGGGATTTCATCACCGTTCCCATGATCTGCAGGTGGCGATACAACACTCTCTCCAGCGGGATGCGGGCATTT
This sequence comes from Enterobacter sp. RHBSTW-00994, assembly GCF_013782625.1. Classification (NCBI taxonomy): domain Bacteria; kingdom Pseudomonadati; phylum Pseudomonadota; class Gammaproteobacteria; order Enterobacterales; family Enterobacteriaceae; genus Enterobacter; species Enterobacter sp. RHBSTW-00994. The sequence goes on along the minus strand of NZ_CP056199.1, from coordinate 2,025,070 downwards.
TCCACGCCCCCCATAATGCCAATCTGCACCAGCCGTCCACCAAAGTTCAGCGCATTCACATTGCGTTCAAAATAGGGCGCGCCAATAAAGTCCAGAATAACATCCACTCCGCGTCCTTCGGTCAAACGGGCGACAACATTCGAAAAGTCCTCATTAACATAGTCAATCGCATGATCCGCTCCCAGGCGATGAACCTGTTCATGTGCCTCACGCTTCGCCGTCGTAATCACTGTCGCACCGGTTGCGTGGGCCAGTTGTACTGCGGCCCCGCCCACTCCGCCAGCACCGGCGTGAATCAGTACCGTTTCGCCCGGTTTCAATTTACCTAAATGAATCAGGGCCTCGTGCGCAGTGACAAACACTTCTGTAATGGCCGCGGCGTGGATGTAATCCATGTTTTCAGGGATGGGCATCGCCATGCGATAATCAATGCGGGCGATTTCCGCATAGGCCCCTCCGCCAACAATCCCCATCACCCGATCACCAACACGGTAACCCTTCGCCTTTTCGCCAACAGCGATAACATCTCCGGCAATTTCAAGCCCCATCAGCGTGGAGTCACCGAAATCAGGCCGGCCATAGCCTCCCCGGCGCTGGGTCAGGTCGGCCCGGTTAACACCTGCTGCACGGACACGAACCACTAAATCATCAGGCCGACACTGCGGCTCTGCCACATCACTGATTTTTAAAACATCGGCGGGACCAAACTGGTCAAAGGTTATTGCTTTCATCATTTATTCCTCAGACTTATTCGTTTTCGGTTTCAGCAAAAGTGGCGTTTGCATAGGCTGATGCCGTAATGGCAGCCGGAAAACCAGCGTAAAAAGCCATATGGGTGATCAGCGCAGAGAGTTCCGTTTTTGTCAGGCCGTTTTCTACACCGCGGCGTAAATGCGCCGGCAACTCATTTGAGTGGTTAAGCGCAATCAGGCAGGCGATGGTGATCAGGCTGCGGTCACGCGGCGCAAGATCAGCGTCGGTCCATACGTCTGAATAGAGCGGTTGTTCAACAAAGTCAGACAGTTTGGGCGTGAAGGGACGAGCCGCCGCACGCGGGCGTGTAAAATCGATAGGTTTCATGGTGTTATCCTTTCTGTATACAGAAAAATTAGAGGGGTTAGATCTGGCTGATAAATTTGTTGGTCAGGTAATGGTCAATCCCTTCGCGCCCACCTTCTGAGCCAATACCGCTCTCTTTCATACCGCCAAACGGCAGTTCAGTGGCAACAATGCGGTATTGATTAATGCCGATCATGCCAGCTTCAAGGCCATCACCGACATCCATCGCCGTACGGACATCACGGGTAAAGGCATATGCAGACAAGGCATAAGGCAGGCGATTAGCCTCCTCAAGGCCATCTGTCAGCGTGTCGAAAGGACGTATCACGGCAATGGGTCCAAACGGCTCTTCATGCATAATCCGTGCAGTCATAGGCACATCGGCGAGCACCGTTGGTTCAAAGAAATAGCCGGGGCGATCGATACGCTTTCCGCCTGTGAGCACAGTTGCGCCCTGGGCAACGGCATCAGCCACCAGCGCTTCCATTTTTTCCAGTTGCCGTTGATTGGCTAACGGCCCCACCTGAGTGGTTTCCTGTCGTCCATCACCAATAACCAGTGCCTGAGTGGCAGACACAAATCGCTCGACAAAGCGGTCATATACATCACGCTGAATCAGGAAGCGCGTTGACGATATGCAGATCTGTCCGGTTCCACGGAAGCGGTTAGCCGCCCCACCGAATGCAGCAGCATCAATGTCTGCATCGGCAAAGACCAGAACCGGCCCGTGACCACCCAACTCCAGCGTGATGGGTTTAACGCCTGCCGCAGCGCGCTCCGCAAGCAAACGCCCGACAGGGACGGACCCGGTAAAGGCCACCTTACGAATAATCGGGGAGGCGATCAGCGTGGCAGAAACCTGGTCCGGCACGCCAAAGACAATTTGCAGCACGCCTTTAGGAAGACCGGCATCATCCAGACAACGCGCCAGTGCCAACGCCGTCGCCGGGCTTTCTTCGCCAGGTTTCAGAATAACGCTGCACCCTGCGGCCAGTGCGGCGGAGAGTTTGCGTGCCGGGGTAATTGCCGGGAAATTCCACGGGGTAAATGCAGCCACCGGCCCAATTGCTTCTCTTTTGACCAGTTGCAACACCCCTGGCCGGTTTGCAGGAACCACACGTCCATCAATACGGCGCGCCTCTTCAGCGAACCATTCGAAATACTCAGCGGCTCGCAGAACCTCATCCTGACTTTCCGCAAGCGGTTTGCCCTCTTCCAGCGTCATTAACATCGAAATATGTTCGATACGCTCACGCATTAAACCTGCTGCATTTTTCAGGATGCGGGCACGTTCTGCTGGCACGGTGCGACGCCAGGTTTTAAAGCTGGCACTGGCAACCGTCAGTGCCAAATCCAGATCTGCTGCAGTCGCCAGAGGCAAGCGGCCAATTGTCTCTTGCGTCGCCGGGTTGACGACGGCGACCGTATCGCGATGCTCCGCTGCCAGCCAGTTGCCATTGATGAACAGATAAAGTGAGTCGTAATTGTCATTCTGCATGATGCTTATCCTCTGATAGACCAGGTTAACTATGAGCATTCGGTGAGCTGAATATTAAGGTCTGGACCATTCACTGATAAGATGGCGTCTCCCCACAACAGCTATGCAAGAAATGCACAGATGCAATCAGAGAAATTTGCAGAATTCCTGGGCGTGTTTGTCGATGTCGCCCGTGAGAACAGCTTTTCCGGTGCAGGACGTCGCCGTGGACGCACCCCGTCGTCAACAGGACGACAGATTGACGCCCTGGAGGCGTACCTCGACACGCCTTTGTTTCTGCGTTCAACGCGCCATTTAACCCTGACCGATGCAGGCGAAACGCTGCTCATCCGGGCACGACAAATTCTGGATTCACTGGTTGATGTTCAGCAGGAGCTGGCCTCGTTGAAAGGGGATGTCACCGGCGTATTGCGGGTTGCCTGTTATCCCACCTTCGGGAAGCGCTACGTGTTGCCTGTTATGGGAGTGCTCGCCCGTCAGTATCCGGAACTGAGTCTCGACCTGGATCTCACGGAGCGGCTGGCAGATCCGGTAGCGGAACGGCTGGATGTGGTTATTCGTATCGGTGAAATGGCGGACAGTACGCTTATTAGTAGTCGGATCGCCCTGCAAACACGTGTCTTGTGCGCAAGTCCCACGTACCTCGCACAGGCTGGCATGCCGGAAACACGTGCCGACATTGCCTCTCACCGTCTCATTGATAAACTTCACGGTGCAGACCTGCTGGGTTGGGGAAACATCATTGGTCATCCGGCCAGAGGACAGGTGGCAATGCCGATGTTTGGCTGCGATGATTTTGAAGCGATGCGCCAGGCCGCCGTCGAGGGTATGGGGATCGCTTACCTGCCAGACTGGGTTGTGGGTCACGACATTAAGCAAGGGGTATTGCGTCAACTCTTTCCTGAGTGGTCGGCGCAGCCTCAGGCGTCGACCGGGATCTACGCCCTGCGCGCACTGCGGCATCCTCCGGCGCGCGTCACCGTTTTTCTTGATGCACTGCGTGAATTTATCGGTTCACCGCCCATCTGGCGGCCCGATTAAGGGCCCTTGTGCGTCACTTAAACCAGCGCCTTAAACAGGGCGTCAAGATGAATATCGACGGTGTCCAGTGCCGCAACGGGTAGCCTGACGTCAGCGAATAATAACGGCAGTTCGGTACAACCCAAAACGACTGCATCGATATTCTCATCGTTGTACATCCTTTCGACCACGGCAATAAACGTCTCGCGGGTTGCTACGGTCACGATCCCTCTTTCGAGTTCGTGATGAATACTGCCAGCAATGAAGTCTCGCTCGGTGGCCGAAGGGATAACCACCTCAATCCCGTTATCCAGAAACGGTTTCTTAAAGAAATCCGCCTCCATTGTGAAACGAGTCCCCAGCAATCCGATTTTTTTCCGTTGCTGCGCAATAGCCACTTCGCAAGTTGATTCAATAATACTCACTAATGGCACAGGGGAACGAACCCTCAGTTCATCAAAGACGATGTGTGGTGTATTGCCTGTTAAGGCAATCACCTCTGCACCTGCCGCGATCAAATTATGTATTGCCTGTAAAAGATAATCGATCAGGCCGACGTACTCCTGACGGGCACACATATCCAGCACGTTGTAAACGTTAATACTTTCGATCGTCAGAGGGGGAAAGTAGGTATCTCCCACACGTTTATTGGCCTCATACACAAACTTTCGATAATACAGAAGTGTCGATTCTGGCCCTGTACCGCCAATCAGTCCCAACTTTTTCATGTTACATCCTGATTATTTCTGCACACACATGTTGATAAACAACGGCAGTAGTTCCCTGGCCTCGACGGTATCCGAAAGCGAACGGCGGATCGCAGCAGGATCTCGGCCCTCCTGACGCAAGACATCCGTACGAATATCAATGAGTGAATCTGCAACGTCCCGGGTAAATTCAGGATGAAATTGGGTTGAGAGAACCTTAGGTCCGTAGCGAACGATCTGATGCGGGTCATGCGCAGAGGACGCCAGCACCTGTGCGCCCGGAGGTAATGAAATGACAGTCTGCATGTGGGTCAAATGTGCTTTAAAACGTTGGGGAAATTGCCCAACCAGGGGATCATCCCTTCCCGCCTGATTCAACGAGATGTCATGGCATCCGACTTCCCGTCCATCCGGGTGGTAATCCACGATACCGCCCAACGCATACGCAATGAGCTGATGCCCGTAGCAGACACCAAACAGCCCCATGCCAGCACTTATTGCGTGCCGTATCCACTCCGCTGTAAGTTCACTCCAGGGGAGTTTGTCCGTCACCATGTCCCATGAGCCGGTAATCACTGCCACACTACCGGCATCGGGCTTCGGTAACTCTGCGCCTTCAAAAACCTTCACCACCTCGATCCTGTCTGGCTCGATGTCCAACGCGTTGCAAAACCAATGGGGCAAATCGCCATGTTGCTCCCGGATGGGCTCCGGGGGTGTGCCTGTCTGAATAATGAAAACCCTGGGAAGTATCGACATAGAGTTTGCTGCCTTTTTGGATTCAGTGTTCATCATCTTTCCTCGCCATCATCAGGACGAGAATGACCTTTCCTTTGACGATAAAGAATATGAATTTTCAATTCAATTGAATAATATTGCATCTACAATTCAATTATGGAGAAAAATGTGGACATATCTGACTTTCGTACAATTATCGCCCTTGTGGAAAAAGGGAGTATCAGTGAAGCTGCACAGTCTCTTGGGCGAGTCCCATCGGCCATTACCACCCGGTTACAAAATATCGAGAGCGAACTGGGTAACACATTATTTATAAAAGAAAATAGGCGTTTCATTCCTACCAGTACGTGCAAAGTCCTTTATGAAAACGCACTGCAGATTGTCAGGCTGGTGTCCTCCGCAGAACAACAAGCCACCCACACTTTGCCAGGTGGAACACTCAGATTAGGTGCGTTAGACAGTATGGCGGCAACGCGGTTACCCACGCCGTTGACTCTCCTCTACAAACGGCATCGGGAGATTGCTATTGAACTCGTAACGGGTATCAGTAGCACTCTGTACCGTTCGATCCTGGATTATGAACTGGATGCCGCATTCATCGCTGATGCCCCGCATGATGAGAGACTGGAGCGATTTCCGGCTTTCGACGAAAAGTTGGTGATCGTTACAGCGTCTGGTTACCACTCAATTGCCTCCCCGCTGGACCTCATTGAGGAGACGTTGCTGGTCTTTCAGGACGGCTGCTCCTATCGCGATCGCTTAACATCATGGTTCAGGCATCATCAGGTAAATCCTCATCGGATAGCCGTCATGTCGTCTTACCATGCCATTCTTGGAGGGGTCAGTGGGGGTATGGGAATTGGCGTTATTCCTGAATCACTTTTCGATACATTTCACATATCAGGCTGTGTAGATATTCATCCTTTTGAAACAGCATTCAGTCAAATAACGACTGAACTTATCTGGAGAAAAGAAAATAGCACCGCCAACACACGTGCATTAATAGACGTTCTCAAAGAACAACCGCGTTAACAAACAGCGCTTGCCTGGCGAAACAGAGGCATGACCTCAGCACACCTCATTCCAGTACATTTCGCGCGTCTGGCGAAGTTCAGCGTGACGTTTTGTCATGGAACCACTCCGGATCAATATTCGCGATATCCACGCCGTACAGGCTGGCAACAGGTAATATCGACTCAAGAACACGTTGCGCACTGTTCTCCGCATTTGCTGATCGGGTTACAAAAAACCGCCGTAACGTGCTTATCCACTTTTTCATCGCCTTTACCTTTGTTGTTCAACCTGCACTCAGTTAAACACCCAAATTCATTGCCAGGGAAATACGAATATCAACTGTGTATGTGCAGGATTTGCAAATAGCCCGCCTTTCATTTACTCATCGATAACACTCTGTTCACTAATGCTTTTTTTCTTATAGCAAAGAACGATTTCTTATTTGGCGATAGGTATCGCTTATGGGAGCGTATCAGGACAAAACAAAAACGACGGGAAGACGTAATACTATGGCAGCATACAAAAAATCTTATCAGCAGCTGGTACTGGCTCTGGGTTTACTGGCGACAGGTGGCATTCTTTCAACGCAGGTTCAGGCCGACCAGCTGGCGGATATCAAGGCGGCAGGCGTGGTAAAAGTCGCTACATTTGACGCTAACCCACCCTTTGGTTCCATCGATGCCAAAACCCACGACATCGTTGGTTACGACGTCGATTTCGCCAAAGCGCTGGCAAAAACACTTGGCGTGAAGCTGGAACTGGTTGCGACCAACCCGGCTAACCGCATTCCTTTGCTGCAGTCAGGAAAAGCGGACCTGATTGTGGCAGATATCACCATCACGCCAGAGCGCGCACAGGTTATTGATTTCTCCACCCCTTATTTTGTCACCGGCCAGCAGTTCCTGGTTCCGGCAAAATCGGCGGATACGCTTGATGCTTACAGTAAATCACGTATTGGTGCAGTAAAAGGGACAACAGGCGAACAGGCTCTGCACCAGCGTTTCCCGCAGTCTCGCGTCCTCTCTTATGATGATATTCCATTGGCACTGACGGCACTGCGTAACGGCAATGTGCAGGCGATCACTCAGGACAGCACGATCCTGGCAGGCCTGCTGGCTCAGGCTCCGGATAAAGCCAACTTTAAAATTCTGCCTGATCTGCTCAGCAAAGAAGAGATCGGCGTTGGGGTAAAAAAAGGAGAAACCGCGCTGCTGAAAGCCGTCAATGATGAGCTGGTTAATCTGGAGAAGAATGGCCAGGCCGCCAAAATCTACGACGTCTGGTTTGGTCCACAAACACAATCCCCACAGCCACGCGCCTTTAAAATAGAAGCCCAGTAATATGCTCTCAGGTTTATTTTCACGCTCCGCGGCCCGTGCCGCGGATTTTTCACATCTGGAACACGCCAGCGTTGAGTTTCAACATGTCGTCAAAAGTTACGGCGCTCACCACGTGTTAAACGGTATTAACCTCACCATTAGCCCCGGCGAAGTTGTCGCCATACTGGGCCCGTCGGGCTCCGGTAAATCCACGCTAATCCGTCTTATCAACCAGCTTGAAACCCTTAACGGCGGAGAGATTCTGGTCGACAACAAACCCACCTCGCAGCTCTCTGGTGCAGCCCTGCGCCAGCTTCGCAGCCGCGTGGGGTTCGTCTTCCAGCAATTTAATCTTTACGCTCACCTGACCGCCAGCCAAAACATCACTCTGGCGCTGGAACATGTGCATGGCTGGACGTCAGAGCCCGCACAGGCGCAGGCCCTGACGCTGCTGGAAAAAGTGGGCATGCTGGAAAAAGCACACCATTTTCCGGCGGAGCTTTCCGGTGGACAGCAACAACGCGTGGCGATTGCACGAGCCCTGGCATCGTCACCGCAGATCATTTTGTTTGATGAACCCACCTCAGCACTCGACCCCGAAATGATTGGCGAGGTGTTATTCGTCATGAAAGCCCTCGCCCACAGCGGGATCACCATGATAGTGGTAACCCACGAAATGCAGTTCGCCCGTGAAATTGCCGACAGGATAGTTTTCATCGATGGCGGACAGATCCTGGAAACCGCCCCGCCGGAACAGTTCTTCGTACAACCGTCCCATCCCCGTGCGCAACGCTTCCTGCAAAAAGTGCTTAATCCCCTTCATCAGGAGCATCTGTAATGCCCGCGCTCGACTGGCAAGGGGTGCTAACCGGACAACCTCTGCAGTGGATTTTTTCCGGTTTTTTGACCACGTTGTGGGTCACGCTGGCGGGCATGGTTCTGGCCAGTACGCTGGCCGTACTTCTTATGCTCCTGCGTCTCTCTGGTGGACGCCTCGGCCACCTGGCGGTCAGTAGCTGGGTATCCCTCTTTCGCAATACGCCGTTACTGGTGCAACTGCTGTTCTGGTATTTCGCCGCATGGAACTGGCTACCGATGACGTTTCGTGACGTGGTTAATGCTGATCACAACTGGTCAATCCTGCCGGGTGACGTCTGGTGGTTTACGCCAGAGTTTTTATGCTCAGCCTGGGGACTGGGTGTTTTTACTTCAGCCTTTTTAATCGAGGAAGTGGCGTCAGGTCTGCGTGCTGTACCGTCGGGGCAACGCGAAGCGGCACTGGCGCAAGGGTTCTCACCCTGGCGACTTTTTCGTTACATCCTTCTGCCGCAAGGGCTTGCAAATGCCTGGCAGCCTGTTGTCGGGCAATATCTCAATCTGATGAAGCTCTCCTCGCTCGCCAGCGGTATTGGTTTCGCTGAACTCACCTACCAGGTCCGGCAAATCGAAAGCTATAACGCTCATGCACTGGAGGCCTTCACTGTCGGGACCGTACTTTACCTGTTGACCGGCGTCGCCATGGGGTTAGTGCTGGTTCGTCTTGGCCCTTCGCCCAAAAAAGGAACCGGTCGCCATCCTCATGCGGCGGTCATCACAGGGAGTGAAAACACATGATGACAGGACTCAGCATCATTACCGATAACCTGGATTATTTGTTATGGGGACGAATGGCTACCGGCGAGCCGGGAGGAGTATTACTGACGCTGCTGATGGCGCTCGGTGCGGCAGCGATAGCCCTTCCAGGAGGTATCGGGCTGGCATCACTTGCCTGGCGTTTTCCGGGCATCGTTCGCAAAGCACTCTTTGCGTGGGCGGAACTGATTCGCGGCATCCCGCTTATCTTCGTGATTTTCTGGATGTGGTATCTGCTACCCCTTATCACCGGGGGCGATCTGCCTGGTGCGCTAACTGTGACGATGGCCCTCGCGTGGTTTACGGCCGCAACGGTGATGCATTCCGTTTTAGCCGGGCTGAGCGCATTACCGACCGGGCAATACGAAGCCGCGCTGACGCAGGGATTCAGTACGCAACAAACGCTGTGGCGAATTTTGCTCCCGCAGGTATTACGCAATATATCGCCATCTCTGGTGGGGATTTTTATCAGCCTGCTGAAAGACACGTCCCTGGCATTTATCGTGAACGTTCCCGAGCTAACAACTGTGGCAGGTCAGGTGAACAACCGGGTACAAATCTACCCGGCGGCTATTTTTATCTTTACGGGTGTCGTCTACTACCTGCTCTGCTGTTCCCTGGAGCAGTTCGCAAAACGCTGGCGGCTTAACCGGCCAGCGCTTTAACCACCGTTTCCATGGCTTCTGTTGTCAGTTCGCTACGTTTGACGCGCTGGTTCGCCAGCGCAGTACGCAAGACTCCGGCAATCACAATATGCTTCGGCTCCTGCCCTAAATCACGCATTTCGAGAACGACCTTCCCGACCACCCGACACATTTCCTGGTACAGCGCTTCGTCTTTGGTCACATTGCCCATTGCCATCACTCCATTGCTCTAAAAACTCAGCTTAAATGATTCATCGGCTGGATACAAAAAAGAAGCCCGGTGAGAGACTCACCGGGCTTCATTCATAAAATCAAATGATTAGTTGTTTACAGGGATAACAGCACCTTTGTATTTAGTGCGGATCCAGTCCTGAATTTCTTTCGAGTGCAGCACACTCACCAGCGCAACGATGTCTTTTTTCTTCTCGTCGCCACGGTGTACGGTAATGATGTTGGCATACGGGTTATTTTCACCGCTTTCAACGGCAATCGGATCATGAACCGGATCCAGACCCGCATCAATTGCGTAGTTGGCGTTGATCACCACCGCTGCACCTTCGTCGTTGTTGTACATCTGTGGCAACAGAGACGCTTCAACATTTGGCGTGAACTGCAGTTTTTTCGGGTTCTCAACGATATCGCTGATACGCGCGGTCACTTTATCAATGCCCGGCTTCAGCTTGATCACGCCCTCTTTTTCGAAGATAGAGAGAATGCGGCCCTCTTCAGACACGGCATCACGCATGATGATTTTGCCGCCTTCCGGCAGATCTTTCAGCGATTTGTATTTTTTGGAATAAATACCAATTGGCTCAATGTGAATCGCACCGGCACTGACAAAATCGTAATCTTTATCGCCAGCATGGTCTTTCAGAACGCTGTTCAGATACGGAATGTGCTGGAAATAGTTGGCATCGATGTCACGGCCCGCCAGCGCAGTGTTTGGCAGAATGTAGTCCTGGAAGGGTTTAATCTCCAGATCGATACCCTGCTTAGCCAGAATCGGTTTCGCCTGCTCCAGAATTTCAGCGTGCGGCGTGTTGGATGCGCCCACCGTCAGGGTATCCGCCCAGGCGGCAAAGCTCAGGGCACTCAGGGTTGCTGCGGCGATCAGTGTCAGTGTCTTTTTCATGATGATGGTTCCTGTGTGTTATTAGAGATTATCTTTTGTCTAACAGTGAAGTAATGATGTCGCCGCAGAACTGGATAATGAAAACGATGATTAGAATGGTCACCGTTGCCACCAGCGTGACGTCACCATGGTTGCGCTGGAATCCTTCCAGATAAGCCAGATTTCCCAAACCGCCCGCCCCAATCACCCCCGCCATTGCGCTGTAGCTCACCAGTGCAATCAGCGTCACCGTGATGCCTGAGACCAGAGCAGGTGATGATTCAGGCAGTAAAACCCGAAAAACTAAGGTACTCAGTCGAGCGCCCATAGAGCGTGTTGCTTCAATCACCCCTTTGTCCACTTCGCGCAGGGCAATCTCAACCAGACGTGCGTAGAATGGCGCGGCTCCCACAATCAGAGCCGGCAGGGCCGCGTTTGCGCCCAGGATCGTGCCGACGATGGTTTTGGTGAAGGGGATCAACAACACAATCAAAATAATGAACGGGATGGATCGGAACACGTTCACCACAATCGAAATCACGCTGTACACCGTGCGGTTGTGGAACAACCCGCCGCGTGCGGTTAAGAACAGCGCCAGACCAAGCACGATACCGAGGACAAACGTCGCCACACCGGAGAGCGCGGTCATGTACAGCGTCTCCTGCGTTGCCGCCCAGAGTTGATCCCACTTCAGGTGTGGAAAGAGATTCTCAGCCATGTTTAATCACCTCGCCGTCAATATCGCTGTGCTGCAGATCGGCGAGGATATTGTTCAGTTGTTCTTCGGATGCCACAACGTGCACCCATAATTGTCCAAAAACACCATGGGCAGTTTGTGTCATTTTCCCGTGCAGGATGTTAAACGGCAGGCCGTAGCGGAGCGTCAGCTCCCCGACGACAGGCTTATGTGTACTGTGTCCGGTGAAGGTCAGTTTGATAACCGAGCCTTCCAGCTCGCTCGCCAGTTCCGAATTGAAGGTCTCATCTTCGGCATACTGGCTCACCTGACGCACAAATTGTTGTGTGATTGGCTGCTGGGGATGGGTGAATACGCTCAACACGTCACCTTCTTCCACTACTTTGCCGTTTTCCATCACCGCAACCCGGTCGCAGATTTTACGCACTACGTGCATCTCATGGGTGATCAACACGATGGTCAGTTTGAAACGACGGTTAATATCGAGCAGCAGATCGAGGATCTGATCGGTGGTTTGCGGGTCGAGCGCTGAGGTGGCCTCGTCGCACAACAGCACATCCGGGTTATTGGCCAGTGCGCGCGCAATCCCCACACGCTGTTTTTGCCCGCCACTGAGCTGTGACGGATACGCATTTTCGCGGCCTTTCAGCCCAACCAGGTCGACAAGTTCTGCCACGCGGGCATTAATTTTGGCTTTTGGTACACCAGCAATCTGCATAGAGAAGGCGATATTCTCGTTTACCGTCCTTGACCACAGCAGGTTAAAGTGCTGGAACACCATGCTGATTTTCAGCCGTGCCTGACGCAGTGCTTCCCCTTTTGCGGCGGAGATATCCTGCCCATTAATGGTGACACTTCCGGCGCTGGGCTTTTCCAGGCCGTTAAGCAGGCGGATCAGGGTGCTTTTACCCGCGCCACTGTAGCCAATAATGCCGTAAATTTGTCCCTGCTCTACCGTCAAATTGACGTTATCAACGGCAGTCAGTGCCACTTTTCCGTTGTCAAAAATCTTCGAAATATTCCTGAGTACAATCATTCTTATTCTTTATCCGTTACGCATATAGCGGTTTAGCAGTATGGATGTCCAAATGAGTGTAAACAGGCGTTACCAGGTTTTAAATGACCAAAAAAGAATTTCTTATACCTCAAAGTAATAAACAGCAGATTTGCTGGGCGGAACGCAATTAGTACTTTTTCAGCAATGATTATCTGCCAGATGGGAATATCGCGGGACCGAGGGGATAAAAATGGCTATTTTTACCGCATTTTATGCCGATATAGACATCCCTACATCCAGACAACTTTACGTCTTGCTATCCTTACATCCGAAATCGCCATTAATATTCCTTTCTGTTCTAAAAGGCAGTGAAACGTTCTTTATTGCGAAAATTTCACGGCACTATCATCCCGCCATGACCTTCTGAGAGGAAAACTTCATGGCGATTTATCATTCTGTGACCGAATTGATCGGTCACACTCCGCTGATTCAGCTCCACAAACTGGATACCGGCCCTTGTTCATTATTTCTGAAACTGGAAAACCAAAACCCAGGTGGATCGATTAAAGATCGTGTCGCCCTGTCGATGATTAACGAAGCCGAACGTCTTGGCTTACTGCAGCCTGGTGGAACCATTATTGAGGCCACGGCCGGAAACACGGGGCTGGGACTGGCGCTGATTGCCGCGCAAAAAGGGTATTCATTGATTCTTGTCGTCCCCGACAAGATGAGCCGCGAGAAGATTTTCCACCTGCGGGCCCTGGGCGCTCAGGTGGTACTGACCCGATCTGACGTCAATAAAGGCCATCCCGCATATTACCAGGATTACGCCCAGCGTCTGGCAAATGAACTGCCTGGGGCGTTTTATATCGATCAGTTCAACAACGAAGCCAACCCGCTGGCACACCGCACCACGACTGCCCCCGAACTCTTTGCCCAGCTTGACGGCCATATTGACGCCATTGTGGTTGGAGTTGGTTCAGGCGGTACGCTGGGCGGATTACAGGCCTGGTTTGCAGAACACTCCCCACAGACGGAGTTTGTGCTGGCCGATCCGGCAGGCTCTGTTCTGGCCGATCAGGTTGAGACTGGCCGCCACCAGGGCGCAGGCTCCTGGCTGGTGGAAGGGATTGGCGAAGACTTTATCCCGCCACTGGCGCACATTGAAGGGGTGAATCATGCCTGGCGGATCACCGATCGTGAAGCTTTTACCACCGCGCGTGAACTGCTCAAGACAGAGGGGATTCTGGCAGGGTCCTCAAGCGGAACGCTGCTGGCAGCCGCCCTTAAGTACTGTCAGGCCCAGACCACGCCTAAACGTGTCGTCACCTTCGCCTGTGACAGCGGGAATAAGTACTTGTCGAAAATGTTCAACGACGACTGGATGCGCCAGCAGGGACTTATCTCGCGCCCTCAGACGGGCGATCTCTCGGACTACATTGCCCTGCGCCATGACGAAGGCGCAACCGTCACCGCCGCACCGGATGACACCCTGTCGACCGTTCTTGGGCGCATGCGCCTGTACGATATCTCGCAACTTCCGGTACTGGAAAACGGCAAGGTTGTCGGCATCATCGATGAATGGGACCTGTTGCGCCACATTGGCGGCGATGGCGATCGCTTCTCCCTCCCGGTGACAGAGGCGATGGCGCGCCAGGTCGAATTTCTCGATAAACATGCGCCGGAAAGCGCCCTGAATGCCATTTTTGACCGCGGTCTGGTGGCGGTGATTAACGACAATGACCGTTTTCTCGGCCTGATTACGCGCAGTGACGTTCTGACGGCCTGGCGTAACCGTCTACAACAATAAAGGAAAAAAAACATGAAGAATCTGGCCACACTGAGTGTACACAGCGGCGAATTTAACGATCAACACGGGGCGGTAATGCCGCCGATTTACGCCACGTCGACGTTTGCGCAACCCTCACCGGGTGAGCACACCGGGTACGAATATTCCCGCAGTGGCAACCCTACCCGTCACGCGCTGGAAACGGCCATTGCCGAACTGGAAAGCGGTACACGCGGATATGCCTTTGCATCCGGTCTGGCTGCGATCTCGACAGTTCTGGAGTTGCTGGATAAAGACAGCCATATTGTCGCGATTGACGATGTCTATGGCGGCACATACCGGCTGATTGAGAATGTGCGCAAACGCAGTACCGGCTTGCAGGTCAGTTGGGTCAAACCGGGTGATGTCACGGCGCTGGACGCTGCCATCCGGCCTGACACACGAATGATCTGGGTGGAAACCCCGACCAATCCGCTGCTTAAACTGGCCGATCTTGCCGCCATTGCCGCAATCGCCCGTCGTCATAATGTCATCAGCGTGGCCGACAATACCTTTGCCTCCCCGGTTATCCATCGCCCGCTGGAATCGGGTTTTGATATCGTAGTGCACTCCGCCACCAAATACCTCAATGGCCATTCAGATGTGGTTGCCGGGCTGGCGGTTGTCGGCGACAACCCGGCTCTGGCCGATAAACTGGGCTATCTGCAAAACGCCGTTGGCGGGGTGCTGGATCCGTTTAGCAGTTTCCTGACCTTACGCGGCATTCGCACCCTCGCACTGCGGATCGAAAAACACAGTGCTAACGCGCTGGCCATTGCGCAATGGCTGGAACAGCACCCGCAGGTGGAGAAAGTGTGGTTCCCATGGCTGGAATCGCATCCACAATATCAGCTTGCCCGCACGCAAATGGCCCTGCCCGGCGGAATGATTTCGGTGGTCGTGAAAGGCGATGCGCAACGCGCAACGGAGATCATCCGCAAACTGACGCTCTTCACCCTTGCGGAAAGCCTGGGAGGCGTGGAAAGCCTGGTCAGCCAGCCCTACAGCATGACCCACGCTTCAATCCCTCTTGAACAACGACTGGCAAACGGTATTGTGCCGCAGCTTATCCGGCTTTCGGTGGGTATCGAAGATGTCAAAGACTTGATCGCCGATCTTGAGCAAGCGCTGAAAAACTAAGCAAACGGTGGCAGGCTTTACGTCTGCCGCCCTAATATGTCATCACGCCTTAACGCCTTGATAACAATCTTATGTGAATCTGCACAGATTATTTTTGAAACGCTGTTTTCATTTTCCTTTTAGCATAAAATCAGCGTATAATGCGCGCCTAATCCCTGGTGAATGGTTTCAGCGCTTGGAATACAAAAAACAACGTACAACTTCTCCTCTCCTCCGTTGGGCTGAAACTCAGGCACACTTTCTTCTGCACGCTCATTTGATGTCACCTATCCTTAGTGCGTGTCACAGACTCTTTCGCAACACAGGTTTGACTCCGCGGCGGTGCGCCCCCGGAGCGAGATTTCCATATCCTTCCCAACTTAAAGACTAAGACTGTCATGAAAAAGACGAAAATTGTTTGTACCATCGGCCCGAAAACCGAATCTGAAGAGATGCTGACCAAAATGCTGGACGCCGGCATGAACGTTATGCGTCTGAACTTCTCACACGGCGACTATGCTGAACACGGTCAGCGTATCCAGAACTTGCGCAACGTGATGAGCAAAACCGGCAAAAAAGCCGCTATCCTGCTCGACACCAAAGGTCCTGAAATCCGCACCATCAAACTGGAAGGCGGTAACGACGTCTCCCTGAAAGCGGGCCAGACCTTCACTTTCACCACTGACAAGTCTGTTATCGGCAACAACGAAATCGTTGCGGTAACCTATGAAGGCTTCACCAGCGATCTGTCCGTAGGCAACACCGTTCTGGTGGATGACGGCCTGATCGGTATGGAAGTCACCGCTATCGAAGGCAAAAACGTTGTTTGTAAAGTACTGAACAACGGCGACCTGGGCGAAAACAAAGGCGTTAACCTGCCGGGTGTGTCCATCGCGCTGCCAGCACTGGCTGAAAAAGACAAACAAGACCTGATCTTCGGTTGCGAACAAGGCGTTGATTTCGTTGCGGCCTCTTTCATCCGTAAACGTTCTGACGTGGTTGAAATCCGTGAGCATCTGAAAGCACACGGCGGCGAGAAGATCCAGATCATCTCCAAAATTGAAAACCAGGAAGGTCTGAACAACTTCGACGAAATCCTCGAAGCATCTGACGGCATCATGGTTGCTCGTGGCGACCTGGGTGTTGAAATCCCGGTAGAAGAAGTGATCTTCGCGCAGAAGATGATGATCGAGAAATGTGTTCGCGCGCGTAAAGTGGTTATCACTGCAACGCAGATGCTGGATTCCATGATCAAAAACCCACGTCCAACCCGCGCTGAAGCAGGCGACGTGGCTAACGCCATCCTCGACGGTACTGATGCCGTTATGCTGTCTGGCGAATCCGCAAAAGGTAAATACCCGCTGGAAGCCGTTACCATCATGGCAACCATCTGCGAACGTACCGACCGCGTGATGACCAGCCGTCTGGACTTCAACAACGACAGCCGTAAACTGCGTATCACCGAAGCAGTGTGCCGTGGTGCAGTAGAAACTGCTGAGAAACTGGACGCACCACTGATTGTTGTTGCGACTCAGGGCGGTAAATCTGCACGTGCAGTACGTAAATACTTCCCGGATGCGACCATCCTGGCGCTGACCACCAACGAAACCACTGCTCGTCAGCTGGTTCTGAGCAAAGGTATTGTTGCTCACCTGGTGAAAGAGATCGCTTCTACTGACGATTTCTACATTCAGGGTAAAGAGCTGGCGCTGGAAAGCGGTCTGGCACAGAAAGGTGATGTTGTGGTGATGGTTTCTGGTGCTCTGGTTCCAAGTGGTACAACCAATACGGCATCTGTTCACGTACTGTAATCATTACTGAACGAATTATTTCTGATAAAAAGCGTCCTTCGGGGCGCTTTTTTTATTACTGGCATTAGCCATATTTATTCAAAAAGCAAATCGGGTTTTTCTATTTAATAGCGATTTATCTAAGATGAATCCGATGAAAATTGTCTTTTTTAACATGGCTTTTTGGCCGAAATGGTCAGATTCGATGTTTCTTTGAGCGAACGATCAAAAATAGGCGTATTCCCATCAAAAAAATATTCTCAACATAAAAAACTTTGTGTAATACTTGTAACGCTACATGGAGATTAACTCAATCTAGAGGGTATTAATAATGAATCGTACTAAACTGGTACTGGGCGCGGTAATCCTGGGTTCTACTCTGCTGGCAGGTTGCTCCAGCAACGCTAAAATCGATCAGCTGTCTTCTGACGTTCAGACTCTGAACGCTAAAGTTGACCAGCTGAGCAACGACGTGAACGCAATCCGTTCCGACGTTCAAGCTGCTAAAGACGACGCAGCTCGCGCTAACCAGCGTCTGGACAACCAGGCTACTAAATACCGTAAGTAATAGTACCTGTTAATAAAATGGCGCACATTGTGCGCCATTTTTTTTACCCTGACAAAACCGTTACTGCGTTACCGCCTCGCTCTCACCTTCTGCTACCGCTACTGAAACCCGACTGTTCTGCACCGACAACACCGCATTACTGGCTGATAGTCCGTTTCCCTCAGAGACGACAACAGGGATCCCTGCCCGGCGAGACAGCGCTTTGTTGATTAGCGCTTTGTCGCTCCCTTCATCAGACACAAACGAAGCAAAGCCCGTGGAGTGCGAAATAGGCGTTGTCTGCGGGTTTTCACCTTCAACCTGCGCCAGTGGGCGATGAACCTCAACATAGCGTTTACCATCTGGTTCAACAGAGAATTTCACCGGCTCGTTGATGATCTGCACTCGTGTCCCCACGTGCGCCTGCTCGAACAGCGCTTTGATATCTGCAGCGTTCATGCGCATGCAACCCGAGCTGACTCTCAACCCTACGCTGTCCGGTGCACTGGTTCCGTGAATAAGATATTCCCCATTCCCTATCCCCAGACGCAGCGCAAAGCGCCCCAGCGGGTTATTGGGGCCGGCGGGTACTACGGGCGGCAATTTGATGCCCTGAGCCAGTGAGCGGGCTCTGATACCCGCTGTCGGTGTCCATGTTGGGTTGGGGATTTTCTGACTCACGCGGGTCGTCGTCACCGGGGTCTCAAGCCCCAGTTGTCCAATACCCAGCGGATAGACCTGCACGCTGTTTTCACCTGGCGGGAAGTAATAGAGTCGCAGTTCTGCAAGATTCACCACAATCCCCTCGCGCGGTGTATCCGGTAGCAGCATTTGCGAAGGGATGGTGATCACCGTTCCCGGAGCCGGATAAACAGGCGCAATGGTATTATTGGTTTCAAGGATCACCTGAGCCGCCGTATTAAACCGGCGAGCAATCGCCTGTAAATTTTTGTCCCCTTCCTGAATAGTGTAGGTTTGATTTTGACCAATAAGACGGCTACCTGCAGGAGGTAATGGATATTCAACCGCACTGGCCGAATTAAGTGTGCCAAGAGCACCGAGGAGTAATAACGTAATAAGAGACGCGCGCTTCATGCTGAGATTCCTTATTCACTGACAGAACGCCAGAAAGCTGAAAAACCAGCGAGGCGGGAACCACCTCGCGAAACAGAATGAATGCTGTCTATTGAGTCTAGCTAAGGATTGCCGCTTTGGTGCGAATTGCGCGAATCATCGCTTCCAGTCCTTGGGAGCGTGAAGGCGTTAAGTGCTGTGTCAGTGCCATTTTTTCAAACCACGGGCGGACATCAAACGCCGCGATATCCTGCGAAGACATCTGGTGATAAAGGATGAACACGACAGCAATAAGCCCTTTGACGATGGCAGCATCGCTGTCACCTTCTAGTTCAATCGCACCCTCTTCGTTCTGGTGCATAACGATCCACACCTGGCTCTGGCAGCCCTGAATAATATTGTCCGGGTTATGAGCCTCTTCACTGAGCGCCGGTAAGCGTTGCCCCAGCTCAATAATGTAGAGATACTTTTCTTCCCAGTTTGCGCAACGGCCAAAGTTACGCAGTAATTTTTCTTTGTCCGGCAGTGCGGCCATTTCTTGCCTCTCCGTTAACCGAGCAACTGGTGAATGCGTTTTAACCCTGCCACCAGCCTGTCGACCTCTTCCATTGTGTTATACATCACCAGTGACGCGCGGCACATTGCCGGCACCTGGTAAAATGCCATCAGCGGCATGGCGCAATGATGCCCGGTACGGACCGCCACGCCGTAGTTATCGAGAAAACTGCCCACGTCATAGGCGTGGTGCTTACCCAGATTAAACGCTATCACACCCTGGCGGTCACTGGGGCCGTATAAGGTGAGATCCGGCACACCGGCAAGCTCCTGTAATGCATAATGCATCAGCAGTTGTTCGTATTCCTGAATGGTGTCCAGACCGATGGCAGAAACATATTCAATGGCGGCCCCCAGCCCAATAATCCCCCCCGTATTGGGCGTTCCCGCTTCAAAGCGCCACGGCGCACGTGCATAGGTCGTCCCTTCGGTCAGGCTGACGGTAGCAATCATCGATCCGCCCCCTTCCCAGGGCGGCATGACCTGCAAGATCTCCTCTTTGACATACAGCACGCCGATACCCGTCGGCCCGTACAGCTTATGCCCGGAGAAAACATAGAAATCGCAATCCAGCGCCTGCACGTCCGTCGTGTGGTGCATCACCGCCTGCGCGCCATCGATCAGCACTTTTGCCCCTGCCTGATGGGCTTTTTCGATGATCTCCGCCACCGGGTTTTCAGTCCCCAGCACATTAGAGACCTGCGTGACCGCCACCAGTCGCGTGTGCTCATCCAGCAGCGCATCCAGTTGCTCAAGCTGTAACGTTCCGTCTTCGTTCAACGGAATCACCCGCAATTGCGCCCCCACGCGTTCGCACAGCATCTGCCACGGCACAATGTTGGCGTGGTGCTCCATCTGGGTAATGATGATGTTATCGCCCGCATGCACCTGCGCACTGCCCCAACTGTTTGCGACCAGATTGATCCCTTCCGTTGTGCCGCGCACAAATACCAGCTCTTCAGGTGAGCGCGCATTGAGAAACGCGGCCACCTGCGTCCGCACATTTTCCATACGCTGCGTCGCCTCGGCGCTCAACGTATGAATGCCGCGATGCACAGCCGCATAGCCGTGACGATAAAACGCGGCCTCCGCATCAATCACCTGATTGGGTTTCTGCGCGCTGGCCGCACTGTCAAGATAAGCCAGCGGCAGCCCATTCACCTCACGGGTCAGAACCGGGAAATCTGCCCGTACTTTCTCTACGGGGAAACTCATGCTTCGCCTCCAGGCAAGCGCTGACCAATGCGTGCCAGAACCTGCTGCTTTAACGCGCCATCACTCAGCGCTTCCGTCAGTTCAGCGGCAAAGGCATAGATAATCATCTTCTGTGCCGCCTGCTTATCGATGCCGCGCGAACGCAGATAGAACATCTGTTCGTCATCAATGCGCCCTATCGTTGCGCCATGGCTACATTTCACATCATCGGCATAGATTTCCAGTTGCGGTTTTGTGTCCACTTCCGCCAGACGCCCTAACAGCAGATTATTATTGGTCATCTGTCCGTCGGTCTTTATCGCGTGTTGCGCCACGTTGATCAGGCCGTTAAACACCGCCCGGCCTTTATCGCTGACGATGGTTTTATGCAACTGGCGGCTATTGCAGTAGCCTTTATTGTGCTCGAGCCAGGTTCGGGTATCGCACACTTCCGCGTTCACCGGCATCGCCAGGCTGTTGATCCGCAGCGTGGTGTTCTCACCGTTAAGTTGCGTACTGGTGTTATGTCGCAAAACCGCGCCACCGAGCAAAAAACTGTGGCTGTAGGCTGCCGCATCCGCCGCCAGAATCATGTCGTTATGCGCGAAGTGGTGGCTTACCGGGTTTTCAAAGGCCAGCTTGATATGATGAAGCTGCGCATTGGCGGCCACGTTCATCGTCAGACGCGCACCGGTAAAGTGCGTGGTTTCATTAAGGCTGACGTAATGCTCGATAATCGTCGCTTCGGCCCCTTCGGCCAGATCAAGATGGTGGCGATAGTGCGCCGTATTAACCTCTTCACCTTCCAGCCCCTGGGTAATGTGCATTAACAGCAACGGTTTCACCGGGCGCTGGTTACGCTTCACACGAATGTGGGTCACACGTTGCGCCAGACTTTCCGTCAGATGCAGAAACACTTCCGACTGTACCGGCGAGGAAAGCGACTGGCGATCGTCATTCACGGTGATGTCAAAGCCGCAGTCATCAACGCTGTCACTTAAGTCCGGGTGGAACTGCCCATCAACAAACACCAGACGCACCGCATCCACACTGAGTGACAGAGCATCACGCAACGCCGGATCAACCTTCGCTGGCCGCATCACAAACTGTCGGTTGAGCAGCCCCTCGAGCGGAGTGTATTTCCAGTTTTCATGTTTTCGCGTCGGCAAGCCGAGGCGCAGCATCTGTTGCAAATGCTGTTGAGCCTCTTCAGAACGTCTTTCCCCCTGCGTTTCAAACAGGCGATGCCATTGCTGGAGTGCATTACTGCTGTTCGGTAAGCCAGCCATAACCCTGCTCCTCCAGTTGTTTAACCAGCGTGAAATCCCCCGATTTCACAATGCGTCCCTGATAAAGTACGTGGACGTAATCCGGTTTGATGTAGTCAAGAATACGCTGGTAGTGGGTAACGATAACGAATGAACGATTGCCATCGCGCAGCGAATTGACGCCATCAGCGACAATCTTCAGGGCATCGATATCGAGACCTGAATCGGTTTCATCGAGAATACAGAGCTCAGGCTCAAGCACGGCCATCTGAAGGATGTCATTGCGTTTCTTTTCCCCGCCAGAAAACCCCACGTTGACCGAACGGGTCAGCAAATCTTCCGGCATTTTGAGCAGCTTGATCTTCTCTTCCATCAGATCCTGGAAATCAAAGCGATCCAGTTCATCCAGCCCGCGGTACTTGCGCACGGCATTAAGCGCCGTTTGCAGGAAGAACTGATTACTGACGCCGGGGATCTCAACCGGATACTGGAAGGCCATAAAGATCCCTTCGCCCGCGCGCTCTTCCGGTGACAGTTCCAGCAAATCTTTGCCTTTGAACTCAACCGTTCCACCGGTCACTTCATAATCTTCACGCCCCGCCAGCGTCGCTGAAAGCGTACTTTTCCCGGAGCCATTTGGCCCCATGATGGCGTGAACCTCACCCGGACGGATGTCGAAATTGAGCCCACGCAGAATTGCTTTATCTTCCACGCTGACCTGTAAATCTTTAATACTTAACATGTGCTTTCCTTAACCGACGCTGTGTTCAAGACTAATGGCGAGGAGTTTTTGTGCTTCAACGGCAAATTCCAGCGGCAGTTCAGAGAACACATCCTTACAGAAGCCGTTCACAATCATTGAAATCGCATCTTCTTCACTGATACCGCGTTGCAGGCAGTAGAAGAGCTGGTCTTCACCAATACGCGATGTTGTCGCTTCGTGTTCAAGCTGTGCGCTGTTATTGCGGCACTCAACATACGGGAAGGTATGCGCCCCGCTGTCCGGGCCAATCAGCATGGAATCACACTGGGTAAAATTACGGGCATTGGTCGCCGTCGGCATGATTTTCACCAGCCCGCGGTAACTGTTCTGGCTATGACCGGCGGAGATCCCTTTCGAAATAATCGTTGATTTGGTGTTTTTACCAATGTGGATCATTTTCGTGCCGGTATCCGCCTGCTGGTGACCACTGGTCAGGGCGACCGAGTAAAACTCACCGATGGAGTTGTCTCCACGCAGAATACAGCTTGGGTATTTCCAGGTAATGGCCGATCCCGTTTCCGACTGCGTCCAGGACATTTTGCTGTTTTCACCTTCACACAGCGCACGCTTGGTCACGAAGTTGAGAATACCGCCGGTATTGCCGTCGCCAGGGAACCAGTTCTGCACCGTGGAGTATTTCACCTCAGCGTCTTTGTGAATGATTACCTCAACGACTGCCGCATGGAGCTGGTAGCTATCGCGAACCGGGGCAGAACACCCTTCGATATAGCTGACGTAGCTGCCTTCATCGGCAATCAGGATCGTGCGCTCGAACTGGCCCGTTTTTTCCGCATTAATGCGGAAATAGGTCGACAGTTCCATCGGGCAACGAACTCCTTTTGGCACGTAGATAAAGGTTCCATCAGACGCAACCGCGGCATTCAGCGCCGCGAAGAAGTTGTCATTGCCTGGCACAACCGTACCCAGATATTTCTTTACCAGTTCGGGGTGATCATGAATCGCTTCGCCAAAGGAGCAGAATATGATCCCCTGCCCGGCCAGCTTTTCCCGGTATGTCGTGGCGACGGAGACCGAGTCAAAAATGGCATCAACTGCCACCTCTCGGCCTTCACGTACCGGCACGCCCAGTTGTTCGAAGGCCTCTTCAACCTCTTTGCTTAAAAAGGCGTTCGCCCCCGTCTGCTGTACCGCTCCTGGCTGGGAGGCACAAGTATCATCACAGCTGCCGCAGGATGGCGCGGAGTAATAGCTGTAATCCTGATAATTCAGTTTGTCGTAATGCGCTTTCAGCCAGTGTGGCTCTTCCATCTCCAGCCAGGCCCGGAAAGCATTCAAACGGAACTCGAGCATCCATTCCGGCTCGTTACGTTTTGCCGAAATCGCGCGGACGACATCTTCGTTGATGCCTTTCGCCAGTTCATCCGTCTGCAGTTGGGTGAAGAACCCCTCTTTGTAGTTGAGGTGTCCGCCGCTCCAGGTGTTGACATCATCAGTTGCTTCAGTATTACGAGACATAGTACCGCCTATACCCCAAAGCTTTCGCCGCAGCCGCATTCGTTCTGGGCTTTCGGGTTATGAAATTTGAATAACTGGTTTAAACCTTCACGCACGTAATCGACCTCCGTCCCGTCGATAAAAGGCATCGCCTGTAGCGCGACGAACAGTTTTGCGCCGTCGGTTTCAAACACCAGATCGTCTTTGTCGGGTTCAGTGACGGTATCCAGCACATAGCCGAACCCGGCACAACCGGTCTGCTTAACGCCTAAACGGACGCCCAGAAGCTCGGGCTTTTTTGCCACCAGCTCGTGGATATGCGCAGCTGCCGCCGGCGTGAGCGTTAAACCTCGCCAGGCAAAATCAGCGGGATTGAAGGTTTCTGAATGCAATTCCATAGGTCCACCTCATCTGTTGAGCCTCAAGGGCATAAACACCATGTTAGTGATAACGATTATCACTTCAACCCCCTGACAGCAGGGGCTTTCCGCTAAATCGCCCTTTTTGGCTACTTTTAATAAGCATAGACCCTGTCAGGACAGCTCGGTGGAATGGATTTAATTGTTCAATACATTGATTAATAATGCATTTAACATTCTAAAGGCAGGCTTTTTCGGGAAAAGTAAAATATGTATCGGAAATGCCTATTTTTGAGATAGGGTGCAAAAAATGCGCTATCCCCGCTAATTTCATCAAAATCAGTGAGTTGGTATTTTCAAGGATAATCAGATTATCGACATTTTTGATCCTTTTTATCACGCCAGCGACTCCCGTTATTGAATTCATCGCTGTATATTTGTTTATATATCGATTAAACAAAAACAGGGAATCGTAATGAATCTGTACATGTTTTACGTCGGCGGAAACGCAGGAAAATCGAATATCGAAGTCCATGACATTCAGTTTGTTGCAGCAAAGACGCCAGAAGACGCCTGGCCGGCATTGCGGGAAGCGTGGTTTGGTGACAAGGATAAGATCCACATTGATGGCTATAGCCGTATCACCTGGGCCGATGGTTATTCCGTCACCCTCTCTGACCAACCAGCCCCATCAGCGAAAAAACTCTTTTTTGTGAATGCTGGCGGATACCGCCCTGACACACTGGCTGAATTACATGAATTTGACCTTTTTGTCGCAGACAGCGCGCAAGAGGCAAAACAAAAGGCGCTGTCAACCCTGCTCTGCGGTGTCGACCAGCAGCACAAAGATAACCTGAAAGAGGTGGATGACTGCCTGTTACTTGAAAAGCTTGGTAATTTATTTGTTCATCTTACGCCGAACGCGACAGGCCGCCGGGTCAGGCCAGAGTGGCAAGGCTATCAGCCAATTGGTCTTTAACGCGACCCGTATAGCAGTAAGACATTCATCCTCACTTTAATGCGAACCTGAGCGGCGGTTTTATGCCGCCTGTTTGTGCAATTCCTCACATCGTCATTTATGTCGAGTGTCATGTCGACTGGTTTCATCAGACATAAAATTCTCAATAAAATTAATAAATTAAATACTGGCATGATTCGTGCTTAAACGATTGGTCAGAGAATGCTGGCTCATACAATGGAATCTCATGATGCGGCTCCCGGCTTATCGGAGCCGTATCACTTCATTTCTTAACAGGTCTGTTATTGATGAAAAAAATCGCAAGCGTCTGCCCATACTGCGGTGCGGGCTGCAAACTGAATCTTGTCGTTGAAAATAACCGTATTATCCGTGCCGAGGCCGCAAATGGCGTAACCAACCAGGGCACGTTGTGCCTGAAAGGGTTTTACGGCTGGGATTTTCTCAACGACACCCGTCTCCTGACCCCACGTTTAACGCAACCCATGATCCGCTATAACAAAGGTGATGCCTTCACGCCGGTCACCTGGGAAGAAGCTATCCGCTATACCGCAAGCAAGCTCAGTGCCATCAAAGCACAGTTTGGCCCCCGGTCGATCATGACGACCGGCTCCTCCAGAGGCACGGGCAACGAAACCAACTATGTGATGCAGAAATTTGCCCGCGCGGTATTGAATACTAACAACGTCGATTGTTGCGCTCGCGTGTGTCACGGCCCCTCTGTCGCCGGATTGCAGGAGACTCTCGGCAATGGCGCGATGAGCAACTCAATTAATGATATTGAAAACTCAAAATGCCTGTTGGTGTTTGGTTACAACTGTGCCGATTCACACCCTATTGTCGCCAGACGCGTACTTAAAGCCCGTGAAAATGGGGCGAAAATCATTGTCTGCGATCCTCGCAGGATTGAAACGGCACGCATTGCCGATCAACACCTCCAGTTGAAAAACGGCAGCAATATGGCGCTGGTCAATGCCTTCGGTTATGTACTGCTGGAAGAAGAGTTGTACGATAAAAACTATGTGGCACGCTTTGCCGAAGGGCTCGACGCATATCGCCAGACGGTAAAAGACTATGCGCCTGAGAAGGTCGAGCACCTGACCGGTATCCCGGCAAGAGATGTGCGCCAGGCGATGCGTACCTTCGCAGCCGCCCCATCCGCTACGGTGATGTGGGGCATGGGAGTCACCCAGTTTGGTCAGGCGGTTGATGTGGTCAAAGGGCTTTCCAGCCTGGCGCTTCTCACCGGCAATCTGGGTCGCCCGGCAGTCGGCGTTGGCCCGGTTCGTGGTCAGAACAACGTTCAGGGTGCGTGTGATATGGGCGTTCTGCCCAATATGTTCCCCGGCTATCAGGATGTCACCGACCCGGATGTTCGCCAGAAATTTGCCGATGCCTGGGGGATCGATGCCAGCAAAATGGACGATCGCGTCGGAACACGCATTACCGAAGTGCCTCATCTCGCACTTGAAGGCAAGGTCAAAGCCTATTACATCATGGGCGAAGATCCGCTCCAGACTGAGGCCGATCTTGGTCTGGTACGTAGCGGCTTTGAGGCGCTCGATTTCGTGGTCGTGCAGGACATCTTTATGACCAAAACGGCCGAAGTGGCCGACGTACTGCTTCCGGCAACGTCCTGGGGGGAACACGGCGGCGTTTTCACCTGCGCTGATCGCGGATTCCAGCGTTTTGGTCAAGCCATCGAAGCCAGCGGGAATGTAAAGCGTGACTGGGACATTATCAGCCTTCTCGCCACCGAGATGGGCTACCCAATGCACTATGACTCCAACCAGCAGATCTGGGATGAGATGCGCGACCTGTGCCCACTGTTTTACGGAGTTACTTACGAAAAAATGGGTGAGATGGGGCATGTTCAGTGGCCATGCCCAACGCTTGATCATCCCGGCACGCCGTATTTGTATAAAGACAACCAGTTCGATACCCCAAGCGGAAAAGGACAGCTTTTTGCCGCCGCCTGGCGTGCACCTGCGGAAGTCCCTGATAGTGACTATCCATTAGTCCTTTGCACCGTCCGCGAAGTGGGTCACTACTCCTGTCGTTCCATGACCGGTAACTGTGCTGCGCTGCAAAGCCTGGCCGACGAGCCAGGACGGGTCCAGATGAACCCTGCAGATGCTGAAAAACTTGGCATTCGTGATGGACAACTGGTGTGGGTGCGTTCCCGCAGAGGTAAAGTCATTACACGCGCCAGTATCAGCGAGCGCATCAATACAGGTGCGGTTTACATGACGTATCAGTGGTGGATTGGAGCCTGTAACGAACTGACGCAGGACAATCTCGACCCTATCTCCAAAACGCCGGAAACCAAATATTGTGCGGTACAACTGGAGGCGATTCAGGACCAGCGCTGGGCTGAAGATTTTGCTGCGTCCAGCTACCAAACGATGAAAACGCGGTTGATTAACGCAGTCAATGTCTGACGGGCTTGCCGGGTAGCGCTTGCTACCCGGCAGTATTGCTACTCCTGACTCTTCTCTTTCGCTTCCAGTTCACGATACCAGCGAGGATGGTGTTTCTTCGCCCAGCGACGGCTGACTTTGCCCTCAATCATGCCGGTAATCGAGCCCTTCACCCAGAACGCCATATAGATGTGGATCAGAATAGCGTGAATCAGCACGATGGCAGCCGTGGCATGAATCAGCAGGCTCCAGCGCACCAGTTTGACCGGGAAATAATGAGCAAACCAGGGACGCCAGATAATGATGCCCGTCGCCAGCAGGACGAAGATCAGGCTCATGATGCTCCAGAACATCATCTTCTGACCGGCATTATATTTACCGACATCCGCCACTTTATGTTCGTTGCCTTTCAGCACCTCAACAATCCCTTTAACCCAGGGAATATCCTGTTTATCGGGAATGTTGTGATGCACAAAACGCACAAACATAAACATCAGCAAGACGAAGATCAGCACGCCGAAAAACGGGTGCAAAATACGCCCCATCTGCGGTGTGCCAAAGGTTTCGGTCAGCCATTGCAGCGTTGGGAAAAAGAGCGCAATGCCGGAGAGCGACACCAGAAAGAAGCTGATCACCACTGTCCAGTGACACGCGCGATCGATAAACGTCGTGCGCAGGATCATTTTGCTTTTACTCATGATCGTTCTCCTCTTCGTCGTCATCCGTCTCTTTATTTGGCCCCACACCGATATAGTGATAAATCAGCCCTGCAAAGGTGGCGATAAACCCGGCGGCAGAGAGTGGTTTAAGAACCCCTTTCCACAGATTCACCGGCACGTCGATTTTCGGCTCATTGGGCAAATTGTGGTACAGCTCCGGCTGGTCAGCATGATGCAACACGTACATGACGTGTGTCCCACCGACACCCTGCGGGTTATAGACGCCTGCGTGGTGGTAACCGCGTTTTTTCAACTGCTCAACGCGAGATCCGCCCAGCTCCAGCATCTCTTTTTTAGTCCCGAAATGAATCGCCCCGGTCGGGCAGGTTTTCACGCAGGCAGGCTCTTGCCCGACGCTGACCCTGTCGACGCAGAGCGTGCACTTGTAGACACGGTTATCATCCGGGTTAAGACGCGGAATGTTGAACGGGCAGCCTGCGATACAGTAACCACAGCCAATACAGTGTTCAGACTGAAAATCCACGATCCCGTTGGCATACTGGATGATCGCCCCCGCAGACGGGCAGGCCTTCAGGCAGCCAGGCTCTGCACAATGCATGCAGCCGTCTTTGCGGATTAGCCACTCCAGCTTGTCGTTTTGCGTGGTTTCGCTAAAGCGCATCACCGTCCAGGATTTAGCACTCAAATCCATTGGATTGTCGTAAACACCTTCGCAATACCCGACGTCATCGCGAATATCGTTCCACTCCGAACACGCCACCTGACACCCTTTACAGCCAATGCAGGTGGAGACATCGATAAGTTTTGCGACCTCTGCTCTGAAGTCACGCGCCTGAGGTGGCGGCGTCATGCTGTTCGTGGCCGAGCGTTTAATAATATCTTGTGATTGCATGGACATACGCGGCCTCCCTTACGCCTTCTCGATGTTAACCAGAAACGCCTTGTACTCAGGCGTTTGTGAGTTTGCGTCACCTACCGATGGCGTCAGCGTGTTCGCCAGGAAGCCTTTGCGCGTCGCCCCTTCGAACCCCCAGTGGCACGGAATGCCGATAGTGTTAACGTGATGCCCATCAATAGTCAGGGTTTGCAGGCGTTTGGTGACCACCGCTTTAGCTTTGATAAAGCCGCGTTTCGACATCACCTTCACCGTATCACCGGCCACAATGCCCTTTTCCTGAGCCAGCGTTTCGCCGATCTCAATAAACTGATCCGGCTGGGCAATCGCGTTAAGCCGCGCATGCTTGGTCCAGTGGCGGAAAAGTTCGGTAATGGAATAGGTTGTCGCGACATACGGGAACGCATCTGCTTTGCCCATATTGGCCATATCGTCCCTGAAAATACGGGCGACAGGGCTGGAGACCACATTCGGGTGCAGCGGGTTAGTACCAATAGGCGATTCGATCGGTTCGTAGTGTTCCGGGAACGGGCCGTCGTTCATTTTGTCGATGGAGAACAGGCGTGCGACCCCTTCCGGGTTCATGATAAACGGCCCTACGTGGCTCCCCGGTGCAGACGCATTGAAATCGGCCACGTCCATCCCGGACCATTTTTTGCCGTCCCAGTGCAGCAAGGCGCGTTTGGCATCCCAGGGTTTACCCGCGGGATCGGCCGATGCGCGGTTATACAGAATGCGACGGTTGGCAGGCCACGACCACGCCCAGCCGGGCGTGCAACCCAGCCCATACGGATCGCTGTTATCACGGTTCGCCATCTGGTTGCCCTGCTCCGTCCAGCTACCGCAGTACACCCAGCAGTAGCTGCTGGTTGAACCATCATCACGTAGCTGTGCAAAGCTGCTGAGCTGTTGACCTTTTTTCGCAATCAACTGACCTTTGTCATCGAACAGATCGGCGAGTGCGATACCGTTGGCTTCACGGGCGATCTCTTCCGGGTGCGGATCGCGGGGATTTTTATACTCCCACGACATGTTCAGCACCGGCTCGGGATTTGCACCGCCTTCCTGCTGGTACAACTCACGCAGGCGCATAAACAGGCGGCCCAGAATCTTACCGTCATGCATCGCCTCTCCTGGCGGTTCTGCCGCTGCCCAGTGCCACTGCAGCCAGCGCCCCGAGTTCGCGATCGACCCATCTTCTTCAGCAAAACAGGATGACGGCAGGCGGAACACTTCGGTCTGAATATCCGCCGGGTTCACGTCGTTCATCTCACCGTGATGCTGCCAGAACGTTGAAGATTCAGTGACCAGCGGATCGATGACCACCATGTATTTCAGTTTTGCGAGCGCACGGGAAGACTTGTTCTTGTCCGGGAATGCCGCCAGCGGGTTAAAGCCCTGCACGATATAGCCGTTAATTTTCCCTTCCAGCATCAGCTCAGCCTGGGTCATCACGTCGTACAGGCGATCCCACTTCGGTAACCAGTCGTAGCCCCAGTTATTTTCCGCTGTGGCATGCTCTCCCCAGAAACTTTTCATCATGCTGATGAAAAATTTCGGCGTGTTTTGCCAGTAGTTCACTTCATTCAGCCCCAGTGACGGCGGCGTAATTTGCGAAATATAGGTTTGATAGTCCGGCTGTTTTTCAGACGGAAGAGGCATATAACCCGGTAGATTGGTTGAGAGCAGTCCCAGGTCGGTATAGCCCTGAATATTGGAGTGGCCGCGCAGGGCGTTGACACCGCCTCCCGCCATGCCAATGTTTCCCAGCAACAGTTGCAGCATCGCTGCCGCTCGGATGATCTGCGCCCCTGCGGAATGGTGTGTCCAGCCAAGAGCATAGAGAATGGTTGCGGTACGATCGGGGACGCTGGTACTGGCCAGAATGTCGCAGATGCGGGTAAAGTCCGCGATGGAGGTTCCGCACAGGCGGTTAACCATCTCTGGCGTATAACGATCGACATGTGCCTTCAGCAGGTTCCACACACAGCGTGGATGGCTGAGTGTCTCATCACGCAGGGCATTCCCCTGCGCATCCAGCTGATAGAACCAGCTTGATTTATCATACTGGCGCTTGTTGGCGTCATACCCACTGAACAGGCCGTCGTCGAAAGTGTAATCCTCGCGGATCAGCAGGCTGGCATTGGTATAGGCCCGGACATATTCGTGCTGAATAGCATCATGCTCAATAAGGTAGCGGATTGCGCCCAGCAGGAATGCTGTATCAGAGCCTGCGCGGATCGGCGCGTAAAGATCGGCAACCGCAGCACTGCGGTTAAAACGTGGATCAACCACCACCACCGTGGCATCATTTTTGGTTTGGGCTTCAATCACCCATTTAAACCCGACCGGATGCGCTTCTGCGGCGTTACCGCCCATGATCAGCACCACGTTGGCATTTTTGATATCGACCCAGTTATTGGTCATCGCCCCGCGACCAAAAGTTGGCGCCAGCGCGGCAACCGTCGGCCCATGACACAAACGAGCCTGACAGTCGATGGCCGTCATCCCCAGCGCCCGGGTAAATTTACCGTCAAGAATACCGGTTTCGTTGCTGGCCGCCGATGAGCAGAGCATTCCGGTTGTCGTCCAGCGATTGACGGTTAACCCTTGTGCATTTTTCTCAATAAAATTGGCGTCACGATCCGCCTTCATCAGGCGGGCGATACGTTCAATGGCATCATCCCAGGAGATCCGCTGCCACTTATCCGACCCCGGTGCGCGATATTCGGGATACAGCAGACGGTTATCACTGTGAATGTAATCCAGCACCCCTGCCCCTTTCGGGCACAATGAGCCCCGGCTGACCGGATGGTCCGGGTCACCTTCAACGTGATAAATACTTTCCCTGACGTTTTTGGCATCGTCGCCCAGGCTATACATGAGCATGCCGCAACCGACTGAACAGTAGGTACAGTTATTACGCGTCTCTTTTGCTTTTAAGAGTTTGTATTGACGAGTTTCTGCGTGAACAGAAAAAGATGATAAGAATCCGAGAGATGCAACAGTTGTTCCTGCCATACCGCCCGCGCAGATCTTGAAGAACTGCCTCCGGCTAAGCTCCATGCTTCCTCCAGCTTAAACTTAAGACATGAAAAGGGATGGAGATTATAGGGGTATTACCACGGATAAACCATTATCCATTTATGGTTATAAGGCCATGTTCTTTCAGAGGGCTTTGAGCAGCCCTCTTCCTGACAAGACCGGGCGAGGCAGGTCAAAAAACGCCCATTTTTGCCACAACGTCATCAGAGATCTCGCGGCACATAATGGGGCAGAACTTTTTTTCGGCCAACCGGATAAGAAATAATCGTAATTCGACGTCGCTACGCAGACCAAATTTCTTCATAACCCGGTACTTATGGGTAAAAACCGTTTTATTACTGATCATCAATTCATTCGCAATCTCCAGGGTCGATTTTCCTTTATATAAGGAGCTCATAATTCGCAATTGTTGTAATGATAATGTCTGATACTGACAGTTACAGCAGTAATTATTGCTCAACTGATAATTAGGTAACTGCGTTTTGCGCCATTCCCTCAGTAAGCATTTTCTAAATTCATTTAGCGATAACCTCCGTGAAATAAAAACACTCCCCGGCAAGCAGAAAGAACATGACGGGATGGACACCCCCTCATCATTCACCAACACTATTATTATCCCCGTCTTCCGAGCCTTTAATTCAGAAAAGCAGGATTCACATTCTTCAAGTGGTACAGAGAGTATGATAATATCAGCCCAACAAATACTCTCTGGGTTAAGTTCAATACTAAAACATGTGCCTTGTTGAAATTCATCAAAAAAAATATCCGCCAAAAAACAGTACAGACCGTGACGGTAAAGAACATTAGGTTCTTTTATTACAATATTAATCATGGATAATATCATCTCATAATGGAAATATTATTATTCGATAACCACTGCGGGTCAATTATATTGAATTATCAACACCACAACTGCGTTAATCGTTCCAGGCCTGACGTGACCAGCAGATGAATAGGCGCGTGCCTGCATCGCAATAGAGACAGACCTGTCCTTATCTACTGTTTGGGTGATACTGGAACCGACACCTTTAAGGCGATGGGTACGAGAATCGGTTAACGCAATTGCAATCTGCGTTGCCGTTCCATGATTTAAATAATAATCTCCCCCAGCCGTTGTGTCCGCGACACCTGCAAAAATCACCGTCACACTTTGAGTAGAAATGGGACATTGGGTGAACGCCAGTTTAAAAGGAACCGATTCCGACGACGACATCGGCGTGGCCATATTTATTGCCTGAATAGAACCAAGATTAACGTTAAGTGCCTTATTCCCTCCATTAAATACACAAGGTGATGCAACGATATTCCCCGTTATATTAACATTGACAGTATCCGCCGAAAAAACAAGCCGGGAAAATAAGCAAAAAACAAAAAGGAGTGTTTTTTTTGCCATTTTATATTGATTACTGGTACGTTAAATTGAGTGTGGCAGAGGCATTAGCCGTGCCTGGCGTAACTGACGCCAGGGTCTGGTAATACCGCGCCGTTAACGGAAACGTTTCATGACCTGTGGCTGATGATTTCAATCGTATTTTACTGTTCAGCACCAATGGTTTCCCATTATATAAAAGCTGTACGCCAACGCCTTTTGCTGTTTCCTGCTGTCCCTGTCCCGTTAATGACAATACGCTAGTGGCATTGATATCTGGGTTTTTCACGCCACTGATTGAAAGATTGATATTTGTCCCTTCATTACAGGTTAAGCCTAAATTTTGCGTATTTTGTACACCGGGCAGATGAGTCCCAGGGGATGACCCAAATGCGGAAACCGGAACATTACCCAAGGGAAAATTCAGTTGTTTCGTATTAACACTGCATGCCACGACATTTATGCGCCCTCCGGTAATCATGGTGGTAAGCCCATTAACAAATGCACCGCGTCTGTCTTTAACCGCGATCACACCTAACACACCAGAATTGAGTAACCCCGGAGATACTGGCCCTGTGACAATTAATTCAACCTTTCCTCCAAACCATTCAACATAGGATGTTCTCATCGGATATGGAAATGTTGTACCCGGATTATCAAAAAATTTACCGGAAGAAAAGCGAATACCAACGCCACTGATATTCGTATCATAAACATGATCCCCATAACTACTGCGTATTGCATTGTAATATCGCATGCTAAAGCGAAGCGTCAACGTGCCAAAGCAGCGCTCAAGGTAAGATTTTGTACTGGTTGCTTTTTGTGAGAATAAAACCGTACCGACTGCTGCATCACGTTGAACAGTAATAGTTCCAATAGAAATCGTCGATGTTTTAGGAAAAATAAGTAAACATGTGCTGGCGAAGACGGGAGAACAACCGATGATAATACCGGTCAGGCAACATAATATTAAAACTCTCACCGGTCTGTACTCCCACGGCAATAAGTGCTCATTTCAGTGATCCCACCAAATGAACGCTGCTCTGGTAATTGATATTCCACAATACAGCGTTGCGACGGCTGCCGTCCCCACACTACCGTAAGTTGTCCTTTTTCTTTCAAGCCAGAGAGATATACCTGCCCTTTATCACCAACAATAAAATGACGGTTTTCATCTCCGGATATTTTCAGGATAGCGCCAAAGGGCAGAGGGCGGTGTTGATTCTTCAGCGTCATCAGTACCCGTCGTCCGACATGGGTAATGTAATCAGCACTAACAACAGCACCTCTTGTCGGTATTATCGTCTGGCTATTTAATTCAAGTTCAATATCAGCAGGCATATTTTCCGGCTCCAGCGTGATCTCATTTTTACGATAGGCCGAAATAGCGCTGACAACGGCGAACCCACGAAAATCAGTCTTAATGCCCGACTGATTTCTGATCCCGATATCGTGTGCACCAGGCGCTTTAATCAGTACATTCGTCTCGCCAAATGGTTGAGAAAATGTCACCCCGTCTGAATGAAGTATAACCCCGCCCTGGAGACCCAGGTTTACACGCTGACTTTGTGGGTCATAACTGTATCCCGCTTTAATTTCGCTGTAGCGGGTTTTAACATCACCGCTCATACTCCCGGAATACCCTTCGCCTCGGGAACCATAACCTTGTTGCAAATTCCAGTTCAGCGCATTATTTTCCATCGCCACACCGCTAATACTGATATCGTGGTGAGTACCGTTATCAGGACGGATATTGACACTATGGCTCACCCATGTCTGTGGCAGAAATTTATCAAACGGCACATTCAGGTTAATGGCCAATATCTGGTCGTGGCCGTATTTGTGGCCTGATGAAACCATTCCGCCGCTTTGATTGTAAGTCCAGGCCAGGCTGTAACCCATATTGTGCCAGGCATTGCTATAACCCACGGAATATGACGCAGCGGATTTATCGCAATCCCAGTAATCTTCACGGGAAATACTCAACATCAACGCCCCTGCATACCGACCTAATATCTGGTTCATCGACAGTTCTGTACGGTTGCGTCGTCTGTCCTGTGGTGCATGTGTATTTCCCCAGGAGTCCAGAACGTCCTGCATATCATAATAACCACGGGTTGAATAACGGTAGGCGGCAATGGAAAAATGAGTCCTTGTACTGACCACATCTTTGCTATATCGCACCCGCCATGACTGGCCTGTAGCGTGCCGCCTGTTCTGGAGAACCGACCGACTTTGTGTTACATCGGCGGAAATAGCACCAATGCCACCCATATTTTTGCCCATGCCTGCCGTCATTGCATGATATTTAGGCGACACCTGCCCCCCTCCGTACAGCGTCAATCCTGACGATAAACCTGCAATCGCGGTAGCCTGCGCAAAAGGTGTTTTTTCTACACTGTGGTTGTAAGAACGGTACATTCCCATTGTTAGCGCATACTTTCGTCGCCCCTCGCGCTGTAAAACAGGCAATGCGGCATAGGCCACCGTATAGTGCTGATCTCTGCCATCATCTTCCCTGATCGTGACATCCAGATCGCCGGCTCCCCCCGCGGGGTACATATCCGTAATTTCAAAGGCTCCTGGCGCAACATAATTCTGGTAGATCAGATATCCATTCTGGCGAACCATCACCTGCGCATGTGTTCTTGCGATACCACGTACTACTGGCGCATACCCTTTCAGAGAATCCGGTAACATCTCCTCATCTGACGACAACTGGACTCCGCGAAAAGGCATGCTATCGAACACATCTGCGGGAGCAGAACTGTCCCCCAACACAAGTTGTGCGTTAAGGGGGATAATCGATCGCTGGGCATAGGTGTAGACCGTATCCCAGGAACGGTGTCCGGATGTATCACGCGACCAGGTCGTGTAGTGACGAAATCGCCATGCACCTATATTGATACCGGGCCGCAGGTTGGCATACTGGCTGGTGCTTAATGTGCTATTTCCCTGTTTCATCCGTGAATTTGCACCGCTCATACTGTAGTTGAGCATGAAGGCATTAATTCCTTCATCCCACAATTCAGGGGAAATATATCCTCTTGCCGGGGTGATAATCGCGGCCTGCGGCAGGCTGATCGCCAGACGCAGTGCTGCAAATTGAAAATCCGTTTCTGCCTGCGGGATCGCCTGCAGATTAGCGCAAGGGGAATGCTTCATTATTAACGTTGGGTATCGTTCGACGTTGACACCCCATCGCCTGAGTTGTCCAATATTCAGACAAGGTTTCAGTTTACGAGATCCACCGGGTCCCTTTATCGAGACAAATTCAATATCATCCGTTTCAATCTTCTGATCGTTAAGCGTAATATCCACACGATAAGTTCCTGGTCCGTATGAACCTGATTCAAAAACGGACAGATCCACTCTCTCTGTTTCCAATGAATCCAGCTCCACCAGTTCTGAATTAAAAGCACCCTGTGCATCATTACTGTTTAATGATAAAAATAGTACCGAAAGAGTAAAACAGGCCATACACACCGAGTCGCTTGCATTATCCTTCGCGGGCATCTTCATGATCATTAAATTATTACTCACGCAGTCAATTTCGTTATAAATTACAACCTGACTTTATGCATATCCCCTGCACTGCCATAATCATTGATCACACTGAATGCCACCCATGAGCCTTTTATAGCGGCTGGAAAACTAAATTCTTTAGACATACCCGGTAAAACGTATGAAACATCCTCGACGCTTTTACCATCAATGTATATCTCATTAAAATTAATGATATAACGCGTTGGGTTATGTACGTGTAAACCCCTTCCTGTGCGTGTCCAGATAAGTTTACCCGCCTGTTCTTCAGGTGAGGCGGCGCTCAGACTTTCAGGCCGGTAGATTAATTTAATGCGGGTTTTTACCGCAATCTGCAATACGTTTTCTTGCTCTATCATTGATGGAATAGTCTTAATGTTCAGCCAATATAAACTTTCGCTCACCTGAGATAGCGGGGCTGTCATCACTATACGTTCAACATTTTTTTGACCTTTATCAAGCCTATAAAGGGGAGGTGTAATAATAAATGGAACGCGCCCCTCACCTCCGTGTTCAGACTCGACCCATGACTGAATTAAATAATCAGCGTCGTCAGGATTGCTTACACTGATGGAGGCCTCTTTCCTGGCTCCATCAAAAACAACACGCGTCCCACCAATAATCACACCTGAATTCGCGACAGGAATGGCTGATGCCACAACTGTACAGGCCAGAAGTGCATTCAGAATTGACTTCATTTACACCTCTATAAATAAACAGAACGATGTACCAACGCTATTATTATTTACTTCAAGAATTTAATTATAAACAATGGAAAAGTTGGCGGAAGAATTTGCCTTACAGGAAACCACCGCGTCTACCGTTGAAATATACTGCGCATAGAAACTCAACGTGTTATCCGTCGTACCGCTAAGCACATAGGTATAATTGTTACTCCCATGCAGAGGTAAATCTGTTTTATCTGCTGCCATGAGATTGATCGCGATGCCTGTCGCAGCACCTGCGGTTGAGGTGTTAATCGCCAATAAATTACTGTTGGTGGCATCCGGTTTACCATCAAATCGTACTTTTGCATTTTTGATCGTAGTGGGGCAATTCTTCAGAACGATATCAAATTTCGTTGCTGCCGTTTTCGAACCCGCTGCTGGAAATTCTTTTTTGTAATAATCGCCCATCACCACCGCCTGATTTTGTGAAGCAACAGTCACCTCGCATGCGGAATCCAGAACATTGCCTGTAAATGTTATCGTTCCTGCTGATGCAAAAACATCAAAAACCGGGGATGTTATTCCCGTAATAACCATAAAAATTGCGATGATTTTATTCATGATGGATTTTTCCCAGATAAATAATCATTAACCCCGCAGATCTAAAATATAATGCGGAAGAGATACTTGGTGAGGGAAATCTAAACAATGCGCTCTGACAATTCAATTTGTTTTAAGGTCTAGCTGTAGACTTCATGTTATAAACATCGTTCATATCAAAATGCTGGCGTTGTCTATTTTTAGACTATGATTTTTTCCACTTATTTTTCAATGAATTAATTAATAGTGATTGAATTCTATCCCACTGTATACATTCAATTGTTATTCCATATTTCAATCAATTTTAAGATAATTCTAAGCGTTTATACGAAAACTCCCTTTTTAATGTTAACGAGGACCTCGAATGAAGGCTTTGCCAACGGAGAAGAAAAAAAGGGCATTTGAATTAAAACCCTTCGACCATATCAACAATATCATCGCTCATACGCTTCCCTTTGCTGAACACATCACGTTACCGAAAGGAGAGAATATTCATTATTATCATAATAGCACCAGGCAATGTTTTTTACTTTTACAGGGCAACCTGGCACTGCATCGCCGTTGCGATGGTACTGTCCTGAATTCAGAATCAGCACCCTTTGTTCTCGGGGTGAGTAACCAGTTTTCGTCAGAAGATCTTTATGTCAAAGTGCTTGAAAAATCTGAAATCGCGCGTATTTCCCTGGCATACTTTAACCAGATCGTTGCGAATAAAAACCTTTGGGAGAGTTTTTCGAATCTCTTAATCTACACCGCATCCAGGGCTTATGAGCATTGTGTAAAAATCGCGCAGGCATCGGCCTATGACATTATCCGCTTCCAGCTTGTGGCATTGATGAATGAGCAAGATACTTACAGAAAAAATATTACTGCGGTTGCCTATATCAAAAATCACAGCAATCTTTCTCGCAGCGGAATAATGCGTATTCTTGCCGAGCTTCGCACAGGAGAGTACATCACTATGCAGCGGGGAGTATTACTTGAAATACGTCATTTACCACGAAGATATTGAGCGGTAATGCGCTATTGCTTCTATAAGAAATGCCTGCCTTAATGATAGCGCCCCAATCAGGTAGGCCATATTAAAGGTTATCGTCTATGTTATCTGCTGCCGCACGCCGTCGCGGTTCACCCTATGCCCGGGAGTTTATTTCTCATTTGCAGCCTTTTTGTCAGGTACAAAGCTGTGTTCAAGGGAAACAGTTGGATTTTCAGGTCAATGGTCAGGGCATGTGTTATCTGATTCTCGAAGGCTCTGTGGCCGTTTATCGCCGTAAAGACACGATGCTACTTTCGACGGCAACGAGTCCCGCTATTTTTGGTGTCAGTAATCTCGCTGGCATTTTCCTCAATGATTACCTCATCACGCTAAAACCCTGTCTGCTCGGTGTGATGACGACGGATGATGTCAGTGCGGTCATCAAAGAAAAAGATTTGTGGTGTCTACTGTCGAAACAACTTATGTATGTCTGTAATCGGCTCTACCACAACATCATGCCGCAAAATGCACTTACCGCTTATGATGTCATTCGCCACCAGTTGACTGAACTGATGAGTGAAGAGGAGAGCTTTCGCCTATCCATCACGGCGGAACAATACATCAGGGATAAAACTCATCTGTCGCGGAGTGGAACCATGCGGATCCTGGCGGCCTTAAAAGCAGGAAATTACGTAAAAATGGAGGAAGGCAGGCTTATCCGAATCAATAAACTTCCTGCAAAATACTGATAAAAAAAGGCCGCAAATGCGGCCTTTATTCTGAGTTCACTTGCAAACCCTGTAATTAATGGACATGAACGCCCAGCCGCCAGGCAAAATAGATCTCTTCTTTGAGTTCATTAGAAGAGAGCGCGAGCAGGTCGGCAAACTCAAGCTCAAGTTGTTTGAGCTTTTTCAGGTACTGCGCCGGAGACAGGTTGCTCTTATCGCGACGTAAATATTCAATTGCCAGTTGGGCTGGGTTCAATTCGGTATCCATGATGTCCTCGTTTGTGTACAAAACATGAGCAGTATAACACCTTTTGCTGCCCATCTTTTGACCAAAGGCAAAACATTCGGCATGTTTACACGCTTTTAAACAACCGCAGTGGTCAGACGCGACGAGCAACACAACCGTTCCTGTTCATCCAGAATATCAATCTGCCAGACCTGATGGCGGCTCCCGGCGTGAAGCGCGCGGCAAATTCCCCGTACGCGTCCACTGCGGACAGAACGGATATGGTTGGCATTCACTTCCAGCCCAACCACCTTCTGCTCCCCTTCCGTGCACAGATAGCCAGCCACAGAACCCAGCGTTTCAGCCAGCACAACGGATGCACCGCCGTGCAACAGGCCAAAGGGTTGATGTGTGCGGCTATCAACAGGCATGGTCGCTTCCAGTTCGTTCTCGCCAATGCGCGTAAACTGGATATCCAGCAGACCGACCATGTTTCCCTCACCCATCGCATTCAGTGCCTGTAACGTCACTGCACGTTTCCAGATCATCCCATAATCTCCAGTAAAGCCTGTAACGGATGGCGCACCCCGTTACCTTCAACCCGTTTCACCTGGCTTCGGCAGGAGTAACCTGTCGCCAGACAGCGGTTGCGCGGTAAACGTTGCATCGCCTGATGCCACGACAACTCATAAATCCCCAATGAATTGCTATGGTTTTTGACCTCATGTCCGTAGGTTCCCGCCATACCACAGCACCCCACGCTGACGTTCTCCAGTTTTGCACCGAAACGGGCAAAAATTGAGGCCCACTGAGAGGGCGCACCCGGCAATGCGGTCACTTCAGTACAGTGACCAAACAGATACCAGGACTCACCACTGACATCCGTGGTTGCAGTTTGCTGCAAAGCCGCCGGTAGCCACTCGTGCACCAGCATGACGTGGAAATCGCCACGTTTATCGCCCAGCGTTTGCTTGTATTCATCGCGATAACAGAGCACCAGCGCCGGATCAACACCCACCATCGGCATACCCAGTTCTGCCACGCGATTTAAGAAGTCTGACGTTTTCTGTGCGGTTTTTGCAAAACGGTTCAGGAAGCCCTTAATGTGCTGCGCTTTGCCATTCGGTGAGAATGGCAACACAACGGGCTGATAGCCCAAGCGTTCAACCAGGCGGACAAAATCGGCCACCACCTGCGCATCGTAGTAGCTGGTAAAGGGATCCTGCACCACCAGCACAACATTCTCTTTTTGCTCAGGGTTGAGCGCCTCAAGCTGCTCCAGCGTCATGTTTGCTGAGCGATGCCCGACCAATTGACGTTGCAACGACGGCGTCGACAGCAAAGGCAGATCCACCATGCCGATATGTTTTTCGGAAAGCTTGCGCACCAGCGGCTGATTGATAAAGAAGTTGAACGTCTTTGGCGCTCGCGCCATCAGCGGGGCATAACTTTCGACGGTTGCCACCAGATGATCGCGCATCGGACGGAGATAGCGCGTGTGATAAAGCTGCAGGAAGCGTGAGCGAAACTCCGGGACGTCGATTTTGATCGGGCACTGGGTCGAACACGCCTTACAGGCCAGACACCCTGACATCGCCTCTTTGACTTCATGCGAGAAATCGTATTCGCCTTTACGGGCATGCCAGCTGTTGCGGGTTCGCTCTATAAGCGTGCGCAGGCTGGCTCCTTTCTCGGGAAGCTCACTTTCAAGTTTCAGTGGGTCAACACCCCGATCGGCCAACAAGCGGAGCCATTCACGTACCAGCGTGGCGCGACCTTTTGGCGAGTGGATGCGGTTGCTGGTGATTTTCATCGACGGACACATCGGGCTTTTCACATCGAAGTTAAAGCACAGCCCGTTGCCGTTACATTCCATTGCGCCGCGCCATGAGGAACGCACTGCAATCGGGATTTGCCGGTCATACGTGCCGCGCTTCACGGCATCAACCCGCAACATTGGGGAGTCGACACCTTCCGGCGGACAAATCTTGCCAGGGTTAAGGCGGTTTTGAGGATCGAATGCCGCTTTCACTTTACGCAGTTCAGCATACAACTGCTCACCGAAGAACGCCGGGCTATACTCCGCACGGAAACCTTTACCGTGCTCGCCCCACAACAAACCACCGTATTTTGCGGTTAACGCGACCACGTCGTCAGAGATCTGTTTCATCAGGATCTCTTGCTGCGGGTCGCACATATCCAGTGCCGGACGCACGTGCAATACTCCGGCGTCCACATGGCCAAACATACCGTAGCTCAGACCGTGGCTGTCGAGTAATGCACGAAACTCCACGATGTAATCCGCCAGATGTTCCGGCGGTACGCAAGTATCTTCCGCAAACGGAATGGGTTTCGCCGCACCTTTGGCGTTACCCAGTAAGCCCACGGCTTTTTTACGCATCGCATAAATACGTTCAATGCCCGAAAGATCGTTACACAACTGCCAGCCAATAACGCCGCCTTCACCCGTCCCGATAAGTTCGTCGAGACGCTGGCACAGCGTGCTGACCTGGCTTTCAATCAGCTGTGCGTCATCACCTGCAAATTCAACAATGTTCAGCCCAAGCATCTCTTTATCCGGCACATCCGTGATCAACTCATTCACGGAGTGCCAGACAATGTCTTCTCGCGCCAGATTGAGCACTTTTGAATCGACGGTTTCCACCGACAGCGCGCGCGCGTCAACCATAAACGGCGCATTGCGCAGCGCAGAATCAAAGGAGTTGTATTTGACGTTGACCAGGCGACGCACCTTCGGCAGGCGAGTGATATCCAGTCGCGCCT
This sequence comes from Enterobacter sp. RHBSTW-00994, assembly GCF_013782625.1. NCBI lineage: Bacteria > Pseudomonadati > Pseudomonadota > Gammaproteobacteria > Enterobacterales > Enterobacteriaceae > Enterobacter > Enterobacter sp. RHBSTW-00994. The sequence continues at coordinate 1,981,766 of NZ_CP056199.1, read as the reverse complement.
CGGTGATAAAGGCCAGTGTTCCTTCAGAACCGGTCAATACGCGGGTTAAATCGAACTGGCTGAGATCGTCATTAAAGACATGACGCAGGTCGTAACCGGTTAAGAAGCGGTTCAGTTTCGGGAATTTGTCGAGGATCAGTTGGCGGTTATCGCGACAACGTTGCAGTACGGTGCGGTAAATTCGCCCGCTCGCCGTGTTATCCTGGCCCAGGGTTTCTGCGAGCTGTACCGGCATCGGCTGAGTATCGAGGATGTCTCCCCCCAGCAGAACCGCGCGAACGCCCATAACGTGATCGGAGGTTTTACCGTAAACCAGAGAACCCTGCCCGGACGCATCGGTGTTGATCATACCGCCAATTGTTGCCCGGTTACTGGTCGAAAGCTCCGGCGCAAAAAAGTAGCCATAAGGTTTTAGGTATTGATTAAGCTGGTCTTTGATCACGCCCGCTTCAACACGCACCCAACCCTCTTCAGGGTTGATCTCAATAATGCGGTTCATGTAGCGCGACATATCAATGATGATGCCCTGATTTAGAGCCTGGCCATTTGTGCCCGTGCCGCCACCGCGAGGAGTGAAAATCAGAGAAGTGAATCGCTCTTGTGCCGCGAGACGGGCAATCAGCGCCACATCTGCAGTAGAGCGTGGAAAAACGACGGCATCGGGAAGTAGCTGGTAGATACTGTTATCGGTCGCCATCGTCAGCCTGTCGGCATAACGTGTCGCGGTATCGCCGGTAAAACCCTGTTGCTCCAGTGCCTGCAAAAAGTTTAGCACCAGTTGAACGACGCCAGGTGCCTGAGAAATCTGTGGGATCATTACGGTCGACCCTAATAAGAGTTGTAATTCCCCTCAATAATTCGAGTGACAGGAAGGCGGCAAGTGCGTGGATCGCCGGTTAAATAGATATCGCGGTAACCGGGGGGTGAGCACACGCCGCCAACGCATCTGCAACTTGAAATATAACGGGGATAATCGTTTGCGTTGTGTCTCAAAGGTTGTATCACATTTTTTTCTTATACGCCCAGCAGAATTACAGGCAGAATTCGCCTGTCAAAAATCGCTGAAATCACTAATGATTAGAGAGATGCGGTTTCATATTCCCGCCAGCGCAGCTGGTGCTCATCAAAGGTAAATTTCATTTATGGTCAATCTTCGTCAGCCCAGGGATGTTGCGCAAATTTTGCTGTCGGTGCTGTTCTTGGCAATCATGATTATTGCGTGCCTGTGGATTGTTCAACCTTTCGTGCTCGGCTTCGCCTGGGCTGCTACCGTCGTCGTCGCTACCTGGCCTTTGTTATTACGTCTACAGAAGCTGTTATGGGGCCGTCGCGCGCTTGCTGTACTGGTGATGACATTACTGCTTTTTCTGCTCTTTATTATTCCCATTGCGCTATTGGTCAACAGCCTGGTCGATACCAGTGGCCCCGTGATCCGCGCAATAAGCAGCGGAGATATGACCCTCCCGGATCTCGCCTGGCTTAACAGCATTCCGGTGATTGGAGCGAAACTCTACAGCGGCTGGCACGGCCTGCTGGAGATGGGCGGTAGCGCGATTATGGCGAAAGTGCGCCCGTACATTGGCACAACAACGACCTGGTTTGTCGGTCAGGCCGCGCATATCGGCCGCTTTATGATGCACTGTGCGCTGATGCTGGTCTTTAGCGCCCTTCTGTACTGGCGTGGTGAACAAGTGGCGCTCGGTGTGCGTCACTTTGCAACCCGACTGGCAGGCAAACGCGGGGATGCCGCAATACTCCTCGCGGCTCAGGCCGTCCGTGCGGTCGCTCTCGGGGTCGTGGTGACGGCGCTCGTTCAGGCCGTGTTGGGGGGAATTGGTCTTGCCATTTCAGGGGTTCCTTACGCCACTATCTTTACCGTCATCATGATCCTGACCTGCCTTGCGCAACTGGGGCCTTTGCTGGTACTCGTTCCTTGCATCATCTGGCTCTACTGGAGTGGTGACACCACCTGGGGAACCGTATTGCTGGTGTGGAGTTGCGTGGTCGGGACGATGGATAACGTGATCCGCCCGATACTGATCCGCATGGGGGCAGACCTGCCGTTGATACTGATCCTGTCTGGCGTCATCGGCGGGTTAATTGCGTTTGGGATGATCGGCCTCTTTATCGGCCCGGTCCTGCTCGCCGTGACCTGGCGTCTGTTCTCCGCCTGGGTGCATGAAGTGCCGCCGCCGAGTGACGATCCCGACCAGATCCTGGAAGAGCTGAGCGAAATCGAAGAACGCAATACCTGATATTGTTCGGCCTGGGCGGAATCTTGACCGCCCAGGTAACATTAAGAAACATTAACCATTCTTACCTCCCTTTTGCCTCGTCATGCCACGGAAACGTCTTAATCCACTGATTCCTGCCAAAGAATCTTTACGTCTCTTTAACTATTGAGACGAATCTGATCGACGCAAAAATTCGCCATGCCTACTATTAGGTCACGGTTATAAATCAACACCTTGATTTATAAGCATGGAAATCCCCTGAGTGAAACAACGAATTGCTGTGTGTAGTCTTTGCCCATCTCCCACGATGGGCTTTTTTTTATCCGCGCCCCACCAGGTATTGGGTTTCGACCCATCCCGCCAAAAAAACTATACTTAACCCTTTATTAACAGTACCGGGTGCAACATGCCGCCATTTGAACGTCCTAAACTCGAACTCCCTAACGCAGCAGAAAAGCTTCTGCTCCACTCATGCTGTGCCCCGTGTTCCGGGGAAGTCATGGAAGCTATTCAGGCATCCGGCATCGATTACACTATTTTCTTTTACAACCCCAACATTCATCCGCAAAAGGAATATCTCATCCGTAAAGAGGAGAATATTCGTTTTGCCGAAAAACACGGTGTGCCATTTGTCGATGCCGATTACGATACCGACAACTGGTTCGAACGGGCAAAAGGTATGGAATGGGAACCTGAGCGCGGCGTACGTTGCACCATGTGTTTTGATATGCGCTTTGAACGCACGGCACTGTACGCCTGGGAAAATGGCTTCAGTACAATTTCCAGTTCCCTTGGTATTTCCCGGTGGAAGAATATGCAGCAAATCAACGACTGCGGTCAGCGGGCTGTCGCCCCTTATGAAGGGATGATCTACTGGGATTACAACTGGCGTAAGCAAGGCGGCTCATCACGGATGATAGAAATCAGCAAGCGCGAGCGTTTCTACCAGCAGGAGTATTGCGGCTGCGTCTATTCGCTGCGTGATTCAAATATGCACCGAAAAACACAGGGTCGACCACTGATTAAAATTGGAAAACTGTTTTACGGGGATGATGAGAGTTAAGTGTTTACCCAGCGAGTGTTGCCCGCTGGGTATTTTAGATTACTTATTCAGTTCAGCCAGGCTAAGCCAGGTTTGCACCACGGTGTCGGGGTTCAGGGACAGGCTATCGATCCCCTCTTCCATCAACCAGGCCGCAAAGTCTTCGTGATCGGACGGACCCTGACCACAAATTCCGACATATTTGCCCTGTTTCTTCGCCGCGCGGATGGACATCGACAGCAGCGCTTTCACCGCCTCGTTACGTTCATCGAACAGCGCAGAAACCACGCCAGAGTCGCGATCCAGCCCCAACGTCAGCTGTGTCATATCGTTTGAGCCGATAGAGAAGCCATCGAAATATTCGAGGAACTGTTCTGCCAGCAAGGCGTTAGACGGGATCTCGCACATCATAATGAGTTTCAGCCCGTTCTCGCCACGCTTCAGCCCCTGACGCGCGAGTTCTTCAACGACCGCTTTCGCCTGATCAACCGTTCGTACAAACGGGATCATGATTTCGACGTTTGTCAGCCCCATGTCGTTGCGAACACGTTTAACCGCATCACACTCCAGCGCAAAGCAATCGCGGAAGCTGTCGGACACATAACGTCCAGCACCACGGAAGCCCAGCATCGGGTTCTCTTCTTCAGGTTCATAACGTTCGCCACCAACCAGATTGGCATATTCGTTAGATTTGAAGTCTGACAGGCGGACAATCACACGTTTCGGCCAGAATGCCGCGCCCAGCGTCGCAATCCCTTCCGTCAGACGACCCACATAAAACTCTTTTGGCGAGTCGTAGCCTTTCATCATTTCGCGGATTTCGCGCTGCAGTGGCGCATCCTGGTCGTCGAACTCCAGCAACGCACGCGGGTGAACGCCGATCATACGGTTGATGATAAATTCCAGACGCGCCAGACCCACACCTTCGTTAGGCAGGCAGGCGAAGTCAAACGCACGATCAGGGTTGCCCACGTTCATCATGATCTTCAGCGGGAGATCAGGCATGGTATCAACGCTGGAGCTTTTCACGCTGAAATCCAGCAGATCCGCGTAGACATAACCCGTATCGCCTTCGGCACAAGAGACCGTGACGTTCTCATCGTCCTTCATGCGTTCAGTCGCATCACCACATCCCACGACCGCCGGAATACCCAGTTCACGAGCAATAATGGCTGCGTGACAGGTACGGCCACCACGGTTAGTGACGATAGCCGCCGCCTTTTTCATGATCGGTTCCCAGTCAGGGTCGGTCATGTCGGTCACCAGCACATCGCCTGGCTGAATGCGGTTCATTTCGCTAATGTTCTGAATGACTTTTACCGGGCCCGCACCAATGCGGTGGCCGATAGCACGCCCTTCAGCGACCACTTTACCCTGCGCGTGCAGCGTATAGCGCTCCATCACCTGACCGCGCGAGCGCACGGTTTCAGGACGAGCCTGGACAATAAACAATTTGCCGGTGTTGCCATCCTTCGCCCATTCGATATCCATTGGACGACCATAGTGTTTCTCGATCTGAACAGCCTGTTTTGCCAGCTCCTGAACGTCGTCATCGGTCAGTGAGAAGCGGTCGCGCTGCTCCTGCGGCACATCTTCAATTTTGACCTGCTTGCCGTGTTCCTGCGTCGGCGCGTAAATCATACGGATTTTTTTCGAACCCATAGTGCGACGAACGATGGCTGGACGGTTGGCTGCCAGCGTCGGTTTGTGCACGTAGAATTCATCCGGGTTCACCGCCCCCTGAACAACCATTTCACCCAGGCCCCAGGCTGAGGTAATGAATACCACCTGATCGAAACCAGATTCGGTATCGATGGAGAACATCACGCCGGATGAACCCACATCAGAACGCACCATACGCTGTACGCCTGCGGATAGTGCCACGCCGCGGTGGTCATAGCCCTGATGTACACGGTAAGAGATAGCGCGGTCGTTAAACAGCGACGCAAAGACGTGCTTCACGGCCACCAGAACGGCATCGTAGCCCTGGACATTAAGGAACGTTTCCTGTTGTCCGGCAAACGAGGCATCCGGCATATCTTCTGCTGTAGCCGACGAGCGCACCGCAAATGATGCCTGAGCATCGTCAGCAGACAGTTGGTCGTAAGCATCGTGAATGGCTTTTTCCAGCTCCGGCTGGAAAGGTGTGTCGATGACCCACTGGCGGATCTGCGCCCCGGCTTTGGCAAGCGCGGAGACATCATCAATATCCGTGTTATCCAGCAGTTCGTAAATACGCTGGTTTACACCGCTCTGGTCAAGAAACAGGTCAAACGCTTCGGCGGTAGTCGCAAATCCATTCGGGACGGAGACACCCATACCGGACAGATTAGTAATCATTTCACCCAGGGAGGCATTTTTGCCTCCAACTCTGTCTACATCATTCATGCCGAGTTGGTTATACCAAAGCACCAGCGGTGACGAGCCATTGTTGGACATCGAAACAATCCTTTTGTGATATTAGAACGGGTTTAAGAAACACCTTAATGCGTATTTATCCTGGCATATTTGTTCTCGGGAAAAAAACGGTGAATCGTGTAAGCAACTTTATTTTTTCATTTTTCGGACACTTCCCCACCAGCAGCTAACTCAATGATTATAATGGATTCCCACAAAAACCATCGGTTTATACCCTCTTTTTAAAAAATGAAATCCACTTTTCACTTAAATTAAAAATACCGTTTCATTTATAATTAAGACAATTTACTCTCTGTTGTATTTTACTTTTTTAATTTATGCTTTCAGTCAATTAGGTATGATATTCAGGGTGAGAAAAATGGATAATGCTGTCGATCGCCATGTTTTTTATATTTCTGATGGTACGGCGATTACCGCCGAAGTGCTGGGGCACGCCGTGATGTCACAGTTCCCGGTGTCCATCAACAGCATCACACTGCCGTTTGTGGAAAATGAAAGCCGCGCCAGAGCCGTGAAAGAGCAAATAGATGCCATTTACCAGCAATCAGGCGTACGCCCGCTGGTGTTCTACTCGATTGTCATCCCGGAAATTCGCAGCATCATTTTGCAAAGTGAAGGTTTCTGTCAGGATATCGTGCAGGCACTGGTTGCTCCACTCCAGAGCGAGTTAAAGCTCGACCCGACTCCGGTTGCTCACCGTACTCACGGCCTGAACCCTGGTAACCTTATGAAGTATGATGCGCGCATCGCGGCGATTGATTACACCCTTGCTCACGATGATGGCATTTCGATGCGCAACCTCGATCAGGCGCAGGTTATTTTACTGGGAGTGTCACGCTGCGGGAAAACCCCCACCAGCCTCTATCTGGCCCTACAGTTTGGGATCCGCGCAGCAAACTACCCGTTTATTGCCGACGACATGGATAACCTGGTTTTGCCTGCCGCCCTCAAACCGCTGCAACACAAATTATTCGGGCTGACGATCAACCCCGAACGTCTGGCCGCAATTCGCGAAGAACGCCGCGAGAACAGTCGTTACGCCTCTATGCGCCAGTGCCGGATGGAAGTCACTGAAGTTGAAGCGCTGTACCGTAAAAACCAGATCCCGTGGCTCAACAGTACCAACTATTCGGTCGAAGAGATCGCGACCAAAATCCTCGACATTATGGGACTGAATCGTCGAATGTACTAATAAGCTAGTACGTTAACTCTGATTCAGGTATTATCTTGCACATCGTCGGGGGCTCATTTGCCCCGAACTTGAAATCAGCAGAGATTGGTTTAAGGTGATGCCCATCACTTCCCGGTAGTCTGCCGATGAAGCAAAAAATTTCTGAGATATCCCATGAATAAAACCGATGAACTTCGCACTGCGCGCATTGACAGCCTGGTGACACCGGCTGAACTGGCGCAGCGACACCCTGTTTCCGCCCATGTTGCGGAACATGTCACGGCTTCACGCCGCCGCATTGAAAAAATTCTTAATGGTGAAGATCGCCGTCTGTTGGTAATTATCGGTCCTTGTTCCATCCACGATCTGGATGCCGCCATGGATTACGCAAAACGCCTTCAGCTCCTGCGTGAAAAACACCAGCATCGCCTTGAAATTGTCATGCGTACCTACTTTGAAAAACCGCGTACGGTTGTCGGCTGGAAAGGGCTGATTTCCGACCCGGATTTGAACGGCAGTTATCGCGTCAATCACGGTATTGAGCTGGCACGCAAACTGCTGCTCGAGGTGAACGAGTTGGGCGTACCCACGGCCACCGAGTTTCTTGATATGGTGACCGGACAGTTTATCGCCGATCTGATCAGTTGGGGGGCCATTGGCGCACGCACTACCGAAAGCCAGATCCACCGTGAGATGGCATCGGCGCTCTCCTGCCCTGTCGGGTTTAAAAACGGAACCGACGGCAATACCCGCATCGCGGTCGATGCGATTCGTGCCTCTCGCGCCAGCCATATGTTCCTCTCGCCAGACAAAAATGGCCAGATGACTATCTACCAGACCAGCGGCAACCCGTATGGCCATATCATCATGCGTGGCGGGAAAAAGCCGAACTACCATGCCGAGGATATCGCCGCAGCGTGTGAAACGCTGAGTGAATTCGATCTGCCGGAACATCTGGTGGTGGACTTCAGCCATGGCAATTGCCAGAAACAGCATCGTCGACAACTGGATGTCTGTGACGATATTTGTCAGCAGATCCGCAGCGGTTCGACTGCCGTGGCCGGTATCATGGCCGAAAGTTTCCTGAAAGAAGGCACACAGAAAATCGTCGCAGGGCAGCCCCTCGTGTACGGCCAGTCGATCACGGACCCATGCCTGAACTGGGAAGACAGTGAATTGCTGCTTGAGAAGCTAGCCACCGCGGTGGACACACGTTTTTAAGACATATTCCGGCTGGTAAGGTAAATGCAAAACGGCAACATTTGTTGTCGTTTTTTTCTTCCTCCCTTGCCCGTGGAAGGGGTTGAAGCGAAGGCATCACACCATACAAATCACATCAAAATTGATCCCGTCACAATTTTTTCACAAAAAGACTTGCTGTGAAATTTAACTTTATTGATAATGATTATCATTGTTACATTGATTGTCATTTGTAAACATTATGTCACGTATGGATAACACAGCGGCAACGCCTACAAAAAACCACACAGCACCATCCCCCGCCGCTACCGATCGTCGCATTGACAGCAAAACTCTGCTGGGCGATGAAGGTCGGGTGATTATCGAGCATGACGGCCAGCAGTACCTGTTGCGCCAGACCCATGCCGGAAAACTCATTCTTACTAAATAAACTAAACAAAAAAATACGCCAGCCACCCAGGTGATCCCCAGGCAGCCAGCGCTTTCGATTCATAATGGAGAGTTGCTATGCCATACCCGCATTCCGCGTCTTTACGTCCATCATTGCTGGCGCTGGCCATTGTCAGCACCCTGCCGGGCGTCGCGTTTGCTGCCGCAGATGATATAACCGTTACCGCGACGGGCAACGCCCGCAGTGCATTTGAAGCCCCGATGATGGTGAGCGTTATTGACGCCACCGCGCCGGAAAACCAGACCGCCAGCTCCGCCGCTGACCTGCTGCGTAAAGTACCGGGTTTGACGCTGGACGGAACCGGTCGTACCAACGGTCAGGATGTTAACCTGCGTGGTTACGATCGCCGTGGCGTCCTGGTCCTGGTGGATGGTGTTCGTCAGGGTACTGACACCGGCCATCTCAACAGTACCTTCCTGGATCCGGCGTTGATCAAACGTATTGAAGTCGTGCGTGGCCCTTCGGCACTGCTTTACGGTAGCGGCGCATTAGGCGGCGTGATCTCTTATGACACAGCAGATGCGAAAGACCTGCTGGAGTCGGGTAAAAACAGTGGTTATCGCGTATTTGGCACAGGCGCGACCGGCGATCACAGCATCGGCATGGGCGCTAGCGCGTATGGACGCACTGACTCGCTGGATGGTCTGGTCGCCTGGTCAAGCCGCGATCGTGGTGATATTCGCCAGAGTAATGGCACAACCGCCCCAAACGATGAATCTATCAACAATATGCTGGCCAAAGGCAGTTGGAAGATCGACCCGGCTCAGACCCTGAGTGGCTCGCTGCGTTACTACAATAACGATGCCCAGGAGCCAAAAAACCCACAGACGTCTGAAGCGGACGACACCAGCAACCCGATGACCGATCGCTCCACCATTCAGCGTGATGCACAGCTGGGCTACGCCATTGCGCCCGAAGGTAATGACTGGCTGAACGCCAGTGCGAAGGTGTACTGGTCCGAGGCTCGCATTAACGCTCAGAATGTTGATGGTTCTGGCGAGTTCCGCAAGCAGACCACCAAAGGCGGTAAAGTTGAAAACCGCACGCGCCTGTTTACCGATTCATTCGCCTCACACCTGCTGACCTATGGCGGAGAATATTACCGTCAGGAGCAGAATCAGGGCGGGATGACTACTGGCTTCCCGGACGCCAAAATCGATTTCAGTTCTGGCTGGTTACAGGATGAAATCACATTGCGCGATCTGCCCATTACTCTCCTTGGCGGCACGCGCTATGACAATTATCGCGGCAGCAGTGACGGTTACGATGATGTCGATGCAGACCAGTGGTCATCCCGTGCGGGCGTAACGGTTAGCCCAACAGACTGGTTGATGCTGTTCGGCTCTTACGCTCAGGCGTTCCGCGCCCCAACCATGGGTGAGATGTATAACGACGCAAAACACTTCTCTATTGGCCGTTTCTATACCAACTACTGGGTTCCAAACCCGAATCTGCGTCCGGAAACTAACGAAACGCAAGAGTACGGCTTCGGTCTGCGCTTTGACGATCTGATGCTTGCCAACGATGCGCTGGAGTTCAAAGCCAGCTACTTCGACACGAAAGCTAAAGATTACATCTCGACCACCGTCGACTTTGCAGCGGCAACCACCATGTCCTATAACGTTCCTAACGCCAAAATCTGGGGCTGGGATGTGATGGCTAAATACTCCGCTGACCTGTTCAGCCTGGATATGGCTTACAACCGCACGCGTGGCAAAGACACCGATACCGGTGAGTACATCTCCAGCATTAACCCGGATACCGTCACCAGCAAGCTGGATATCCCTGTTGCACAGAGCGGATTCTCCGTAGGCTGGATCGGTACGTTCGTTGATCGCTCAACGCACATCAGCAGCAGCTACAGTAAGCAACCAGGCTACGCGGTAAATGACTTCTACGTCAGTTACCAGGGGCAAGAGCAGCTCAAAGGCGTGACCACCACGCTGGTACTGGGTAACGCCTTCGACAAAGAGTACTGGTCGCCGCAGGGCATTCCGCAGGATGGCCGTAACGGTAAGATTTTTGTGAGTTATCAGTGGTAACCCCTCGCCCCGGTTCGCCGGGGCATTTATCTGGAAGGAAGAGACAATGAATCACTACACACGCTGGCTTGAGCTAAAAGAAGAAAACCCAGGTAAGTACGCGCGTGACATCGCAGGTTTGATGAACATCAGTGAAGCTGAGCTGACATTCTCCCGCGTCGGACACGATGCGTGGCGTCTGCACGGGGAAATTCGTGACATCCTGAGTGCGCTCGAAGCCGTTGGTGAAACCAAATGCATCTGCCGCAACGAGTATGCCGTACACGAGCAGGTCGGCAGCTTTACCAATCAGCATCTCAATGGCCACGCAGGTCTGGTGCTGAACCCACGCGCCCTTGATTTACGCCTGTTCCTTAACCAATGGGCGAGCGTCTTTCACATCAGCGAAGCCACTGCACGCGGTGAGCGTCAGAGCATTCAGTTCTTCGATCATCAGGGTGATGCACTCCTGAAGGTATACACCACGGACAACACTGACATGTCTGCATGGGGTGATGTGCTGACCCGCTTTATCTTTGCTGATAACCCGCCACTGGCGCTGAAACCTGCAGAAGCGGTGGTCAATACCTCTCACGCCGATGCCGGGACCGTCGATCAAGAATGGCGCGCCATGACGGATGTACACCAGTTCTTTACCCTGTTGAAACGTCACAACCTGAGCCGCCAACAGGCTTTCCGTCTGGTCGGTGATGACCTCGCCTGTAAAGTGGATAACCGCGCGCTGGCACAGCTTTTAGACTCCGCACGCCAGGATGGCAACGAGATTATGGTTTTTGTCGGTAACCGTGGATGTGTGCAGATCTTTACTGGCGTCGTGGAAAAACTGGTTCCGATGAAAGGCTGGCTGAATATCTTTAACCCCGCCTTTACCTTACATCTGCTGGAAGAGACCATTGCAGAAACCTGGGTAACGCGTAAACCCACCGCCGACGGTCACGTCACCAGCCTTGAGCTGTTTGCCGCTGACGGTACGCAAATCGCCCAGCTTTATGGTCAACGTACCGAAGGCGAACCAGAGCAAAGCCAGTGGCGTAGCCAGATTGACGCCCTGACACCAAAAGGACTGGCGGCATGAAAAAACTGTTCGCCCTGCTGAGCATCTTCCCTCTGGTGGCCTTTGCCTCGACGTCTGAGAAAATTGTCACGCTCGGGGGAGATGTTACTGAGATTGTGTACGCGCTCGGCGCGCAGTCCTCGCTGGTTGCCCGCGACAGCACCAGCCAGTGGCCGCAACCTGCAACCATACTTCCGGATGTGGGCTATCTGCGCCAGCTTAATGCGGAGGGCATTTTGTCCGTTCGTCCGACGCTGGTCCTGGCAAGCGCACAGGCGCAGCCGTCTCTTGCATTGCAGCAGGTCGAACAGAGCAACGTGAAGGTCGTTACCGTTCCGGGTAGCAACGATCTCAGCGTTATTGATGAAAAAATACGGGTGATTGCCCAGGCGACACATCGTGAAGCGCAGGGTGAAACCCTGCGCAATACGCTACGCCAGGAGTTGGCGGCACTTCCCGCATCACCGCTGAATAAACGCGTACTGTTTATCCTCAATCATGGCGGGATGACCGCCATGGCCGCCGGGCAGCAAACCGGCGCGGATGCAGCCATTCGCGCCGCAGGTTTGCAGAATGCGATGCAAGGATTCACCCGCTACCAACCGCTCTCGCAGGAAGGGGTTATTGCCAGCCAGCCCGATCTGGTGGTGATTTCCAGGGACGGTGTAAAGGCATTAGGCGGGGAGGAGAATCTGTGGAAACTGCCGGGTCTGGCGCAAACACCCGCAGGACGTAATAAGCAGGTTCTTGCCATTGATGATATGGCGCTGCTGGGCTTTAGTGTGCGGACTCCTCATGCCATTCAGGCATTGCGAACCAAAGCGGAGCAGTTACCCTGATGACCCGGCGTATCACGCTTTCACTCTGGGGGCTAACCGCAACATTACTGTTAATGACCCTGCTGGCGACCGGGTTTGGCGCGTTGCGTCTGCCCGTCAGCCTGCTGTGGAATAACAGCGATGAGGCACTCCGTCAGATCTGGTTCATCATCCGTCTGCCAAGAGTATTGTTGGCGCTGGTAATTGGTGGTTCGCTGGCACTGGCTGGCTGCGTGATGCAAGGGTTGTTTCGCAACCCGCTTGCCGATCCTGGCCTGCTTGGGATCAGTAGCGGCGCGGCACTTGCCGTGGCGTTATGGGTTGTCATTCCGTTCACCTTACCCGCTCTGATGATGCTGTACGCACCAATGTTAGCTGCCTTTTTCGGCGCGCTTGCCGCAACAGTGGTGATCTTCTTTCTCAGCCAACAGCAGGACAGTTCATTATCACGCCTGCTGCTGGTTGGTATTGCCATTAACGCCCTGTGCGGCGCAGCTGTAGGGGTTCTCTCCTGGGTCAGTAACGACGCCCAGTTACGTCAATTGTCCCTGTGGGGCATGGGCAGTCTTGGTCAGGCGCAGTGGTCTACACTCCTGGCTGTCACCTCGTTGATGGTCCCTACGGTGTGGATTATCTGGCGTCTCGCGGCCACACTCAATTTGCTGCAGTTGGGTGAGGAAGAGGCTCATTACCTCGGGGTGGATGTTCGCGTTGTACAGCGTATTTTGCTGCTGTGTAGCGCGTTGCTGGTTGCTGCCGCCGTCGCCGTTAGCGGAGTGATTGGATTTGTCGGCCTTGTTGTGCCGCATCTGATGCGCATGTGGCTTGGTGCTGACCATCGGGCGGTGATCCCTGGCTCTGTGCTGGCGGGGGCATTTCTGTTACTGGTAGCCGACACAGTTGCGCGAACCCTGGTCGCACCCGCCGAAATGCCCGTGGGGTTACTGACCAGCCTTCTCGGCGCACCGTGGTTCCTGTGGCTTATTTTCCGTCGCGGAGGCCAGCATGGCTGAACACTTTAGCGCTCAACACCTCTCCTGCCGGGTGGCGCAACGCACCATTATCAAGGACGTCTCGCTTTCGCTGTCACAAGGTGAACTCGTCGCCCTGATTGGCCCCAATGGTGCAGGGAAGTCGACATTATTGCGCCTGCTGACAGGCTATCTCCCTCCGTCAGGAGGGCAGTGTATCCTGGGGGGAAAACCCCTTACCGAATGGCGTACCGAAGCGCTGTCTCGCTGCCGGGCTGTGATGCGCCAGCAAACGCAACTGGGCTTTGACTGGCCAGTGGAAGCCGTCGTCGGGATGGGTCGCGCGCCCTGGACTCGCCAGCCGGAAGCATCAGTGATCCACGACGTGATGCAGATAACCGGCTGTTTGCCGTTGTCCGGAAGATCTTACGCGGCACTGTCGGGGGGAGAACAACAACGCGTTCAGCTTGCCCGCGCACTGGCGCAACTCTGGCACGATGGCAGCCCGCGCGGATGGCTATTTCTGGATGAACCCACCTCGGCACTGGATCTCTACCACCAGCAACAGTTGTTGCGCCTGCTGAAAACGCTGACCGGCCAAGGGCATCTGCATGTGTGCGTGGTGCTACACGATCTTAACCTGGCGGCACTGTGGGCGGACCGTATCATACTCCTGCACAACGGTCGTATTGTGTCCCACGGCACACCCGACCAGGTATTACAGGCCGACGCCCTGGCGCACTGGTATGGCGCGCAGGTTCATGTCGGCAGGCATCCGGCTCATGCTGCACCACACGTTTTCCTCGCCCCCTAGCTTGAACAGCTAACTTCCAGCCGCTTGCCCCAGTCCGGTGGGCGGCTGACATAGTCATCATCACGCTCCGCAAAGGGCGTGCGCAGGGCAATGTGCAGCCGGTGCAGTTCTTCATATTCCCCCTGCTCCGCCTGCTCAATCGCACGCTGTGCCAGCCAGTTACGCAAGACCATCGCCGGATTAGCTGCATTCATCTGCCCCTGACGCATCACATCATCGATGCTTTCTCGCTGTAAGCGTTCCCGGTAGAGACGGAACCAGTCATCAAAAGCCTGGCGATCGATAAAATCATCGCGCAGGGGTGACGCACTGCTGTACTGTTCCGTCTGGCCCAGCAGGCGGAAAGTACGCGTGAAATCACTCCCTTCACGTGACATCAGTGCAAGTAACCCATTCAGGATCTCATTATCGCCCTTCTCTTGCGTCTGTAGCCCCAACTTACCGCGCATCAGGGTTCCATACTCGCGCAGCAGGATTTCCTGATAGCTATCAAGCGCGTCATTGAGAGCCTCAACATCAATAAACGGTGACAAAGATTGAGCAAGGCGTTGCAAATTCCACAGCCCCACCGCGGGCTGATTATCAAAGCTATAGCGCCCCTGATAATCAGAGTGGTTACAGATATAACCCGGCTGGTAATCATCAAGAAAACCGAATGGGCCGTAATCAAAGGTCAGCCCCAGAATGGACATGTTATCGGTGTTCATCACCCCATGAGCAAAGCCTACCGTTTGCCAGCGAGCGATCGTTGCCGCCGTCCGGGCGACGATATCACGGAACCAGAGCATGTATTTGTCCGCCTCGTCCTGCCACTGAGGCCAGTGGCGATGAATGGCGTAGTCGGCAAGCTGGCGAACCTTTTCCGGCTCCCGGCGATAATAGAAATGCTCAAAATGGCCGAAACGCAAATGGCTTTGCGCAATACGCATCAACATCGCACCGCGCTCCATCGTTTCGCGCGCAACTGGCGTATCGCTGGTGACAATCGACAGAGCTCGCGTAGTGGGAATACCCAGAGCGTGCATCGCCTCGGAGGCGAGACTCTCGCGGATTGTCGAACGAAGCACTGCGCGGCCGTCACCCATACGCGAATACGGGGTAAGACCCGCACCTTTCAGATGCCAGTCAAACGTTTGGCCATTAGCGCAGTGCTGTTCACCTAATAAAATGCCACGGCCATCACCCAACTGGCCGGCCCAGACGCCAAACTGGTGTCCACTGTAGACCTGAGCCAACGGTTGCATACCCGGAAGCAGGGTTTCGCCGCCCCAGACACCCGCACCTGAAGTTGGCTGGAACAACGAGGGCGGAATATTCAGCGCGTCGGCCAGCACATCGTTATGCCAGATGAGACGAGCATTATCTAAAGGGGTCGGTTTGAGCGCCGTGTAAAAACCGGGTAATTCATCATGCCAGTGAGCAGTAAAAGACAGGGTCATAAGTCCTCCTGCTTTTAGTGTAGAGTGTTTACCCCAGGTTAAACACGGGTGAAAAATAGGGTTATCGCTGAACGAGAGTGGTGACTTGCTCTGCCGCGACCGCAGGCCAGAGATTTCCTTGCATTGCACCAATGCTAAATGACATGACGCGTTGCAATATGCTGTGATCGTCAATTCCGGACACAATGACCGACTGACAATGTGGTGTTATTTGCCAGAGGATCGCGCGCATAAAAGGCTCGAAAGAGAGGTCAAATACGTGCTGATGAACAAACCCTTTATCCAGGATAACCCGTTTAAATAACCCGTCGTATACAGGTTTTAGCGACGCCGCCCCCGCACCAAAGTTGGCTAAAACGAGCGGGAAACGGATCGCCATTCTCGCCAGATCCAGATCGTCTTTCCCGTTATTTAAACCAGGATAATTCTCACTAATGGTGAACTCCAGAAACGGATAACGATCGAGAATTGAAACCGCATTTTCGCTCGTTAATAAAAACGCAACAATGACTGGAGTAATACTTATCCATGCAATTAGATGATGCTGAATAAAGAACAGTTTACAGGTATCAAGCAGCTGCAGTTTTTCATTGAAAAGCGCTAACTCTTCTTCTGCAGAAAGGTGTGGGATAACCAGTTCAGTGGGAATTCGCACATCCGTGTCAACGCCAACAAAGTTAACCATAATCTCTAAACCTTTAAGCTCCCCTTCGCTATTACGTGCAGGAAGAAGTAAAAATTCAGACTGGTAAGCATTATCTAGCGTGATAATCATCGCGCTCGCCCCGCATTAAAGATGATAGAGGACATCCTGGAGCAATTGCAGGCACAATTCCACTGTATTGATTTTAATAAGATTAATTTCATTCGTTCCGTATTAACTTTCAGATTTTTCCCTGAATCTAAAATAATCTTATCCTGGTTGCCGAATAATAGCCAGTTTTAGGTAAAACAGGCACATACGCGTATAATTAATTAGGCGGAAATTTAACTTTAAGCAACATATATCCGAAACCCATGCGCGGCTTTTTAGCGACCGCGCCTGCATAAAGACTTCTTTTACGGTGTATTAAATACGTCTCGCTTGCCAGAAGTTTTTGCGCCAGTAAACATTATCCAGCGATGAACGCATCACACCGCGACTGGTCGAAGCATGAATGAATTGGTTGTCTGTATCATAAATACCGACATGCAGACCACTTTCGCCCGAACCTGTTTTGAAAAAGACCAGATCGCCTGGCAGTAAATCGTTTTTATCAATTTCCGTGCCAATTTCGGCTTGTTTACGCGTTTCACGCGGGAGCTGTAAATCAAACTTATCGCGAAACGTCATTAACACAAAACCCGAGCAATCCACACCGCCACGGCTCATACCGCCATAACGGTAGGGCGTGCCGCGCCAGTGACTCAACTGGTCGTTCAGGCTGGCAATGACCGTGATAGAATCCGATAACCTCGGGTTAGGTGGCGGCGCACGATGGCTACTGCATCCCGCAAGGAATAATGCCGCTGCAAGGATAATCCAGAATCGCATTTTCAGACGAATCCTCTGCTTTTATTGTTCTTTCCGTAATTTAGCGTGCAAATACGCCCCTGCGCAAGAAACGGTTACTCTTGTGCAGTAGAAATCAACATCTTGTGCCCTTCAATATCCAGACGACGAAAAGGCATATTGTACGCGATGGCAAGGTTTGGGGGGGTCAGCACGCTATCACGCGACCCACTGGCAATCATCTCCCCACGGGCCAATAACCACACCCGATGCGCGTGGCGCAGTGTATGGTTCAAATCGTGACTGCTCATCACCACCGCAATGCCTTTTAGGGAAAGTGCGCTTAACATTCGATCCAACGCGGCCTGTTGGGCTACATCCAGACCACTCATGGGTTCGTCCAGCAAAAGCAAACATCCGTATGGATTTCCCGCAGGGTGAATCTGGAGAATAACGGCTGCAAGCCGTACACGCTGCCACTCACCACCGGAAAGCTGGCTGGCATGACGCGCGAGTTTATCTTCCAGCCCCAGCGACCGGGCGACATCCTTCAGTAACTCAGTGTGGTTTTTATCGTGCAGATGCAGCATCAGATAGTGCCAAACCGGCATCGCAAACGGAGGCGTTTGTTGCTGAACAAGATAACTGCGACGATTTGATAGCGCCAGGGAGGGCCACTCAGAAAGAGAATGGCCCTGCAAAGCAATATTGCCCGCACCTCTGGTTAGCCCCGCCATACGCGCCAGCAACGTGCTCTTCCCTGCCCCATTAGGCCCCACGAGATGCAGGATTTCTCCTGCATTTACCGCAGCCGTGATGGGCTTAAGACGTCCCTTTTCTGCGACATCTGTCAGCTGCATCAGCAAGGTCATTAGTGAGCAATGGCCTGTTTAATGGCTTTAATTACCGCAGGATCATCCGGGGTCATATCTGGCGAGAAACGCTGAATGACCTGACCATCACGACCAATCAGGAATTTTTCGAAATTCCACAAGATATCTTCAGGAGAAAGCGGTGCGCGGCCCTTGCTGGCCATTCGCTCATAAAAACCACTCCCTTCCGGCGCAACAGCAATAGGCGCAGCAGTAACCAGTTTTTCATACAACGGATGACGATGTTCTCCGTTCACATCAATTTTGCTGAACATCGGGAATGTCACGCCATAGGTCGTGCTGCAAAACGTTTTAATTTCCTCTTCACTGCCCGGCTCTTGTCCCAGGAACTGGTTGCATGGGAAACCGAGCACGGTAAAGCCCTCTTTCTCCCATTCTTGCTGCAGTGTTTCAAGCTGTTCATACTGTGGTGTCAGGCCACATTTAGAGGCCACATTAACCAGCAGAAGCACCTTACCTTTGTAGCCTTCCAGCGTGGTTTTTTCGCCGTCGATCGTCGTCACTTCGGTATTCAGAATATCGTATTGCATAGCATGCCCTCAGTTTGTCTCACGATTATGTCGTTTTAACGTCCGGATTTTAATAGTAGCCAGATAAAGACTGGCGCGCCCAGCGTAGCAGTCACCACGCCAATCGGTAACTCCGCGGCGGACAGTGCAAGCCTCGCGATGATATCCGCGACCAGTAACGTTGCGGCCCCCGCTACCGCTGATGCCGGGAGTAAGGTACGGTGATCGGTGATTCCGCAAAGGCGTAACATGTGCGGAATAACCAGACCAATAAAACCAATTGCCCCCGCCAGCGCCACACTCACCCCCACCATCCAGCCAATCGCGATAACCAGTATGTTACGCCACAGGCCGATCGACATACCTAGCTGGCGGGCTGTTGTTTCCCCCAATGCCAGGATATTAAGCGGATGAGACTGGCAGCAGGCCCATAACATCACAGGAACAAGCAGTACCATCAGCCAGCTTTGTCGCCAGTCAATTCCGCCAAAACCGCCCATCATCCAATACATAAGCTGGCGTAAATCAAACGAGGTCGAAAAATAGACCGCCCAGGTCATCAACGCACTACAAATAATCCCCAATGCCACCCCCGCCAGAAGCAACCGACTGGTGGAAAGATGGCGTCGGGCAAAACGGAGTAAGATAATGGTTATTACCAGCGCGCCAGCAATAGCGCTCACGCTGATACCAGGCGTTGAAAGTTCTCCACCGCCCAACATGACGGCTGCGATAAAGCCAACGCCCGCCCCATTTGAGACACCCAGCAAACCAGGTTCTGCCAACGGGTTGTCGAACAAGGCCTGCATAATGGTTCCACACAAGGCTAATGCGGCGCCGACAAGGATCACCGCCAGGGTTCTCGGCAGACGGATCTGCCAGACAAAAAGTTGCCCATCAATGCCAAACCAGTTTTCGGGGCCGAGCCATCTGTCACCTGCACACAGGCTAACCCCCGTCGTTATCACGAGCAGAATCATGAGCACCGACAGAGTACGGAGGTCAGATTGGCGTTGGCGATGCACTAAATCAAGCATGGATGCTGTTTACCAGGATGAGAGGTATTTGATTTTACGGTGGGTTTGCGGGAGAGCAAAGAAAAAAGGCCGCGAATGCGGCCTTTTTAGTTAGTTCATATTACTCTGCTTTGGGCGTTGCGTTTTCGACACGGCTTTTTAACTTCTGGCCGGGTCTGAAGGTCACCACGCGGCGAGCTGTAATGGGAATATCTTCCCCCGTCTTCGGGTTACGGCCCGGACGTTGGTTTTTGTCTCGCAAATCAAAATTGCCAAAACCGGAGAGTTTTACCTGCTCACCATTTTCCAGAGCACGACGGATCTCTTCGAAAAACAGCTCTACCAGCTCTTTGGCATCCCGTTTGCTAAGCCCAAGCTTATCAAACAGATATTCTGACATTTCAGCTTTTGTAAGCGCCATAGGTTCAATCCCTCAATGATGCCTGGAATCGCTCTTTTAATGCCTCTACACATTTGGTAACGGTAGCGGCAATCTCCTCTTCTTCGAGTGTACGGCTGGTATCCTGAAGGATAAGGCTAATAGCGAGGCTCTTCGAACCCTCCGCTACGCCCTTACCGCGGTACACGTCAAATAAGTTTACGCCAACTACCTGATTTACGCCAACTTTCTTACATTCGGCCAAAATATCTGCTGCAGGAACATTTTCAGCGACCACAACAGCGATATCACGACGGTTTGCCGGGAAGCGAGAAATGTCCTGTGCCTGAGGTATGACGCGGTCTGCAACCGGATTCCACTCCAGTTCAAATACGATTGTGCGACCGTTCAGATCCAGTTTACGCTCCAGCTCTGGGTGAACAACGCCAATGAAACCAACGCGTTTGCCCTCTAAATAAATAGCAGCGCTCTGACCGGGATGCAAAGCAGGGATGGCTTCTGCACGGAACTCGATTTCAGACAATTTACCGGTCAGATCGAGAACAGCTTC
This sequence comes from Enterobacter sp. RHBSTW-00994, assembly GCF_013782625.1. Classification (NCBI taxonomy): domain Bacteria; kingdom Pseudomonadati; phylum Pseudomonadota; class Gammaproteobacteria; order Enterobacterales; family Enterobacteriaceae; genus Enterobacter; species Enterobacter sp. RHBSTW-00994. The sequence goes on along the minus strand of NZ_CP056199.1, from coordinate 1,961,252 downwards.
CAGATCGCCTTTCATATCGTAGAAATCAACTGTACCTTTTGCCAGATCCCAGTGCTCTTCAATACGGTTGCCACTTATTGCCCCCGCCAGCATCAGATCCTGACGAACCCCCAGGTTAGCCTGTGTATCCGGCACAAAGCGTAAACCGCTTTCGAAAATACGTACGCGGTTCTGCTGACGATTCTGGTTATACACAATCGTTCCGAGCAGCCCCGTCCACAGAGAGAGACGCATGGCGGACATCTCACTGGAGATTGGGCTTGGCAGAATCAATGCTTCCTGACCTGGGTGTACCAGTTGCTGTACTTTAGGGTCAACGAAGCTATAAGTGATCACTTCCTGATAACCCTTGTCATTCAGCATGGTTTTCACACGCTTCAGGGACAGATCCGCTTCACGGTGCGTACCCATGATCAGACCCGCTTGTACCGGTTCATCGGGAATATTGTTATAGCCGTATACACGGGCCACTTCCTCAACCAGATCTTCTTCGATTTCCATATCGAAACGCCAGCTTGGCGCAACCGCTTTCCATTCGTCCTGGCCTTCAGTTACATCACAACCCAGGCGACGCAGAATGTCGCTTACCTGTGCGTCAGTAACATGGTGACCAATCAGACGGTCCAGTTTACTGCGGCGCAAGGTGATAGTGGCACGCTTAGGCAGCGTCGCTTCGTTCGTGACATCAATAACAGGGCCAGCTTCACCGCCACAGATATCGATCAGCAGACGTGTCGCACGTTCCATTGCTTTGTATTGCAGCGCTGGATCCACGCCACGCTCATAGCGGTGAGAGGCATCAGTATGTAAGCCGTGACGACGTGCGCGGCCGGTGATGGACAGCGGGCTGAAGAATGCACATTCCAGCAACACATTTTGCGTTTCGTCATTTACACCCGAGAGCTCGCCGCCAAAGATACCGCCCATTGCCAGTGCTTTAGCGTGATCGGCAATCACCAGCGTGTCGGCGTTCAGCTTCGCTTCGCTACCGTCCAGCAGAACCAGAGTTTCGCCCTCTTTCGCCATACGCACGACAATACCGCCTTCGATACGATCTTTATCGAACGCGTGCATCGGCTGACCGAGTTCCAGCAAGACGTAGTTAGTCACATCAACAACGGCATCAATAGAACGGATACCACAGCGGCGTAACTTCTCTCTCATCCACATCGGCGTTGGTGCTTTAACATTGATGCCTTTCACCACTCGACCGAGGTAACGTGGGCATGCATCTGACGCTTCAACCTGGATAGGCAGCGTGTCGCTGATGGTTACCGCAACCGGTGTGATTTCCGGCACGTTCAGTTCAGTCTGGTTCAATACCGCAACGTCACGCGCTACGCCGATGATACCTAAGCAGTCTGCACGGTTTGGCGTCACACTGATTTCAATGGTGTTGTCATCGAGTTTCAGATACTCGCGAATATCTGTTCCAACTGGCGCATCCTGTGGCAATTCAATAATGCCGTTATGATCGTCGGAAATACCCAGTTCAGAGAAAGAACACAGCATGCCTTCAGAAGGCTCACCACGCAGTTTCGCCGCTTTAATTTTAAAATCACCTGGCAGAACAGCACCCACCGTTGCCACAGCCACTTTCAGGCCCTGGCGGCAATTTGGCGCGCCGCAGACGATATCCAGCAGGCGGTCGCCACCTACATTAACTTTTGTTACACGCAGTTTATCCGCGTTTGGATGCTGGCCGCACTCAACAACTTCACCGACAACCACACCATTAAATGCACCTGAAACTGGCTCAACACCGTCAACCTCCAGACCGGCCATGGTGATCTGGTTTGAAAGCGCATCGCTATCAAGAGAGGTGTTCACCCATTCGCGTAACCACAGTTCACTGAATTTCATTGTTCTGTCCTGCCCTTATTTAAACTGTTTGAGGAAACGCAGATCGTTTTCGAAGAATGCGCGCAAATCGGTTACGCCGTAGCGCAGCATGGTCAGACGCTCCATGCCCATACCGAATGCGAAACCGGAATACACCTCCGGGTCAATACCCACGTTGCGCAGTACATTAGGATGCACCATGCCGCAACCCAGCACTTCCAGCCATTTGCCGTTTTTACCCATCACATCAACTTCCGCAGACGGTTCGGTGAACGGGAAATAGGATGGACGGAAACGGATCTGCAGATCTTCTTCAAAGAAGTTACGCAGGAAGTCGTGCAGCGTCCCTTTCAGGTTAGTAAAGCTGATATTTTTATCGACAATCAGGCCTTCCATCTGGTGGAACATTGGGGTGTGAGTCTGATCGTAGTCGTTACGATAGACACGACCCGGCGCGATAATACGGATTGGCGGCGCCTGATCCTTCATCGTGCGGATCTGTACGCCCGAAGTTTGAGTACGCAGCAGACGGGTGGCATCAAACCAGAAAGTGTCGTGGTCAGCACGTGCCGGATGATGGCCAGGAATGTTCAACGCATCGAAGTTATGGTAGTCATCTTCGATTTCCGGACCAGTCGCCACGGTAAAGCCGAGCTCACCGAAGAAACTTTCAATACGATCGATTGTTCGGGTTACCGGGTGCAGACCACCGTTCTCAATACGACGGCCAGGCAGGGAAACGTCAATGGTCTCTTCAGCCAGACGAGCATTCAGTGCGGCATTTTCCAGATCGGCTTTACGCGCGTTCAGCGCTTGCTGCACCTGCTCTTTCGCTTCGTTAATGACCGCACCCGCAGCTGGACGCTCTTCTGGCGGCAGCTCACGCAGGGTGGTCATTTGAAGGGTTAAATGTCCTTTCTTGCCCAGATATTCGACGCGGACGTTATCTAACGCGGCAACATCTGACGCTTGGTTAATGGCAGCCGTTGCACTGGCAACCAGCTCTGCGAGATGTGACATGGTTTTCCTCATTATGTGGCGATATTCATCAGCTGCAGATACAAAAAAAGCCTCCATTCGGAGGCTTTCTGGCGCTGTTTTTCGTTTCATCTTTCACGCGCTAGCCTCCTGAATTCAGGTGCTAAAGTAAAAGAAGAAGCGGAAAATAGCAGCATTCATGCTTGCGTTACCTTGTGTGGTAAGGATCTTGAGCTCTTATTGAAAAGGCTCAACGGATAAAAGTCAATCTTCTGATGGTGTTAAATGAAAAGAGGGAGCAAAAGCTCCCTCTTTCAACTGGCTTATGCCAGTGCTGCTTTCGCTTTTTCGACCAGCGCGGTAAACGCTAATTTGTCGAATACTGCGATGTCAGCAAGGATCTTACGGTCGATTTCAACAGAGGCTTTTTTCAGGCCGTTGATGAATTTGCTGTAAGAAATACCGTTCTGACGTGCTGCTGCGTTGATACGCGCAATCCACAGTTGACGGAACTGACGCTTACGTTGACGACGGTCACGGTAAGCATACTGACCAGCTTTGATAACAGCCTGGAAGGCAACGCGGTATACGCGAGAACGCGCACCGTAGTAGCCTTTAGCTTGTTTCAAAATTTTCTTGTGACGTGCACGGGCAACTACACCACGTTTTACGCGAGCCATATGTGCTCTCCTGTATCTATTCTAATTAAAAAAGGTTTAAAAAACGTTAACGACTTATGCGTACGGCAGGCACGCGATTACCAGGCCCAGATCGCCTTTGGAAACCATGGCTTTAGGACGCAGGTGACGTTTACGCTTGGTAGCTTTCTTAGTCAGAATGTGACGCAGGTTTGCGTGCTTGTGCTTAAAACCACCTTTACCGGTTTTTTTGAAGCGCTTAGCAGCACCGCGTACGGTCTTAATTTTTGGCATCTTAATAACTTCCACTTCGCATTGTTAATAAACGAAACATAGGCGAGCAATGCCTGTAAAACCTATAGGCTCCACAGGAATTGCTACTTGAAGGCCTTACTGTTTCTTCTTAGGAGCGAGCACCATGATCATCTGACGGCCTTCGATCTTCGTTGGGAAGGATTCGACTACTGCCAGTTCACTCAGATCGTCACGGACGCGGTTAAGCACTTCCATACCGATCTGCTGGTGAGCCATCTCACGACCGCGGAAACGCAGTGTGATCTTAGCTTTATCACCCTCTTCCAGAAAGCGTACCAGGCTGCGGAGTTTTACCTGGTAATCGCCATCGTCGGTACCAGGTCGGAATTTAATTTCCTTAACCTGGATAACTTTTTGCTTTTTCTTCTGTTCCTTAGAAGACTTGCTCTTTTCATAGAGGAATTTGCCGTAATCCATAATACGACAAACTGGCGGCTCGGCGTTAGGGCTGATTTCGACTAAGTCTACTCCGGATTCTTCTGCTTTTTCCAGAGCTTCTCTCAGACTCACAATACCAAGCTGCTCGCCTTCCAGACCTGTTAAGCGAACTTCTTGCGCGCGAATTTCGCCATTAATACGATTCGGGCGCGCCGTTTGAACTCGTTTTCCGCCTTTAATACCTTATTCCTCCAGTTGTTGAAGACTGCGGCTGCGAATCTCTTGTCGCAGCTTCTCAATCACGTCACTTACGTCCAGACTGCCCAGGTCTTTACCACGGCGGGTGCGAACGGCAACTTTGCCTGCTTCCACCTCTTTATCACCACAGACCAACATATACGGGACACGACGTAAAGTGTGCTCGCGGATTTTAAAGCCAATCTTCTCATTTCTCAAGTCCGCTTTTACGCGAATGCCCGCATTTTGTAGTTTCTGCGTCAATTCTTTAACGTAATCAGCCTGAGAATCAGTAATGTTCATCACGACAACCTGAACTGGCGCAAGCCAGGTCGGGAAGAAACCAGCAAACTCTTCGGTCAGAATGCCGATAAAGCGTTCAATAGAACCAAGAATCGCACGGTGAATCATAACCGGGACCTGACGCTCGTTATCTTCGCCCACATAAGAGGCGCTTAAACGCTGCGGCAGAGAGAAGTCCAGCTGTACAGTACCGCACTGCCATGCACGATCGAGACAGTCATACAGGGTAAATTCAATTTTCGGACCGTAGAATGCACCTTCACCCAGTTGATATTCAAACGGGATGTTATTTTCTTCCAGTGCAACAGCCAGATCCGCCTCAGCACGATCCCATGTCTCATCGCTACCGATACGTTTTTCCGGACGCGTTGAGAGTTTGACGACGATTTTCTCGAAGCCAAAGGTGCTGTACATATCGTAGACCATACGGATACAGGCGTTAACTTCATCGCGCACCTGATTTTCGGTACAGAAAATATGTGCATCATCCTGAGTAAAGCCACGAACACGCATCAGCCCGTGCAGCGCGCCTGATGGCTCGTTACGGTGGCAGCTACCGAATTCGGCCATACGCAACGGCAGGTCACGGTAGGATTTCAGACCCTGGTTAAAGATCTGAACATGCCCAGGGCAGTTCATTGGCTTAATGCAGTATTCACGGTTCTCTGAAGAGGTAGTGAACATTGCATCTTTATAGTTGTCCCAGTGCCCGGTTTTTTCCCACAGCACACGGTCCATCATGAACGGGCCTTTCACTTCCTGATACTGATACTCTTTAAGCTTGGAGCGAACAAAAGTCTCCAGTTCACGGAAGATAGTCCAGCCGTCGTTATGCCAGAACACCATACCCGGCGCTTCTTCCTGCATGTGATACAGGTCAAGTTGCTTACCGATTTTACGGTGGTCACGCTTAGCTGCTTCTTCCAGACGCTGCAGATACGCATTCAGGGCTTTTTTATCTGCCCATGCAGTACCATAGATACGCTGCAACATTTTATTGTTGCTGTCGCCACGCCAGTATGCACCCGCGATTTTCATCAATTTAAAGTGATGACAGAAACGCATATTCGGCACATGCGGTCCACGGCACATGTCGATATATTCTTCGTGATGATACAAGCCTGGCTTGTCATCATGCGCGATGTTCTCATCAAGAATAGAAACTTTGTAGTTCTCGCCGCGTTTTACGAAGGTTTCACGCGCTTCGTGCCAGCTGACTTTCTTCTTGATGACGTCGTAGTTGGTTTCAGCGAGCTCGTGCATTCGTTTTTCGAGCGCGTCGATATCTTCCTGGGTCAGGGTATGGTCAAGGTCAACGTCATAGTAAAAACCGTTGTCAATTACCGGACCAATTGCCATTTTAGTATTCGGCCAAAGCTGTTTGATCGCATGACCTAATAAATGCGCACAGGAGTGACGAATGATCTCCAGACCGTCTTCGTCCTTCGCGGTGATGATGGATAACTGCGCATCGTTTTCAATCAGATCGGACGCATCAACCAGTTCACCATTAACACGGCCAGCGATGGTCGCTTTTGCGAGTCCAGGACCGATGTCCAGGGCAACATCCATTGGGCTAACGGCGTGGTCGTAATGGCGTTGGCTGCCATCTGGAAGAGTAATTACAGGCATTTTATATCCTTATTTGCAGTGATGCCCCACACATAAGAGCATATACAAAGAAAATAATCGTGTTTTAACAGTAGATTGCGACGCCATCTGACCAACAATCGTCAAATTGGCTCGTCATCATGCACTCGCCCGAAATTCAGATAAAGGATGATTCACGGCAAGCTTTGCAATGTTAACACTAACAAAAGGGAGAATGCACCCTCTGAGGTCAGATAGATGCGTCTGATACTTTTGCATGAGTTTACAAACGGTCAGTTCCCGGTGCTCGCATTTCACATGCGCTGAACTATTCTTGAACAGGTTCGCTAATCCAAAGGGGAAAACGATGAACGTATCCAGCAGAACTGTGGTGATATTGAACATTCTTTCAGCAGCCGGTGTCGTGTTGATTCTCGCCGATAAATTTCACTGGTTTTAAGTCTGCCTGCACTCATGGCGTATAAGCTTATCCCAGGATGCCAGCATTTCTCCCCTCGGTTTGATACACTAACAGTATCAACTGACAAGGACTGAGTTATGCCAACAAAACGTTTTGCCGTAAAACACTGGAAGATGGTGCTGGTGTTAATTGCCATTTGTGGCGCAATGCTGTTATTACGCTGGGCCGCAATGATTTGGGGATAGTGAATTAAATGAATAAGTAAAAACAAGAAACTACGTTTCAGACAATAAATTACAGCGGCTCATTTTTTGTCAATACGAAATACAGATTAATAGTAAAACTTAAATAACCTTACACTATTCACTGCGAAAAACCGGTACAACAAAATCCGGTTTTTTGACGGTTGATTTATTGCTTGAAATTCAATAACAACACGACAGTGTATTTATCAGGACCACTCACCGGCAACGAGTTTGTGCACATCGAAGGCATCATTCATTGACTGACCCGTTGATTGAGAGCCTGGGGCGATGTTAGAGCCAGCTTCTACATCAGAGGCTTGAGTAATACCAATTTGGCTAGTGGTGGTACTGGCAGGTTGGTTGACTGTATCAGCAGCAAATACACCAAATGAAAGTGCAGAAAGCACCATTGCTGCAGCAGCGGATTTGATTTTTTTCATAATCGTTGTTCTCTTTCTAAATTAATGCAGAACGTCTTAAGGCGAAATGTTGCCTGTGATATGAGTGTAGATCTTGATCACACTTTTTCCTAGTCAATTTATTTATCAATTCGTGTCAAATAAACTGATTGTATATCCCAGGCTCTAATTATGAAGAAAATATGGAGATATTGTCAGGTCAATTATTTTAAAACACTGTTCAATGTAAAATAGCACAACCTGTTAAAATAAATAGATGGGCCGATAATATATCGGCCCATCTAAATTACATCTTGTAGCCCAGTGAAATCGTGGTCCTGCGGTCGGTATGATCCGGCGCAGAGGCTGGAGGTGAAGAGTTCCAGGTCACGTTATAAGCCACTTTTAAGCCGAAGTGTTCGTTGATGGCAACGTTCAATGCAGTCTCAGAGTTCAGCGTCGTATCATCAGCACCGAAAACAGAAACACCCTGAGTAAATTTCGCGTTATCAGTGAACTGCCAGGCATACGTACCAGACGCATAACCTAACGGTTGTGTCTTCGTCTCATCGTTGGTGTATTCATCGTAACGAACACCCGGACCGAATTCGAAACGGAAGCTGTGAACAGGCCCGTTCAGGAACTGACGACCGTAACCTGCGGTGAATACATCACGCTGGCGATAACCGTTATAGCGGTCAGTTAACCAGCTTGCCTGACCGAACAGGTAGTCAGCGTCAGTCACATTATAACGGCTACGTCCACCCGCAGCATATTTCTCCGAGGAGCGCTCGTCGTTCGCGGACGTATTGCTGGCGTTGCCCCACAGCGACCAGGCCGTATTACTGCCATACCAGGTCAGGGTTGTGTCAGCGGTAAGGGAAGAGCTTTTCGTGTTACCCGACTGCGCCAGATACCCTGCATTCAGGTTACCTTCAAAGGGTTTTTTCGCAGTCGTGGGATCGTCCATGACAGTAAAAACGGTATCATCGGCGGCTGCATTCATTGATGCAAACACACCACCTGCCAGCATCAGTGCAGCAGGTACTGTCTTCAAAAGCTTCATTTATTAAGGAGTCCGTACAACAAAAAAAGAGACCACCACGGTCCCGGAAACTTTCTTGAGGATCAATGACAAGGCGTCCAGAGAAAGGTAACAAATTATAAAAAGGCGCTAATAACATAGCAATGATTTATTCTTTCATTTTTTGAATAAGAACGCTCTCAAAGCAGCATTTAATTTATAATAACCTTCCATCACATTTGTCGGCATTCATTTTTAAAATCATACTGTTATTTACTTTCCCTTCGGCTTAATTGATGCCAGGCTTACTGATATCCATATAAAAAGGAGGTCATGATGGTTCCGATCTATACGCTGACACTTTCCCCTTCTCTCGACTCCGCAACCCTGACACCTCAGATTTACCCGGAAGGTAAACTGCGCTGCAGCGCCCCTGTTTTTGAACCTGGCGGTGGCGGTATTAATGTCGCGCGGGCAATTACGCATCTTGGCGGTAAAGCCACCGCCATTTTTCCTGTTGGTGGAGCAACCGGGGAACATCTGGTCGCGCTTCTTACAGACGAAAACGTGGCCGTTGAGACTGTCAATGCTGAAGACTGGACGCGGCAAAACTTACACGTCCATGTTGAGTCCAGTGGAGAACAGTACCGTTTTGTGATGCCTGGTGCACACCTGAGCGATGATGAGTTTTGTCAATTAGAGGAAAAAGTGCTTGCCATTGAGAGTGGTGCTCTGCTGGTCATTAGCGGCAGTCTTCCACCCGGTGTTGACACAGAAAAACTGACTCTGCTCATTCGTGCAGTGCAGAAAAAAGGGACCCGTTGCATTGTCGACAGTTCCGGTGAGGCGCTTCATGCGGCTCTGATACCGGGCAATCTTGAACTTGTCAAACCAAACCAGAAAGAGTTAAGCGCGTTGGTTAATCGTGAGCTGACCCAACCCGACGATGTACGTTCCGCTGCACAGGAGCTGGTATGCAGTGGAAAAGCGCGTCGCGTGGTCGTCTCTCTGGGCCCACAAGGGGCGCTTGCGGTCGATGAAACAGGCTTTGTACAGGTTGTGCCACCACCGATGAAAAGTCAGAGCACCGTTGGTGCTGGCGATAGCATGGTGGGGGCGATGACGTTAAAACTCGCACAAGGCGCTTCTTTGCTGGAGATGACTCGCTACGGTGTTGCCGCCGGTAGCGCTGCGACCATTAATCACGGAACACGCTTGTGTTCACTTGCCGACACACAGAAAATCGTCGAGTACTTATCCCGATCCTGACAGCGACTCCCCTTGCCAGCACAAGGGGAGTACGATCAAAAGTCGCCAAACCGGTACTATCGACTAAGCTAAGAAAACTTCCATGATAACAATGAGGTGAAATATGAGCAGTGGTGACATCATTCGCTACGTCATAGTCGTTAAATTTCATGAAGCATCACTGACCGAGCTCAACGAAATCAATAACACCCTGACCCGCGCAAACTTCTTGCTCACGCTGACAGATGATGAGGGCACTATTCACGAACTTGGCACACTAACATTTGCTTTGATAAGTTCCCTCAGTAAAGATGAAGTGAAAGCACTGGCAAGCGGCCTCGTAGAAAGCGCTATCCACAGAACAGCAGAAATTGACGTGGACACCTGGGAAAATTGGCAAAAACAAGGACAATAAGTGCCCTGCATGAATCTAAACGGCTCAGGTGTGCGTCAGTTCTTGTTTTTTAACCACGGTTTTGCGCTAACGTTATGATCTGGCAGACAACATGGGAGAGACATCATGTGGCAGGCTATCAGTCATCTTTTAAGTGAACAACTGGGTGAAGGTGAAATTGAACTGCGTAACGAACTGCCAGGCGGGGAGATCCACGCCGCATGGCATTTACGCTACGCTGGACGTGATTTCTTTGTTAAGTGTGATGAACGGGAATTACTCCCTATTTTTACCGCCGAAGCCGATCAACTCGAACTGTTGTCACGCAGCAAAACCGTCGCCGTTCCTCAGGTCTGGGCGGTAGGCAGCGATCGCGACTACAGTTTCCTGGTCATGGATTATCTTCCTGCCCGTCCGTTAGACGCCCATAACGCCTTCATTCTGGGACAGCAAATTGCCCGCCTGCATCAGTGGAGCGATCAGCCGCAATTTGGTCTCGACTTTGATAACGATCTGTCCACCACCCCGCAACCTAACGCCTGGCAACGTCGCTGGTCCACCTTTTTTGCCGAGCAACGAATTGGCTGGCAACTGGAACTGGCTGCTGAAAGGGGGCTGGAATTTGGCAATATCGACACCATTGTTGATCATGTGCAACAGCGCCTGGCATCGCATCAGCCTCAGCCTTCACTCTTGCACGGAGACTTATGGTCAGAAAACTGTGCGCTTGGGCCAAACGGCCCGTATATCTTTGATCCTGCCTGTTACTGGGGCGACAGAGAGTGCGATCTTGCCATGTTGCCCCTGCATCCAGAACAGCCCCCACAGATTTACGACGGTTATCAGTCAATTTCCCCGCTGCCAACGGATTTTCTGGAGCGCCAACCCGTTTATCAGCTCTACACATTGATTAACCGCGCAATATTGTTTGGCGGTGAGCATCTTGTTACGGCGCAGCGTGCGCTGGAACGCGTATTGGCGGCATAGGATAGAAATGGGTGGCCTAACGCCACCCATTTTTTCTTATAAAAAACCGAGCAGTGAGAAGAAGAAATACCCTGCAATAATGATAATAACGGGCAACACATAGAGCGGGAAAATCTGCACAAAGATCGTGTGGCGTGGAACAACAATCCGTGATTCGATCTGTGTGCGGCTCAACCCTTCTGCTCCTTTTGCCTGCTCCAGGATCAGTTGATCTTCAGCACCTTCGCGCAAAAATCGCGTCTGGCGACTCATTCTTGCGCCTGACGCCTGCAACGCCATCGCAATAAAAATCAACGCGTAGATAATCCAAAATACGATGTTAAGTTTCTGATGAAAATCAGGTGTGGGTGAGTTGTACCAGAAAAGGTTTAAAAAAGGCGTATTAAAACGCATCATCTCAATCATGACGTGGGCAAAATCGAGCATTACTGCATTAATGCCAGGCTGTTTCTCGCTGTGGTCATACATAAACTTGCACACAGAAATCAGCGTAGAAATGACCGCCGGGATAAAAATAACCCAACCGGCAATACGTTTTAATACAGCGATGCGTCCAGCTTGTTGATACGTCATCTATTCCCCTTTCAAAAGACGCGTTATTTGTGCCTAAGTCTACCCGCTGCTCATCATTTTCGCCCGATCTTTAAGGTCGATATGGTAAATTGCAATCAGTGCTGAGTACGCATCGTCTGCCGTACGCCTTAGATAAGGAGAAGTTGTAATGTCGACACCGCGCCAAATTCTTGCCGCTATTTTTGACATGGATGGATTGCTGATCGATTCCGAACCACTTTGGGATCGCGCTGAACTGGAGGTAATCGCTAGCCTGGGCGTAGATATTCGTCGCCGTAATGAGCTTCCCGATACTCTGGGGCTGCGCATCGATATGGTGGTTGACCTTTGGTATGCCCATCAGCCGTGGGAAGGCCCTGGCCGCGAAGACGTTACAACGCTCATCATCAACCGCGCGATTGCGCTGGTCGAAGAGAATCGCCCTCTTCTGCCAGGTGTCCGTGAAGCTATCGCGCTGTGTAAATCACAAGGCCTGAAAATTGGTCTGGCTTCGGCATCGCCCCTGCATATGCTGGAAAAAGTGCTGACCATGTTTGAGCTTCGGGACAGCTTCGACGCCCTTGCCTCTGCGGAAAAGCTCCCCTACAGCAAGCCACACCCACAAGTCTATATGGACTGTGCTGCGAAACTGGGGATCGACCCTCTCGCCTGCGTGGCGCTGGAAGATTCCGTTAACGGAATGGTGGCATCAAAAGCCGCTCGCATGCGTTCAATTGTCGTACCTGCCGAAGAAGGCCAACACGACCCACGCTTTGCGCTGGCGGATGTCAAGCTGACATCACTTGCAGACTTGACAGCCCAAAACCTGCACGGCAAGTAGTGTTTTCGTCAGGCAGCGTTATGCTGCCTGAAACCTTCCCAAAAAAATAAAATAAAACATCGTTTCATTTTTAATTGATTTTATTTTATCCCCCTCCTATTCTTACGCTCAGAGAGAAAATAACCCTACCTCTGAGGTGTATATGATACTGAATGCCTTTACTCTTTCAGGCAAAGTGGCTGTCGTCACCGGATGCGATACCGGTCTGGGGCAAGGAATGGCGATTGCACTGGCACAGGCCGGGTGCGATATCGTCGGTGTTAATCGGAAGATCCCTGAAGAAACCGCTGCGCGCGTTATAGCGACAGGAAGACGCTTCGTGGCTGTTCAGGCCGACCTCAGCCAGCAGGCAAGTATTCCTGACGTAGTGAAGAAAGCTGTCGCCGAAATGGGGCGGGTCGATATTCTGGTGAATAATGCCGGGACGATCCGCCGGGAAGATGCACTCTCGTTTAGCGAAAAAAACTGGGATGAGGTGATCAATCTGAACCTCAAATCGGTCTTTTTTCTCTCTCAGGCTGTTGCCCGGCAGTTTATTCATCAGGGTCAGGGTGGAAAAATCATCAATATTGCCTCCATGCTCTCATTCCAGGGTGGGATCCGCGTCCCTTCCTATACCGCGTCCAAAAGTGGCGTGCTGGGTATCACTCGCCTTCTGGCAAACGAATGGGCCGCACATGGCATTAACGTCAACGCCATTGCGCCAGGCTATATGGCCACCAACAACACGCAGCAATTACGCGACGATGAACAACGTAGCCAGGAAATCCTCGAACGCATTCCAGCAGGCCGATGGGGGTTACCGGAAGACCTGCAAGGCCCTGTGGTTTTCCTGGCGTCAAGCGCCTCAAATTACGTTAATGGTCACACCTTAGCCGTGGATGGTGGTTGGTTGGCGCGCTAGCGCCTGTTTGTGACAAAGAGTTACACCGTCACCTCTTCCGCCCACTGTATAAAAACCCTATACTGTATGAATTGACAGTTTTGTGGGTTTTATCATGACGGCGGAAGGCCATCTGCTTTTTTCTATTGCATGCGCAGTGTTTGCCAAAAACGCTGAGCTGACGCCTGTGCTGACACAAGGGGACTGGTGGCATATTATCCCTTCCGCCGTATTGACCTGTCTGTTACCCGACATTGACCATCCAAAATCCTTCCTTGGTCAGCGTTTAAAATGGATCGCAAAACCCATCGCCCGGGCATTTGGTCATCGTGGATTTACCCACAGTCTGTTGGCTGTATTTGGCCTGTTAACGCTGTTTTATTTGAAAGTCCCTGACAGCTGGATTTTCCCGGCAGATGCCATTCAGGGTATGGTGATCGGCTACCTCAGCCATATACTGGCAGATATGCTAACGCCTGCCGGTGTTCCCTTGCTGTGGCCCTGTCGGTGGCGTTTTCGCTTCCCGATACTGGCTCCGCAAAAAGGCAATCAACTGGAACGCGTTCTTTGTATGGCACTCTTCGCTTATGCCGTCTGGATGCCGCAGACGCTGCCCGAAAATGGTGCAGTCCGCTGGTCATCACAAATGATCAATTCGCTGCAATTTCAGTTTAATCGTTTTATTAATCACCAGATTGAACACTAAATCAGCAAAATAATCTCATTTGTCATAATCCATTCCATTTGGATATAAGCGCAACATCACACTTCTGCTAACCTTGCGCCAACAGAGTCGGTTATACCGACCACATAATAAATCAGGAGAACGGGGATGAATTTTCCACTCATCGCGAACGTAGTCGTGTTCGTTATTTTGTTATTGCTTCTGGCACAGGCTCGTCATAAACAGTGGAGTCTGGCAAAAAAAGTACTGGTCGGTCTGGCCATGGGTGTCGTATTTGGTCTGGCATTGCAGGCTATTTATGGCTCTGATAATCCCGTGCTGAAAGATTCTATCCAGTGGTTTAACATTGTCGGTAACGGTTATGTACAACTGCTGCAGATGATTGTTATGCCACTGGTGTTTGCGTCCATTCTCAGTGCCGTTGCACGCCTGCACAACGCCAGCCAGTTGGGTAAAATCAGCTTCCTGACTATCGGTACACTGCTGTTCACCACGCTCATTGCCGCGCTGGTTGGTGTGCTGGTCACTAATCTGTTTGGCCTGACGGCTGAAGGTCTGGTTCAGGGGTCCGCAGAAACAGCGCGTCTGGCTGCGATTCAGAGTAATTATGTGGGTAAAGTGGCAGACCTTACCGTTCCACAGATGCTGCTCTCCTTCATTCCTAAGAACCCATTTGCTGACCTGACTGGCGCAAACCCAACCTCGATTATTAGTGTGGTGATTTTTGCAGCCTTCCTCGGTGTCGCTGCGCTGAAACTGCTGAAAGACGATGCGCCGAAAGGCCAGCGTGTTCTCACCGCTATCGATACGCTGCAAAGTTGGGTGATGAAACTGGTACGCCTGGTTATGCAGTTAACCCCTTACGGCGTCCTGGCACTGATGACCAAAGTCGTTGCGGGTTCTAACCTGCAGGACATCATTAAGCTCGGTAGCTTTGTGATTGCCTCTTATCTGGGTCTCGGCATCATGTTCGTGGTGCACGGTATCCTGCTGGGGGTAAACGGCGTGAGCCCACTGAAATATTTCCGTAAAGTGTGGCCAGTACTGACTTTCGCTTTCACCAGCCGTTCCAGTGCAGCGTCTATTCCGCTGAATGTTGAAGCACAGACTCGTCGCCTGGGTGTACCCGAATCGATTGCCAGCTTCTCAGCCTCCTTTGGTGCAACCATCGGACAAAACGGTTGTGCAGGCCTTTACCCGGCAATGCTGGCGGTAATGGTTGCCCCAACCGTCGGTATCAACCCGCTGGATCCGGTGTGGATTGCCACGCTGGTAGGAATTGTTACCGTGAGCTCCGCAGGTGTTGCAGGTGTTGGCGGTGGTGCGACTTTCGCAGCCCTGATTGTACTGCCCGCTCTGGGTCTGCCAGTGACACTGGTCGCCCTGCTGATTTCTGTTGAGCCATTGATCGACATGGGTCGTACAGCACTGAACGTGAGCGGCTCCATGACTGCAGGTACACTGACCAGCCAGTGGCTGAAACAGACAGACAAAACAGTTCTGGAAAGTGAAGACGACGTCGAACTCGCACATCGTTAATCGATTCAGACATAAAAAAACCGCCAGTTGGCGGTTTTTTTATGTCTGCTATTCTTCAACATCTTCATCCTGACGGATTTGCTCTGCCCACCGCTGAGCCGACTCCGGTACGGCGAATACAGGAGAGCGACGAAAATGCTCTCCCGTCATAACAAATGCCACATATTTCCCACGCAACTGCCAGACGTCACGAAAGCCATCAAGCTTCAGGGCGTGTTCAGGCGGCGCTGGTTCGACGCGGGGCACGTAGCTAATAACAGGACGGTTTTGTTGGCGAAATGGTTTCATAAGCGACGGGTTCACTAAAGCAAATTCCAGAGACGGAAACCTCTATCATAGCCGATTCCCGCCTCGTAAGTCGCGCCTTGCATGCAATCCTTGCCAGCTTTAGCTAAACCGCGTTGTGTCAGAGATCCCTGAATGTTCCCAGGCGATAACCACGCTCCGCAATGGCATATTTCAGTGATGAGGAGGTCAGCACATCCAGTTCTGCCAGGCGTGGCCAACAGTAAGCACTTTTACGCACGGTATTATCAACAAATGCCGGGTGCGCCATCACTTCGACAGAACGTTCCCCGCGCTGTGATGAATCATCCAAAACCTGCAGAAATAGCGATTCACTGATCTCATCGCCGTAAAATCCACTGCTGAAACCATCTGTCGTTACAACCGAGGGTAACAAAGCCTCCTGTAATGCCTGCCTGTCAACGCGCAACGACACACCTTTTCGCTGTGCAAACTCTGCCACTAACGGGAACAGTGCCGGGATCATATGGACATGGTGATGACTGTCAATATGTGTCGGTTCACGGCCGAAGACATCGACAAAACGGTTGAACTGACAATCCAGTTCGCGCGTCATTTCATCCAGGGGCAATGCTCCCTGCTCTGCCATTTCCCAAATCCATTTACCCAACAGCCCGTCACGGGCCAAACCAGGCATCGGCGAAAGTGGCATTCCGAGCGTAAGCACAAAATGCAAGCCGACACCCAATTCAGGCAATTCACGGCTGAGCAATGCCGCATGCTCAACCGCTTCACCATTGATCAACGCCGTGGTTGACGTGACAACGCCATGGCGACAAGCCTCAACAATGCCGTAGTTTTGTCCCTTCGACAGACCAAAATCATCGGCATTAACGATCAACAGGTTTTCCATCGTTATCCCTCTTAATGGCATTCGTCTTGCAGCTTCGCAATTGTCGCAGCAAAGTTAGGCAGCCATTTCTCGTGTGCCAGAATCATCTCGCGAGCCAGTGATTCTGCATCACGGTCAGAATGCACCAGTGGACTCAGGTTCAACGCCAGCAGAACATCATTCAATTCGCCACTGAGTGCAGCATGGCTTGCTGCCACTTCAAACCCCTTGATGGTGTGAATCAGTCCCATCACCTTATCGTCAAAGTGGGTGATACGCGGATGAGGTTTCGCGCCATCACGTCCCAGGATACAGGTCATTTCAACAGCCCAGTCTGCCGGAATGTTGCCAACATGCCCATGGTGAGGAACGTTAACGTAGTGCTCGGCCTGCTTATCATTGTAAATAGCGTTGATCACTTCACATGCCGCATCCGAATAGTAAGCGCCGCCGCGCTGCTCCAGCTCTTTTGGTTTGATATTCAGGTTTGGATCTTTATACAAATCAAACAGCTGCTTTTCCACTTTCTGTACAACCTGAGCGCGCGCACCGCCTTTATAATATTCTCCCATTTCAATCGCCAGCATCTCCTTCTGCTTAAAGTAATACAGCAGATATGAACACGGCAGAAGATTAAGAGAACGAATCAGACCTTCACTGAACGGTAAATCAAAGATGTTTTTCACGGATGCCGCAGTGAGGCGACCAGATGCAACACCATCCAGCAGTTCAGCAAAGCGTGACTTGCCATTTACCAGCACATCTTTGATAAAGACCATGTGGTTCAGGCCAAACAGATCGATAGAAAGATCATCGCTGTCCGAGAGTTCCAGCACATCGCGGATGAACATTTTCATGCCGATCGGGATATTACATACGCCGATAAAGCGTTTGAAACCCGTGTGGCGATAAACCGCTTCTGTGACCATGCCTGCCGGGTTGGTGAAGTTAATGACCCAGGCATCAGGGCAAATTTCTTCTACATCTTTAATAATGTCAAAAATAACAGGGATAGTGCGTAACCCTTTAAACAGCCCACCCGCACCGTTGGTCTCTTGTCCCAGATAACCGTGGCTCAATGGAATACGCTCATCAAGTTCGCGTGCCTTCAACTGACCCACGCGCAATTGCGTCGTAACAAAGTTCGCACCTTTCAGCGCTTCACGACGATCCAGCGTTTTATAAACGGTTAACGGGACGCCAGCTTTTTTAACCATTCGCTGGCACAGGTCATAAATAATGTTGAGCTTCTCCTGACCTTCTTCAACGTCCACCAGCCATAATTCGCTGACCGGTAATTCATGATAGCGTTTCAGAAAACCTTCGAGTAATTCTGGGGTATAGCTGCTGCCGCCGCCAATGGTTACGACTTTTAATTTCTGTTGCATATATATCTCCCTTAGCGTATCAGGTTAGTCACCTGCAAGGTATAGCGTTCCAGTCCCGCTATTTTGGGCAAGCGACCACGTCAATATTTACGGCGAAGTATTCCGCCGAAATTAATTAATTACCGTCAGATTCTTCCGGTAGCTGTTCGGTGTGAATGAAGTCAGTTTTTTAAACGTTTTAATAAAAAGACTGGGACTGCTATAACCTGACTCAAATGCAATATCTGTAATAGAGTAATTGGTTATTTCCAGCTGTTTTTTAGCAAAATTAATACGAATTTCATTAATAATTTGCACAGGGGTTTTACGATAGTAGCGCTGGGTTGCGCGGGTAAGATATTCCTGCGATTTGCCTGACAACGCTACCATATTTTCCAGCGCATTATCGCTGAACTGTCCTTTATCGTGCATCACTTCAACGGTGCTGCGTAACCATTGCGGGATATCATCAATTACCTGTTGCTCTTCACGATGATGACGCAGGCGGTTCATCACGTAGAACGTCACGGTTTCAATAAACTCATCAAATTCACCGTCACGGAAGTTGAGCGAGGCGATAACCGTTTCGATCCAGGTCATAAACTCGTTCTTGACGCGATACACCTGCGAGGCAACAAAACAGAATGGCACGAGCGGCAGGTAATGCTTCTCAAAGAAACGCCTGCTCACCCCTACATTGAGAATGCGCGTCGCGCCAAATTCATAAAAGCTCTGGTGGTAGGAGCCCATCGGAAGAAAGACAAAATCGCCGCGTTCCAGTAAGACCCGTTTACCGTTAATCTCCTGGTAGTAACGCCCGGTCAGAACAATCGTGAATTCGTAGTAATCATGCTGATGCAAACCACTGGCGCTTTCCGTTTTGTTGTAGATAACCACGTGAAAATTCTTGCCATTAAACAGTTGCTGCTCAAGTGCGGTTTTAATTTCCATCGTGCTGACCTCCTGCTACCTGTTTCGACTTACTGCATTTTCTCGTGAAGCTCAATCAACTCTGCAACCAACTCGCGTGCAAGCATTGAGGTCATCAGATGATCCTGCGCGTGCACCAGGACCAGGCTGACCTTCATTTTTCCTTCACCCTGATCGCTTTCGATAAGTTTAGTCTGGACAAGATGCGCTTCATTCAGCGCGGTTCTGGACTGATCCATCATGGTTTTCGCGGCGGCGAAATCACCCTGTTTGGCCTGCTTGAGTGCAGCATAGGCCAGGCTACGCGCTTGCCCCGAATTGATGATAAGCCCCATCACCACTTCTTCCAGATCGTTCTCGACCACGTCTTCTGCCACGATTGTATCCAAATCTAACATCTCTTTCTCTCCTTTGCGGGCGCGGGTTTCCCCGCGCCGGTCAATCTTAGAATTTCAGTGCGAGCGCGATATCCTCTTCGCTCTCTTCTTCATCAATAGCGGTTTGTGCTTTGTTCGCGATAACCACAAACGGCATGTACAGCAGTGTTGCTACGCCGAGGTTGAATATCGCCAGCAGGAAGGCCGCTACGCTACCGTTGGTGTTAAAGAATGCGCCAAGGCCTGTCGGCATGGTCCACGGTGCAATGTTCGTCACCGGCGGAATAATGCCAAGGTAGTACGCCGTCAGAGTAATCGCGGCCAGCAGAGGCTGCACCAGGATGAACGGGATGAACATGACCGGGTTCATGATAATTGGCAGACCAAACAGAATCGGTTCGTTAATCTGGAAGATGCCTGATGGCAGAGCCAGTTTCGCAACCTGACGATGGTCAGCACGACGAGAGGTAATAAAGACCGCGATGATAAGACCCAGTGTCGCCCCTGTACCGCCCAGAAAGATGTAGGAATCAAGCATCGGCTTCGCCCACACATGGAAGGTTTTACCTGCCGCCAGCGCCGCATCAACGGAACCGTACTGCTGGTAAAGGGCCACGTTTTCCAGTGCCCATGGGGTCATGATACCGCTGTCCAGCGCAGCCAGTGCCAGTGAACCGTGTACGCCGAAGAACCACAGCAGAGAGGTGAAAATCACATACGCCCACCCGACCACACCACCCATCGACGCCAGTGGCGTTGAGATTGAGTCCATGATGACCTGATGGAAGTTTGTACCCCAATGAGAGAGCGCCCAGGAAATAATCCCCATGATGGAGAGAATAATAAAGCCCGGGATCAACGCGGAAAATGAACGAGATACAGAAGCGGGTACGCTATCCGGCAAGCGAATAACCCAGTTGCGACGAATAATAAAAGTGAACATCTCAGCAACCACTAAACCAATAATAATACCGGATATAATGTTTGCCCCACCTAACCAATTCGCCCCTACCGCATAAGCTTCACCTACACTATATGGCGTCACGGTCATAAATGCAGCCACGGATAGTAACCCAGCCGCCAACGGGTCTACTTTACGTTCTTCTGCAAGTGCCATCCCAATAAAGAACGGCGCCATCAGTGACATAATACCCAATGTACCGTTGTAAACATTACCCCCAATAGCTTTAAAGCTGTTGAGAGTTTCAATAGTGGAGGCGTCTAACCGAATACCTAATGAATAAAAGAAGGACCCTTCTCCGAAGCTCAAAAATACGTTGTTAATTAAAACGAACATTGCCCCGGCCAGCGTCAACGGCATAACTTTAATAAAACCGTTTTTGATGGCATTAACGTGAGGCTGCTTTCCTATTTTTACAGCAAAAGGAAGGAGTACCTTTTCAAGTGAAGCGATGACTTTACTCATAGGAAAATACCCTTAAATGCCGCAACAAACGTTGCGGCGTAATGTGTGTGAAATTGCTCTTTGACGGGAAAAATAATAAATTAATTAACAGCAGCTTTTTTAATTGCTGCAACTGCAGCTTTCAATACACCCAAACCATCGATTTTGCCGTACAGCGCAGAATCGATCACTTCAACCGGTTTATTCGGCAACAAACGCTGAATTTCAGGCAACATGTATGCGATTTGTGGCCCCAGTAAAATGACATCCGCTGTCTGGCCTTTATCGCCCGCCAGCGTTTCAGGAAATGCTTCGATTACCACAGGTACTTCATACTTTTCAGCCTGAGCGCGCATCTTGGAAACCAGCAGTGAGGTTGACATGCCCGCCGAGCAGAACAGATAGATATGTTTCTTTTCCATAGTAACTTCCCTCTTGTATGACTACCCACCGTCGCATCATCAGACGACTCGCTATCCTGGCTGACGGGTAGTTTGCTTACCGTTGTTTATCGTTAAAGTGAGTATACGGCATGGTACAAGGAGGGGATATTACCGGATGACCTAAAATTGTCTCTCATTGACCTTGCGTATTGACTCCCTTCACATTTCGGGCAAATAATTCGCGCAAATAAATAAGATTATACTCAGTAAAAAAAAACCGGCCATAGGGCCGGTTTCATTCGATGCTCAGTAAATGACCCTACTGGGCTTTGGCTGCCTGAGGATCAGTGTCATATTCCGAACAGGTCTGATAACCAGAATTAATCACATGTCCTGTGTCATCAAGCGCCACAAAGTAGGTCTCTGCTTTACCATCCCGTTGACCGAGGATATAGGTCTGGCATGTACCACGGGCATGAATCATGGTGATCTCAGAAGACGGTTTACCCGCAATTTGAGCCACCTGCGCACGGGTCATCCCCTTTTTGACGTCTTTTACGACCGGCTGTGTAAATTGATCTTTCGTACGATCGTAAGCTGAACAGCCTGCCAACATCGTTACTACCGCTGCTGCTGCCAAAACGCCTGCTACGTTCTTGTTCATATTTCGTCCTCTTTTTTATCAGCGTGTTATCTAAGCCTGGAATATAAAATATCATTTTTCAACTATGCGGGCTTTACAGGATGACTTTCGGAAGATTCCAATAAAACAAAGATAACCTGCTAAATCGCCGCAATTTGCCGCACTCGAAACTGTGATCCTTGTCGTTTTACGCCCAAAGGGTTAGTTTTAACAGATCACACATTCTGGTTAGTACTGCATATGGAGGGCGTAATGGCTCTGCAACAAGAGATTATTCAGGCGCTTGGCGTTAAGCCTGCGATCGATGCACACGATGAAATCCGCCGTAGCATCGATTTTTTAAAATCCTATCTGAAAACCCATCCCTTTTTGAAATCCCTGGTGCTGGGCATCAGTGGTGGTCAGGATTCCACACTCACCGGGAAATTGTGCCAACTGGCGATTTCAGAGTTGCGTGAAGAAACTGGCGACACGGCATTACAGTTTATCGCCGTACGCCTCCCCTATGGTGTCCAGGCTGATGAGCAGGATTGTCAGGACGCGATCACCTTTATTCAGCCTGACCGTGTGCTCACCGTAAATATCAAAGGGTCTGTGCTGGCAAGTGAGCAAGCCTTACGTGAAGCCGGTATCGAATTAAGCGATTTTGTACGCGGTAATGAGAAAGCCCGCGAGCGGATGAAAGCGCAGTACAGTATTGCAGGCATGACAAAAGGCGTAGTGGTTGGGACCGACCATGCAGCAGAAGCTGTGACAGGCTTCTTCACCAAATACGGTGATGGTGGAACCGATATTAACCCGATCTTCCGTCTGAACAAGCGTCAGGGTAAACAGTTGCTCGCGTTATTGGGTTGCCCGGCGCACTTATACAATAAAGCACCAACGGCGGACCTGGAAGACGACCGCCCTTCTCTGCCAGACGAAGCTGCACTGGGTGTCACCTATGACAACATTGATGACTATCTGGAAGGCAAAACCCTTGATGAAGGTACGGCGCGGATTATTGAAGGCTGGTATCTGAAAACGGAGCACAAACGCCGTCCACCCATCACCGTATTTGATGATTTCTGGAAACGGTAATCACACATACAGGCGGCGCTAACGCCGCCTCTTTTTGGGATTAATGCCCTGCCAGCCAGATAATTTCACTGAATAGCAGTGTCCCTTCAGATTCAAGTAAGCGCAGAGTATGGATCCCCTCCTCCCAGCTTGCTCCCTGATCCGCCGTCAACAGCTTATCCCCCAGTTGCCATGCGCCACTGAGCACAAACGCCACCCCACCACGAGAAGCAAATGTCGTAAAGGTGCGATCCGCCACGCGGACTTTAGCCCGGCAGCGATCCCTTCGCGTCATAATATTGAAGTCCATCGACATCTGGCCATCTGTAAGCTGGGCTTTTACTGGCTGGTCGCCCGGAAAGCTAAACGGTTGATGAGTTTTCAGGGTATGGCAAAAAGCCTTACCTGCATCAAGTGTCACCTCACCGCCTTCAAGCAACGTAATCACCCGATCAACTCCGGGGAAAGAAGAGAACTCACCGTTACTGGCAAGGGAAGCAATACTGGCGCGCCAGGAAAAATCGCGCGTCGCGGGAGGAAAACAACAAATTTCTCGTGTCTCGCCAGCACCATTACGCCAGAGACTGACAGGCATCTTACGGATATCAAAAAACTCCATCACCACTCCTGAAAGGCACAACATGCGCCAGTGCAACGATATGCCTATCGTCGCTATCTTGATTGTTATCGTTGGGTAATCACAGACGTATTATCGGCAGCAGAGCAGACATGTATTAGCCAGGCGTTGAGAAAAATACTAACGCCATGACTCTGTTATACATTCTCTGGGACGACTACAGGAGAATACCGCGCTTCTGGCGGCTGGCAAGAGGGCATGAAAGAAAAAACCGCCGGACCTGTCCACAGCGATAGCGCTTTTGTGAACAGGATTCCGGCGGTCTTAATGTGATGTGCTGATTATTCAGCAGGCGGAGCCATTTTACCTTCTGGGGCCGGACGTTCTGTCAGACGCTTCTCAAAATTGGCATTAAACTGTTTTTTCTGTTCCGGTGTCAGAATGTTGTAGATTTTATTCTGTGTTTCCATACGGGCCAGCATACCGGCTTTATGCTGTGCAGCCATCTTGTCAATCTGCGCTTCGGCTTTTGCCTTATCGAAAGAATCACTCGCGATGATGTCATGCATTGCACGACGCTCTTCCAGCGGTGGGCGTTTCATCTGGTCGCGCTGGCTTTTCATAATGTCGCGGACCTGTTGTTTCTGTGCATCCGTCAGGTTCAAATCTTTGAACATCATCATCTCATGATGCGGACCCGGTTTGCCTTTATGATGCATCATCATTTTTCCTTCCGTTGGCGCTGCGGTGGTGGTCGCAGTATCGGCGGCGAACGCCATGCTGGTAGCGCCCAGAGCCAGGGTAGAAGCAACAAACAGTGCAGTTAATTTACGCATAATTTATGTCCTTACTTTCAGTTATTCTTCGGCGCTATGCCGTGTTGACGAGATTAACTTTACGGGGTTTATCGTCAATTAGTCAGAGCAACAGTAAAACAATGAAAGTGTAAAAAACAAATTATCGCCAAATGTGGAGAAATTAAGGAAAAAGCGTGGAGAGTTGAAATTAAAATATTCAATTTACTGATTTTAAATGGATTGTTTATGAGTATAGCGAAACGGTGTTTATTTTGAAAGCAAACAACCAGGAATAATCCGTAAAAAAAATCAGACCGCCATAATCGCTAAGAAAATAAATGGAATAGCCCTGGAAAAAACACACCAGTGATACCGCCCCTCTACTTACGAAAGAGGGGCGATAAACATTACGTTATTTTTTCCAGCATCAACCCGGCTCTCAGCCCAAAAGCTACCGATGGGTTCGGGAACAACACATACTCCGTGGTCTTGTGAACTTCATAGCGTTTCTCACCATCCTCTGCCAGCAGGAAGCCCTGCCTGAACGGCGTGAAGTTAAGCGTGTGCGCCGCCATGTGCAATAAGAATGCCTCGCTTTGCCGCGTGATCTGCTGAACCACCTGATAGCGCTCCACCGTCTCCGCATTGTGCTCAGGCGCACTTCCTGACAGCAGCGCCTGAAGCGCGCGATGTGTTATCGCAAAACGCGCAAGATCGTTATGCCCAAACGGCAGGGCTTTTCCCAGCTCCAGTGTGCACGAAAGTGCACCGAATTTTTCGCAGGTGAAATGAGTAAACGTACCGCCTGGCGACTGATGGAATACCAGCGCCTCCAGCCCCGCATCGCCAAGCCAGGTCAGAAAATCGTCATCCCAGGGCCGCGTCCGCTGCGGTAACACGCCAAAACGCACATGATATGAGGCGCGGATCGCCGTATGCAGATCGAGATGCCACCGATTTTCTCCAGCAGAGGAAAAGAAGGCCTCCACCACATTTTCCAGCCATTGAGCTCGCCGCGTCTCTTCACTGTCCGGGAACTGTGCCCAGCGACCGCCAAACATCCGGTTAATATCGCTCACGAGAAAGCGCTTATCTTGCGCCAGAGCCGGAGGATTCCCCAACACCACCAGCACGCGACAGCGTAACGTAATATCCCCGCGGTATAACGTACGCAGCAGGAGATCAACGATCTCGACGGGTGCGGTTTCATTACCGTGAATGCCCGTTGACAGCACCAGAGACTGCTCACTGGCCTCGAACGGCGTCAGTTCGAGTATGCCACTTCCCAGCCATCGCCAGCCGAATGAAGGACCTTCCCCTTCACTTGCGTCCGGCGTTTCATCCGCCAGCGTCAGTGCCAGTAAATTCTCCATAACATCTCCTTTAACGCTGGAACGGATAGACAGAACCCAGTTGCAGGATCGTCGTTAAGGCATCCAGCGCCTCGCGCCCTTCGCGCAACAAATGCGGGTCAACCAAATCAGCCTGCGTCAACCGGTCGCGATAGTAACGATCGACCCAGTTATTCAGGGTATTAAAGAGTGCCTCATTCATGATCACCGCCGGATTAACCGCTTTCATCTCATCCGTGGTCAACACCACCCGCAGGCGTAAACAGGCAGGCCCACCACCGTTTGCCATACTTTCGCGCAGATCAAACACCTTGAGTTCAGAAATAGGGTTATCAGCCTTCGCGAGTTCACTCAGGTAGCGCCACACGCCGTCGTGATTGCGAGATTCCTGCGGCAGGACCAGCATCATACTGCCGTCATCACGGCTTAACAGCTGGCTATTGAAGAGATACGTTTCAACTGCGTCCTGTACACTTACGGCCCCGGTCGGAACCTGGATCGCCATAAACCCCGGCACACGCTCCTGGAGCGTAGCAAGGAGCTTTTCCTGATGGGCAAACGCCTGTTCATGACAGAACAGCACCTGTCGGTTAGAAACGGCAATCACATCATTATGAAACACGCCCTGATCGATAACATGCGGGTTTTGTTGCGCAAAAATCACCTGCGATGGATTGACCTGGTTCAGGCGGGCAACGGCCTGACTCGCCGCCAGCGTTTGCCGTGCAGGATAACGTGACGGTGCGGAATGACCGCCCTCTTCACGCCCATAAATAAAAAGCTGCAGACCAGGATCGCCATAATCCCCGCCCAGGCGGTTATGGTTAGCGGCCCCTTCATCCCCAAACATCGCGACCTGAGGCAGCGCGCCATGCACGCTGAAATGGCCCTCATGGCGGAAGATGGCACGCAACACACGCTCTGTGGTCCCGGCTTCGGTCGCGCGGTGGAATTTGTTGTTCAGGTTCGCAACCGTCAAATGCACTTTGCCATCCAGCGTATCCGCCGAAGGCGCAACGGTTGCCGCATTCGCCACCCACATTGAAGAGGCAGAACTGACCGCAGAGAGTAAATGCGGCACTTGCGTCCCCGCTTTCTCGACCACCTGCTCGTCGCTACCGCTAAAACCCAACTGACGCAGGACAGGCACATTCGGACGCTCCTGTGGCGGGATAACCGCCTGCGGGAACCCGGCATCCGAGAGCGCCTTCATTTTCAGTAGCCCCTGCTTAGCCGCCAGTTTCGGGTTCGAGACCTGAAAACGGTGTTTCGTCGACGCCTCATTACCAAACGACAGCCCGGCATAGTGATGCGTCAGCCCAACCAGCCCATCAAAGTTAACTTCACGCGCTTTCATGAGCATTCCCCTGACTAAAATCCAGCCCCGGACTCAGCGTTTCCGGTAGCGTTAATGCCGGCGTTTCCAGGCTCGCCATTGGCCATGCGCAATAATCTGCGGCATACCACGCACTGGCGCGATGGTTACCCGACGCTCCCACCCCACCAAATGGCGCGGTACTTGCGGCCCCTGTGAGCGGCTTGTTCCAGTTCACAATGCCGGCTCGCGCCTCCAGCAGCAATTGTTCGAATTTTTCACGCTGAGGAGAGATCAATCCGCTCGACAGGCCATAGCGCGTGTTATTCGCCATGTGGATGGCATCCTCAAACGCGTCATAGCGCCAGACACACAACAGCGGGCCGAAGACCTCCTCATCCGGTACATGACTTGCCTCGCTCATCTCAATGATCCCAGGAGTCAGAAGAGATGTTCCAGGATGTCGTTGTTTCGGCTCCAGCAAGGTTTTAGCACCCCGCGCAACATGCTCCTGCCAGGCCTTCAGAACCTGAAGTGCGGCTTGCTCGGAAATCAGTCCCCCCATAAACGGCTGGGGATCAGCGTCCCACCGGGCAGGAACAAGACGTGCAGCGACTTCAACAAGGCGCGCCAGGAAAGCATCGCCCCGTTCGCCGCGTCTCACCAGCAGGCGTCGTGCGCAGGTACAACGTTGCCCGGCGGTAATAAAGGCCGACTGGATCGTCAGATGTACCGCCGCGTCAATATCATCCGGATCTTCGACGATCAGCGGGTTATTGCCGCCCATTTCCAACGCCAGAATTTTTTCCGGCTGACCTGCCAGCTGTTTATGCAGCTGATAGCCTGTTCCGGCGCTGCCGGTAAACAGTAATCCATCGATATCGTTCAGCGCACTCAGTGCCTGGCCGGTTTCACGGCCCCCCTGAACCAGGTTCAGTACGCCTGGCGGCAAACCGGCCTGCTCCCACAATTTCACTACCGCTTCGCCGCTCCACGGCGTTAATTCGCTGGGTTTGAAAATGACGGTATTCCCCGCCAGTAGCGCTGGCACTATGTGGCCATTCGGCAGATGCCCTGGGAAATTATAGGGACCGAATACGGCCAGCACGCCATGCGGACGGTGGCGCAGTGTCGCTGCACCATCCGCCATCTCAGTGTGTTGCTCTCCGGTTCGGGTGTGATACGCCTTCACCGAGATCGCAATTTTATTGATCATCGCCGTAACTTCGGTTGCGGCCTCCCAGCGCGGTTTACTGGTTTCCGAGGCAATAACGCGTGTCAGTTCGGCTTTATTCGCCTCAAGCAAAGAGGCAAACTTTTCGACAATCGCCTGACGGACAGTAAACGGCTGTTTCGCCCAGGCCGGGAACGCTCGTCTTGCCGCTTTGCAGGCCAGTTCCACCTGGGCCGCGCTGGCATCATTTCCCTGCCACAACGCATCTTTACTCACCGGGTTCGTTTTCACGCGCGGTGCGCCTTCACCCGTGACCCAGTCACCATTAATCCATAATGTCATGCTGTTTTCTCCTCAGGGCAGAGTCGCACCAGACGAACCGTGTCGCCTGCGCTACATTTCAGGGCATCCAGTTGGGCGGCAGTCAACACCAGACGTTCACATTTCGGGTTGGCCTGTACCAGCATGGCGCGAAAGTGGTCGTATTGTTCATTGGCGACCAGGCACGCAGGCCACTCCCCCGGCGCAGGCTGGCCTTCGGACACCGTAACCAAACGGCTTTTACGGATCGCACGTACGCGATCGATATCGCACTCCAGCGTCGGTCCACCGTCGAAAATGTCAACATAGTTCCGGTAACGGAAACCTTCTTTCTCCAGCACCGCACGCGCGGGTGCAGTCTGCGGGTGAACTTCGCCGATCACCGCCTGCGCCTCAGGGCTGAGGAAATGGGTGTAGATAGGATGCTTAGGCATCAATTCCGCAATAAAGGCTTTCTGCCCCGTACCGCACAGGTAATCCGCGCGGCTGAACTCCATCGAGAAAAAGCGTTCGCCGAGACTTTCCCAGAACGGGGAATATCCCGTCTCGTCAATCACGCCACGCATTTCGGCCACCACTTTCTCATTAAAGCGATCGCGAAACGCAGCCATAAACATAAAGCGCGATTTGGAGAGCAAATAGCCATTACCCTCTTTACGCCAGGCCGGATCGAGGAACAGCGTACACAGCTCACTGCTGCCAGTGTGATCGTTACTGAGAAACAGCGTCGGTAATGCGTTGTAGACATTCAGCTCTTTCGACGCATGCACGAGTGTTCCGACGCGGTAGTTGTACCAGGGATCATTAAGCCCGACCGCCACTTCAATGGCGCAAATCCCGGCCACGGTTCCTGTATCGGTATCTTCAAGCACGAATACGTAGCCCTGTTCGCTTTTTGGCAACGTTCCAAGCCATGTTTGCAGGGAACGATCTATACGCGCCGACAACGTTTGTTCATCAGCAGGAAGCGAGGTCAACCCTCCCCCGGTTTTCCCCGCGAGCTGCATGAGCCCGGCGAGATCGCCGCGCTCAACGGGACGGATGACCATCATGATGACACCTCTGACTTCACGTGTTCACAGGCCTGCGCAAAACGGTCCAGGCCGGTATTTACCTCTTCTTCGCTGACAATCAGCGCAGGGGCAAACCGCACCACGTTAGCGCCAGCAATCAGCACCATTACGCCCATTTTTGCCGCTTCCTGTGAAATAAGTTTAGCTTTTCCGGCAAACTCAGGGGCCAGCTCGCACCCAATTAACAGCCCCAGACCGCGGATCTCTTTAAACAGCCCGGTCCGGGTATTGATGGCATTCAGGCGTTCGACAAACCAGTCATGACGCAATTTCACCCCGTTCAGCACTTCCGGCGTATTGATGATGTCCAGTACTTGCCCCGCCACCGCCGACGCCAGCGGGTTACCGCCATAGGTTGTCCCGTGCGTGCCTACCGTCATGGCACTGGCACATTTGTTGGTCGTCAACACGGCCCCCACCGGGAAGCCGCCACCCAACGCTTTCGCCGTCGAAAGCACATCCGGAGTTACACCATAGTGCATATAGGCATACAGCTCGCCGGTACGTCCCACCCCCGTCTGAACCTCATCAAAAATCAGCAGGGCGTTGTGGCGATCGCATAACTCGCGAAGCCCTTGCAGGAACGCCTTCTGCGCCGGGACGACCCCGCCTTCCCCCTGCATCGGCTCAACAATGACCGCACAGGTATTGTCGTCAATCAGCTCGCTTGCTGAGCGCAAATCGTTATAAACGGCATGACGAATATCCGGAGGCAGAGGCGCAAAGTCTTGCGAATAGGAGGGTTGCCCACCGGCGCTGACGGTGAACAACGTGCGACCGTGGAACGCATTCTTAAATGCCACAATCCCGCTTTTCTGCGCACCAAAGTGGTCATGCGCGTATTTGCGCGCCAGCTTCAGTGCCGCTTCGTTGGCTTCTGCACCGGAGTTACAGAAAAAGACTTTCTCGGCAAACGTCGCGTCAATCAGTTTCTTCGCCAGACGCAGCACCGGCTCGTTAGTATAACCATTACCGGTATGCCAGAACTTCGCAGCCTGATCGTTCAGCGCCTGACGCAATGCCGGGTGCGCATGTCCCAGTGCGTTAACCGCGATACCGCCAGCAAAATCGATATACTCTTTGCCCTGCTGGTCCCACAGGCGCGAACCTTCCCCACGTACCGGAATAAAAGCCGCCGGAGCGTAAACCGGCATCATCCATTCATCAAAATTTTCACGCGTAATTGACAGAGACATAGCGACCTCATCCGGTAAATAAATAGTTGTTTAAATGTTAAATAATTGAGTGTTTGCGCTGTAAATGTAGATTGCAGGGTTCGTGCCAGCCAGCGATAAAAATGCATAAATGGCAGGGGAGGACAGAATATCAACGAGTTGCAATATGGAGTTATTCACTGTTATTGCATAAAAAGTGAATATTTTTATGACAGGCGGCGGTTTGCCGAACGAAAACATGAAAGACTATTCACAGGCCAAATATAATTCTGGAATTGTGATCGCTCGCGAAATTTATTGGCCGTTTACGCACCATTCAGGGGCGTAGCGCGTTGGAATGGTGCAAATCTTGCACCGTTGGCATTTTCTGTTGCAGTTATTGGTCATCCCGCATAACAGACGGTGCAATTTCTGCTACCATCCATGCACTATTCACCTTGCATTGGCAGCGACTATGAAATTTGTCTCTTTTAATATCAACGGCCTGCGCGCCCGCCCTCACCAACTGGAAGCCATTGTTGAGCAACATCAACCGGATGTGATTGGCCTGCAGGAGACAAAAGTTCACGACGATATGTTCCCTCTCGAAGAAGTGGCAAAGCTGGGGTACAACGTCTTTTATCACGGGCAGAAAGGTCACTATGGCGTCGCGCTGCTGACCAAAGAGACCCCTGTTGCCGTTCGTCGTGGTTTCCCTGGTGACGATGAAGAGGCACAGCGTCGCATTATCATGGCCGAGATCCCCTCACCGTTGGGTAACATTACGGTGATTAATGGCTACTTCCCGCAGGGCGAAAGCCGTGACCATCCGACCAAATTCCCGGCAAAAGCGAAGTTTTATCAGGATCTTCAGGATTACCTGAACACCGAACTGAACAAAGACAACCCGGTGCTGATCATGGGAGATGTCAACATCAGCCCAACCGATCTGGATATCGGCATTGGCGAAGACAGCCGCAAGCGCTGGCTGCGTACCGGTAAATGTTCCTTCCTGCCGGAAGAGCGGGAATGGATGCAGCGACTCCAGGACTGGGGACTGGTTGATACCTTCCGCGCCGCGAACCCGGAAACGCAGGATCGTTTCTCGTGGTTCGACTATCGCTCGAAAGGCTTTGACGATAACCGTGGTCTGCGTATCGACCTGCTGCTGGCAAGCGCCCCTCTGGCAGAACGTTGCATCGAAACCGGTATTGATTACGCTATTCGTGGCATGGAAAAACCGTCTGACCATGCGCCTGTGTGGGCTAAATTCAAGCTGTAACCTGTGTGAACATTCAAAAAATCGTCTTCCTGTGCGCCCTTCTGGGCGCATTTTTGCTGGCTTTTGCCCTTTTACCGCCAGGCACGCTCTCTCTCGACTCGGTAAAAACGCACCATCAGACGCTCCTCCTCCTGGTTGAAGATCATCCTGTACGCAGCGCAGCTCTCTACTTTGCGGTCTATGTGGCGGTCGCGACGTTGTCGATTCCGGGCGCGGCGATTCTGACGCTGCTGGGCGGGGCGCTGTTTGGACTATGGCAAGGCGTGTTGTTAGTCTCTTTTGCCTCCACGCTCGGCGCAACGCTCGCCATGCTCATGAGCCGTTACTTGCTTCGCGACTGGGTACAGCAGCGTTTTAACGAGCAGATGAAAACGGTCAATCACGGTATGGATCGCGACGGTACTGGGTATCTTTTTGCACTCCGCCTTATGCCGCTGTTTCCCTTTTTCCTGGTGAATCTACTCGCAGGGCTCACGCGCCTGGGTGTGCGCCAGTACTGGTGGGTCAGCCAGCTTGCGATGCTACCCGCCACTGTTATCTTTCTTAATGCCGGACGCGAACTGGGCAAACTGACCTCCCTGCGCGATATTCTGTCGCCGGGAATGGTATTCGCCTTTACACTATTGGGGTTATTACCACTGGTCACACGCTGGCTGTTTTCTCGTTTCTACCACTCTTCGCTGTAAACAGGGAGGCATCATGCGCCGTGTGCGTTTTTGCGCGTTTCTGACGGGATTGTTACTGGCAAGTCCCGCTTTTGCCGACACTAACTGGCAGACTATCCAACGGGAAGCCAGTGGCCAGACCGTCTGGTTCAATGCCTGGGGCGGCGATCAGGCAGTTAACCGCTACCTTGACTGGGTCAGTGGCGAGATGAAAAGCCACTACGCCATCAATCTCAGGATCGTTCATCTTGCCGATGCGGCCGATGCGGTTAAACGTATTCAGACCGAGCACGCCGCCGGGCGTAAGACCAACGGCTCTGTCGATTTATTGTGGGTCAACGGCGAGAATTTCCGCACCTTAAAAGAGGCCAACCTGCTACAGACAGGCTGGGCACAAAGCCTCCCCAACTGGCGTTACGTCGATACCCGTAAACCCGTGACGGAAGATTTCGCCATCGCAACCGATGGGGCAGAATCTCCGTGGGGCGGCGCGCAGCTCACCTTTATCGCCCGCAACGCGAGCCTGCCTGAACCGCTGAACGATCCCGCCATGCTGCTTGATTATGTGCAGCAGCATCCTGGAAAAGTGACCTATCCACGACCGCCTGACTTTACCGGTACAGCGTTCCTGGAACAGCTTTTACTGACGTTGACTACGCACCCGGACGCGCTAAAAACGGCCCCGGACACCGCGACATTGGCTCAGGTCACCGCGCCATTGTGGGCATACCTCGACAAACTGCATCCTTATCTGTGGCGTGAAGGGCGCGATTTTCCGCCTTCCCCCGCGCGAATGGATGCCTTGCTTGCCAGTGGCAACATCAACCTCTCGCTGACGTTCAACCCCGCTCATGCCCGACAAAAAGTGGCCAGCGGTGAACTCCCGGCCGACAGTTACAGCTTCGGTTTTCGCAACGGGATGATCGGTAATGTACATTTTGTTGCCATCCCGGCTAACGCCAGTGCCAGTGCAGGAGCCAAAGTTGTCGCTAACTTCCTGCTGTCGCCCAGGGCACAACTGCGCAAAGCCGCTCCGGCCATCTGGGGCGATCCCAGCGTACTGGATGTCAAAAAACTCTCGGACAGCGATGCAGAAAAACTGAACGGGCATACGCCTGAAGGTCTTCCTGATGTGCTAGGGGAACCTCATGCAGCGTGGATCCCGTTGCTGGAGCAGGAATGGCTTCGCCGTTACGGAACCCGCTAAGCGGGCTGGCCTGGCTTGCCGTTGCGGTCATTTATATCCCGCTGCTTCCTGCCGGAGTCACGATACTGGCTCCGGCATTCTCCGCTGAAAACTGGCGGTCGCTGCTGAGCGATCCGCAGCTCCCACAGGCATTTGCCGCCACCCTAAGCTCAACGCTTATCGCCACCCTGGGGTCACTCGTTATTGCCCTTTTTCTCGTTGCCGCGCTTTGGCCTGGAGAACGCTGGCATCGCCTGAGTACGCGTCTGCCGTGGCTGTTGGCCATTCCCCATGTGGCCTTCGCCACCAGCCTTCTGCTGATGTTTGCAGAGGGTGGGCTGTGGTATCAGTTGTGCTCATTCTGTACCCCCCCGTTTGACCGGTTTGGCGTAGGACTGGGGTTAACGCTCGCGCTCAAAGAGAGCGCTTTTGTGCTGTGGGCCATTTATGCCGTGTTACCGGTCAAAGGTCTGGCGCAACAAAAAGTGGTATTACAAACCCTCGGCTATGGGCGTTTTCAGACACTGTGCTGGCTGGTCATCCCGACCATCGCCCCTGCCCTCGGGGCGGTAATGCTGGCAGTGCTGGCATGGTCGCTCGCCGTCGTGGATGTGGCGATAATTCTGGGGCCAGGAAATCCCCCGACGCTCGCGGTGCTGGCGTGGCAATGGCTCAGCCAGGGCGATGCGCAGCAACAGACGAAAGGCGCCCTGCTGTGCCTGGTTTTAGTGCTGATGCTGGCGTTACTGGCAGCCACTGGCTTGTGCATAGGGAAAGTATGGCGGAGGAGACTGCCGAACGTTTCCGGCGTTCGTCACGCCTCGCGCATCCCTCTTCCCGGCGCCGTACTTCAGTGGTTGCTGCCCGGTATCGGGATCGCCAGTCTGTTGATTCTCGGCGTACTGGCGCAGCACAGAGAAACCGCGCTCGCCCCCCTCATCATCAGCCTCTCTTTTGGCCTGCTCGCCAGCTTGCTGGCGCTGGTCGTGATCTTCCTCTGGCTCGAATGGGGGCCGCAACGTGGTGCGGTCTGGGTCTGGCTGCCGCTGGCACTTCCTGCGCTACCGTTAGTCTCCGGGCAATATTTCATTGCCCTGCACCTCGGGATCGATGGGCTGTTTACAACCATATTATGGGGCCATCTGTTGTGGGTATTTCCGTGGATGTTGCTGGTAATGCAACCTGCGTGGCGCAGGCTTGATCCCCGGCTCATCCTGATTGCCCGAACGCTGGGCTGGCGGCGCGTAAAGTGCTTTTGGCTGCTAAAATGCCCGCTAATGCTTCGCCCCGCACTACTGGCTTTTGCCACCGGTTTTTCCGTGAGCATGGCACAGTACATGCCGACACTCTGGTTAGGTGCGGGACGTTACGCCACACTCACCACCGAAGCGGTCGCACTCAGCAGTGGCGGCAGCGTCCCCATTCTGGCTTCCCGTGCGCTGGGACTTTTATTATTAACAGGCGCAATATTCAGTATTGCGGCCCTGTTATCCCGGCTCGCAGGCCGTTACCGACAAGGATTACGTTAATGCTGATGGTGAAAAATCTCTCCATTGAACCGCTTTTCCGCCAGGTTAATTTTTGCGTACAGTGTGGTGAAATTGTCACCCTGATGGGACCTTCCGGCAGCGGAAAATCGACACTTTTTTCCTGGATGGTCGGGGCGCTTACCGCCAATTTTCATGCCCAGGGCGAGCTGTGGCTTGCTGAACGTCGCTGCGACACACTCCCCGTGGAAGAACGCGGCCTTGGGATATTGTTTCAGGATGCTCTGCTGTTTGATCACTTCAGCGTAGGGCAAAACCTGTTGCTGGCTCTTCCGGCACATATCACCGGGCACGCGCGAAAAGTGGAAGTACACCAGGCACTGGCCTCGGCAGGTCTGGCAGATCACTATGCCAGCGATCCAGCAACGCTCTCCGGCGGCGAGCGTGCCAGGGTCAGTTTATTACGCGCCTTGCTGGCTCAGCCCCAGGCGTTGCTGCTTGATGAACCCTTCAGCCGCCTGGACAAAACTCTGCGCACCGCCTTTCGGGCCTGGGTATTTGCCACCGTACGCGCACGCAAAATCCCCGTGATACTGGTCACTCACGACGAAGAGGATATTCCACCAGATGGTGAGGTGATTCAGCTATCCCGCTGGCAATAACGTGCTTCAATCTGTGCTAACGCAATGTTTTCTGTTTCAGGTGAGATGACAATGACCGCCTCTTTTATTGACGTCAGGCTTTTCGATGAAACGTGTTTCTCAACTGACCGCGCTGGCTCTGCTCTGTGGCCTCGCCTCATTTTCCTCAGTGGCTGCTGATATGCCCCACTCACTGACGCTGGAACAGGTGCAACAACAACACGGGGCCGTCATCGACACCCGAGTGAGTGCCTTCTACAACGGCTGGCCACAGTCCCTGAGCGGACCATCTGGACATGAACCGGCAGCGCTCAACCTCTCGGCCTCCTGGCTCAGCGCCATGAGCGACGAACAGCTTGCTGGCTGGGCGAAACAGCATCATCTTGCGCCTTCAGCCCCCATTGCTCTCTATGGCAGCGAGGCCGATAACCTGGCGGTGAGAACGCGTCTGAAAAAAGCCGGGTATTCACAAGTATCGGTCCTGAGTGATGCCCTGCAACAGGCTGGCCGTCTGCAACGCTTACCGCACTTTGAACAACTGGTTTATCCTCAGTGGATCCATCAGTTACAGCAGGGTAAACCGATCGCCGCCGCGCCTGCGGGCGAATGGAAGGTACTTGAAGCCGGCTGGGGCGCGCCGAAGTTTTTCCTGCTGAATCACATCCCTGGCGCGGGCTACATTGATACCAATGAAGTCGAAAGTGAACCGCTGTGGAATAAAGTCTCTGACGATAAGCTAAAAACCATGCTGGCTAAACACGGGATCCGTCACAACACTACGGTGATCCTGTACGGTCGGGACGTGTATGCCGCGGCACGCGTGGCGCAAATCATGCTCTACGCCGGGGTCAAGGATGTACGTATTCTTGATGGTGGCTGGAAAACCTGGTCCGATGCAGGTCTTCCGGTTGAGCGTGGCATGCCTGCGGAGGTGAAACCTGCCCCCGATTTTGGTGCACCGATCCCTGGCCAGCCACAGCTGATGGTGGACATGGAAGGCGCGCGCGGCATGTTGCACCGCCAGGATGCCTCGTTGGTCAGCATTCGTTCATGGCCAGAATTCATTGGTGAAACCAGCGGCTATAGCTACATCAAACCAAAAGGCGAGATTGCGGGTGCTCGATGGGGGCATGCGGGCAGCGACGCCACTCACATGGAAGACTTCCATAACCCGGATGGCACAATGCGTAGCGCCGATGACATCGCCGCGATGTGGAAACAGTGGGACATTCTGCCCGACCAGCATGTGGCGTTTTATTGCGGCACAGGCTGGCGAGCCTCTGAAACCTTTATGTACGCCCGTGCGATGGGCTGGAAAAATGTCGCCGTCTACGATGGTGGCTGGTACGAATGGAGCAGC
The DNA here is from genome assembly GCF_013782625.1 of Enterobacter sp. RHBSTW-00994. Classification (NCBI taxonomy): domain Bacteria; kingdom Pseudomonadati; phylum Pseudomonadota; class Gammaproteobacteria; order Enterobacterales; family Enterobacteriaceae; genus Enterobacter; species Enterobacter sp. RHBSTW-00994. The sequence goes on along the minus strand of NZ_CP056199.1, from coordinate 1,924,068 downwards.
CATCCGCAAAACCCGGTCTCTGTGGGAGCGCGCGGGCCGGAAAGTTCACGTTAACGCACCCGCGATTTTAACGTGACGTAACCGCTCCAGATGCGCGTTGTGGTGGTGAGCCAGCACAACGCGCCAAAGATCCAGGCAAACAGAGGGAAGTACGCCGGAAACAGGCAGCACAGCACAAACAGCGCGATTGTCTCTGTCCCTTCCGTTAACCCACCAATGTAATAAAACGACTTGTGCGCATAGCCTGGGTTAGCAATATTGTGTTTCGCCGCCAGCGCTGCAAACGCGAGGAAACTGCTTCCCGTACCGATAAACGCGAATAACAGCCAGGCGGATGCCAGCGCATTTTCCGCAGGTGCAGCCAACGCAAATCCAAACGGCACAAGCGCATAGAAGAGAAAATCGAGCACAATATCCAGAAATCCGCCCGCATCGCTTAACCCCCGCCGACGGGCCAGTGCGCCATCAAGCCCATCCAGTAGTCGATTCAGCACAATGGCAACCAGTGCCGCCGGATACCAGCCCAGCGCCAAAAAGGGCAACGCCAGCACGCCTGTCGCAAACCCTGTTAACGTCAGGCCATCGGGGGAGATAACGGGCTTATCCAGCAAGCTCGCCAGTTGATTCAGTACCGGTTTCAGACGCGGATGCAGATGGCGATCAAGCATGAGGTTTCCCCTGGAACGTGGCACAAAGGCCCTGGGCCGGAATATCCAGGGCAGCATTAAAGCGAGCTGACAGGTTCTGAAATGCAATCAACGCCGTCATTTCGGCAATTGCGTCATCGGTAAAATAACGCTTCATCTGCATTTTAATAGCCTCGTCTACCTGTGGTGGCGTGGCGGTGACAGCCTCCGCATACGCCAGTGCAACACGCTCTTCTTCATTGAAAATCGACGCTTCTCGCCAGTGGCTAACGGCCTGAACTTTATCGAGCGCCCCGGAGCGTTCAGCCAGACGGAGACTGTTTGCATCAATACAGAACGCACAATGACAAAGCTGCGATACCCGCGTCATTAACAACGAACGCAATTCGGGGCTGACACGCGCAGCACGACGCTCCAGAAACCCCACAAACAGAGCCACGAGCCAAAACAGGCGAGGCATTCTTCCCCACCAACGTGTAGGGTTCAGTACCGCACCGAAGTGTTTTTGTTGCATTGCGGCGATGGGTTTTACGCTGACGGGAAGATGTTTTACGGGGGCTACCCAGGCGGTTGTCTCTTTCACCTGATTCTCCTGATGGGTGGACTCTTTTGACGCGCAAGATATTATGTCGTTTTCCGTAACCTGTTATTGACGACCATGCTGAAAACCATCGATGTAGTGGCTGCAATCCTCGAAAAAGACGGTCGCATTTTGCTGGCACAACGCCCCGCCCATGCCGATCAACCGGGAATGTGGGAATTTGCCGGAGGAAAAGTGGAAGCAGGAGAGACGCAACCGCAGGCACTCACCCGCGAATTGCGTGAAGAACTGGGGATTGTTGCGCAGCCTGGATGCTATATCGCCAGTCATCAGCGGGAAGTCTCGCAGAGGCTCATCCATCTGCATGCGTGGCATGTTCCCGCGTATACTGGCGAACTTACGGCGCACTACCACAGCGCCCTGGCGTGGTGTACGCCTGAAGAGGCGTTGACTTATTCCTTAGCCCCGGCAGATATCCCGCTGCTGCACGCGTTTATCCTTTTACGCGACGCCAGACCAGCGGATTCGTGCTGATGGTTCTCTCATCACGCTGACACTGCAACAGCACACCGTCTGCCTTCACCACCGCCCCTTCAGAATAATTTTGATCCTGATAGATGCAGCACTGATTGCAGGGCTGCGAACTTTGTCCGCCGGAGCTGAACACGTCCGGCGGGACATTCACCTGTACATCCGGACGAAGACGGTCCGCCTGCGCACTGGCAGATAAAAGGGCAAACACAGCGGTCATCACATAACGATTCATAGAGGTCTCTTCCTGTTGTCTCCTGATACTGACTATAACGGTAAATCAACGCCGAACCTTTAATTTCTCTTGTCATCGCTTTTTGTTATGACCCGCGCCCGATAATGAATTTCCCTTTAGCGGTCAATTTCTGCTTGCCTGGCAAAGCGGTACGGGTGGTATAGTCGAAAAAGACCACAAATCGCCTACACAACATACATAAAATATTATAAGAGGTTCTTATATCTATGGATCAGACACGCTCTCTGGAATCGTTTTTAACCCATGTTCAACAGCGCGACCCGCATCAGAGCGAGTTTGCACAAGCCGTACGCGAAGTCATGACCACCTTGTGGCCATTCCTCGAAGAAAACCCACGTTATCGTCAGATGTCTCTGCTCGAACGCCTGGTTGAACCAGAACGAGTGATTCAGTTCCGCGTTGTTTGGGTCGATGATCGCAATCAGGTACAGGTGAACCGCGCGTGGCGCGTGCAGTTTAACTCGGCCATTGGTCCTTTTAAGGGGGGAATGCGTTTCCACCCTTCCGTAAACCTGTCGATCCTGAAGTTCCTGGGCTTTGAACAGACCTTTAAAAATGCGCTCACCACCCTGCCAATGGGTGGCGGCAAAGGCGGCAGTGATTTCGATCCAAAAGGCAAAAGCGAAGGTGAAGTGATGCGCTTCTGCCAGGCGCTGATGACGGAACTGTACCGTCATCTTGGCCCGGACACTGACGTCCCTGCGGGAGACATCGGCGTGGGTGGCCGTGAAGTCGGCTTTATGGCTGGTATGATGAAAAAACTGTCCAATAACAGTGCCTGCGTCTTTACCGGAAAAGGCCTCTCGTTTGGCGGCAGCCTGATTCGCCCGGAAGCCACTGGCTATGGGCTGGTCTATTTCACGGAGGCCATGCTGAAGCGTCATGGACTGAGTTTTGAAGGGATGCGGGTGGCGGTTTCAGGCTCTGGAAACGTTGCGCAGTACGCCATTGAAAAAGCGATGCAGTTTGGGGCGCGCGTAGTAACAGCGTCAGATTCCAGTGGCACAGTCGTAGATGAAGCGGGCTTTACGGCAGAAAAACTGGCGCGGCTCTGTGAAATCAAGGCCAGCCGCGATGGCCGCGTGGCAGATTATGCCCGCGAGTTTGGCCTGATCTATCTCGAAGGTAAACAACCCTGGTCTGTGCCTGTTGATATCGCCTTGCCATGTGCAACCCAAAACGAACTGGACGCTGAAGCCGCGCGCGCATTGATTACGCATGGCGTGAAAGCGGTCGCGGAAGGCGCCAACATGCCAACCACCATTGAAGCAACCGATCTGTTCCTGGAAGCTGGCGTGCTGTTTGCGCCAGGTAAAGCGGCAAACGCAGGTGGCGTGGCCACCTCTGGGCTGGAAATGGCGCAAAACGCCGCACGTCTGGGCTGGAAAGCGGAGAAAGTGGATGCGCGTCTGCACCACATCATGCTGGATATTCACCACGCATGTGTGGAATACGGCGGTGAGGCGAAGCAAACCAATTATGTGCGCGGAGCCAATATTGCCGGGTTTGTGAAAGTTGCCGATGCCATGATCGGACAAGGTGTAATTTAAGATATTGATCGTGCGGCTGGCCCTCTCCCGTCGGGAGAGGGCCACAATCGGGTGTCAGGCCGCACTTTTCTTCTTTTTGAACGGTTTCTTCGCGCCGCCGCCTGGCGCAACCATTCCTCTGAACTGCTTCACCGGCGTGCTACGCGCCTGGTTAATCAACTCAAACAATGTTCCCACCAGTGGCTGCATGAAATCCTGATAGCGGCACTGCTTCTCACTGATTTGCGTCAGGATCGACTCCCAGTGTGCCGTCATGTCCGGGCGAGCCGCCAGTTCAGGCAGGGAGTGGATCAGTGCCCGTCCTGGGTCAGTAGAGTGGATATAGCGCCCTTTTTTGACCAGGAAACCGCGTTTAAACAACAGCTCAATAATACCTGCGCGTGTCGCTTCAGTTCCCAGACCATCCGTGGCACGCAGGATCTTTTTCAGATCTTTATCCTGCACAAAACGGGCGATCCCGGTCATTGCAGATAACAGTGTGGCATCGGTGAAATGACGCGGCGGCTGAGTTTGCCGTTCAATCACTTCCCCTTTCTCGCACAACAGTTCGTCATCTTTTGCCACCACCGGCAACGGCGTGCCGTCATTCTCTTCGTCACGCTCTTTATTGCCCAACAGCGTGCGCCAGCCAGCCTCTGCGAGGAAGCGTGCTTTAGCGACGAATTTGCCTTTGGCAATATCCAGCTCAATCACACACTTGCGGAACACCGCATCAGGGCAGAATTGCATCAGGTACTGGCGGGCAACGAGGTTATATACCTTCGACTCATTCTCCGTCAGGTTGACCGAACTGCTGCGCGCTGTCGGGATAATCGCGTGGTGGGCATCCACTTTTTTATCATCCCAGCAACGATTACGGGTATCCGGGTTGACGACTGGTTGCGGTAGTAAATCCGGGGCGTGAACGCTAATCGCGTTCATGACCGCCTGCCGTCCCGCAAAGTGTTCTTCAGGCAAATAGCGGCTATCTGAACGCGGGTAGGTGATCAACTTATGGGTTTCATACAACTTCTGGCAGATATCGAGCACATTTTGCGCGCTCAGACCAAACCGCTTGGCAGCCTCAATCTGCAATGCAGAAAGGGAAAATGGCAGCGGAGCAGGTTCTGATTCCCGTTTATCGTTATAGCTGGTGACAAACGCGGGCTGGCCGGTGATCCGGTTGACCACATGGTCCGCCAGCGGACGGTGCAACAACCGCCCCTCTTCATCCTGATAGGATTCACAGGCATCGCTTGGCTGCCATGTCGCCGTGAAACGCTCATCCTTAGGCGTAACAATGTGTGCTTTGACTTCAAAGAAATCTTTAGCGACGAAATTCTCGATCTCTTCGTCACGGCGTACCACCAGTCCTAACACCGGGGTCTGAACACGCCCGACAGAAAGCACGCCCTGATAGCCCGCGTTGCGTCCCAGAATGGTATAAGCACGGGTCATGTTGATCCCGTACAACCAGTCCGCACGCGCACGCGCCAGGGCGGAAACGCACAATGGAATAAACTCACTGTTAGCACGCAGACGGGAAATCGCCCGCTCTACCGCCTGCGGGTTGAGATCGTTTATCAGACAACGCTGCACCTGTTGGCGCTTTTCCGGAGCCAGTTCGAGATAATCCAGCACCTCGTCCACCAGCAGTTGTCCTTCTCTGTCAGGGTCACCCGCGTGGATAACTTCAGACGCGTCATGCAGGAAACGCTTGATCACGTTAAGCTGTTTTGTCACCGACGGACGAGGTTGCAGACGCCACTTTTCCGGCACGATGGGGAGGTCGTTGAGGTTCCAGCGAGCATAGCGGCTGTCGTAAACATCAGGTTGCGCCTGTTCCAGCAGGTGACCAATACACCAGGTGACCACCTGCCCGTTACCGCATTCGATAAAACCGTCGCCCTTGCGATGTGGCTTTGGCAGCACATCAGCAATAGCACGGGCCAGGCTCGGTTTTTCGGCAATAAACAACCGCATCGAATTAACGGATCTCAATCATTGGACGACCACCGCGCGCGGTTACCAGCTCGCCGATCGTGGTCAGCGTGATACCAAACTCTGCGGCCGTGGCCTGAACGTCAGCTTCGGCATCTGGCGTTACAGCCAACAACAGACCACCGGAAGTTTGCGGATCGCACAGCAGGTCGCGCCATTCGGCAGGCATATCGCCCATCAGATGACCGTAGCTGGCGAAGTTACGCTGTGTACCGCCCGGCACTGCGCCCTGTGCAATATAAGCTTCAACGCCCGGCAGCTTCGGCACATCCTGATACCAGACTTGCGCCTGCACACCTGCACCCTGGCACACTTCGCTTAAATGGCCGAGCAGACCAAAGCCGGTCACATCCGTCATCGCTTTAACGCCGTCAATATTTGCGAATGCTGCCCCAGCGAGGTTCATCTGACACATCACCTCTGTTGCCAGACCAATATGTTCCGGTTTGAGCAGCGATTTTTTCTCCGCCGTGGTGAGCACGCCAATACCCAGTGGCTTGGTGAGGAAAAGTTTACACCCGGCCTGCGCCGTGCTGTTGCGTTTGACACGTTCAGTTGGCACAACGCCGGTGACGGCAAGACCAAAGATAGGTTCAGGGGCATCGATAGAATGACCTCCAGCAAGGGCGATACCCGCCTGCTGGCAGGCAAAACGGCCGCCTTCAATCACATCGCGAGCAATTTCCGGTGCAAGCGTGTTGATGGGCCAACCCAGAATCGCGATGGCCATAATCGGTTTGCCGCCCATTGCGAAAATGTCACTGATGGCATTGGTTGCCGCGATGCGCCCAAAATCGAACGGATTGTCGACAATAGGCATAAAGAAATCAGTAGTACTGATAATGCTTGTGCCGTTACCTAAATCGTAGACCGCGGCATCGTCCCGCGTTTCATTACCAACAAGCAGGTTCGGGTCGACAAACTTCGCCTGCTCACTGTGCAGGATGGTTTCCAGCACTTTTGGGGAAATTTTACAACCGCAACCCGCTCCGTGGCTGTATTGCGTTAAACGAATAGTTTGCTCGCTCATTGACATCTCCTGACCGGATGAAAGCCATGTAAGTAGATGTATATATTACAGAATCTCACATAGCACATCGTAAAATCGGTGTAAATTTAGAAGAATTCTATCATGGCGGGCATCACCGCTAAAGGACGTGTTTCATCTTCAGGACTAATCTCCCGCCCGGTGAAAAGAATACGCGTGAAGTACAATTGCCTGACAGGGCCATTGCGTTATTACCGGGTCTGATGAAGGATGTGGAACCCGATTTAACTCAGTAAATGGTTATTTACAACAATCATTTAATTTAGGCGGCTAATGGTCAGCAAACTAATTTCGAACGAAAGGGTCAGAATAAGTAAACATTTATTTTATATGCATGTTCATAAAAATCTTTAATGTATCTTTTATAGAAACACATTGATCCCTGCATTTTACCGGGTTACCATTATTTCACACCGAAATTAAAGGCCGACAAATATGTTTAAAGTAAAAATGCAGTACACATTAAATGATGAATACTTCCAGCGTTAACACATTGGCTTTATCCATTTATCGTTAACACTATGGAGAAGATTGTTAAACAGGTGCATTGTTAATATCTGTTATATCAACTCCCCCTGACTATCAGGTATTAAACTAAAACAACACTTCCGAGTGAATAAATGAACCAAATTAAAGGTATTTGGCATTGCCTTTATTTAATTATAGGTATTCTTTTGTGGCTAGAAATAGTTCATTGGATTGAACATTCTTTTTTGATGGATTTGATCGTTGATTTTATACTGAGGCAAGCACAATGAAATGAGTGAGCTCTATTTTTTCACATGGGTGTTATTCGTGTTACTTACAATTGGTTTTACATCAATAATAAAAATATTCCTTAATCTGTTTAATGTATAGGTTCTAAAAAATGAAAAAAGTCATTTTGATAGCATGGGTGATGGTTTTAAGTGGTTGTGTTGTCGCAGCCCCTCATTCTCATAAACATCGTATAGACGGCGATGATGTCGATCTTTATGCAAGCGGCTATTGTACACAAGTCCAGGAGGCTCACGGTGATTGCGATGTCAAACCACACCCTAAACACAAGAAGCAAAGCTCAACGTATAAAAGCAGCGATGGCTACACCATGATTACCCATGACGGAAAAACCCTCCCTGCTTGCGGCGAAACTGGAGGTTCACAAGCAGACAACGGGTCGACGTGTTGGTTTTAATGTGTTGTACGGGCTCAACCTTTTACGTTTTAATCGTCAATGAAAAAAATCATTTTCTGGTCACTGTTTGCAATATCAATCCTGATCAATCTGTATTTCTTTTTACTTGTATTAGCAAGCTATGTTTAAGCAACTGAGAACGTTTACTCCGTTTGTTAAACAGAGATGGTTTGGCCTGTTATCGAAAAATAGCAGTTACAGGGTGTAAAGGATTCGGCTTTTAAAATAAAAAAATCAACATGCTGTGGGTTATTACAGTCAACATGAATAAGTTCCCTATTTTTGATTACAAAAATAAATGTCCTGTTTGGTACTCAAAGGAAGAAATAAAGGATGTAATTTACCACCAGGTTTCCAGTCGACAAATTAAAGGTATGCTGGAATGTTTGGCGGTATGGGAGGAATTAACGTTCGAACAGATTATATCTGATGTTCGCTATAGTCTGGAACGTCGAAACCGGATTTGGTATTTGATAATACGTTGAGGGAAAAAGAAATGTTTAACTGTCTGAATTTTGCTGCAAGTGATCAGGATCCAGACAGTTAGCGTGCGGTCAGAAACGGCTGACGAAAGGCGTCGTGTCCGGCACGTTTATTGTACTGGATGCTTTAAGCTGTGGCGTGCCGAGATAAAGGAATCCGACGATTTTATCATGTTCGCCGCACGCCAGACCTTCACGCACCACCAGGCTTTCGGTGAGCGGCCCCGTACGCCAGATACCGTTAAAACCTTGTGCGACAGCAGCCATTTGCATCGCCATTACCGCACAACCCGCTGACATCTCCTGTTCCCACACCGGTACTTTATGTTCAGGCTGACATTTCGCCACCACGGCAATGATCATTGGCGCGCGGAACGGTGCACTGCGGGCTTTCTCGATCCCTTTTTCATCCTGGCCTGCAGCAATAGCCCCTTGCTCCAGCAAGGCGCTGAAGCGATCGCGGCCTTCACCTTCAATGATAAAGAAATGCCATGGCTGCAACGTACCGTGATCCGGCGCGCGCATACCGGCACGCAAAATGTTGTCCAGTTGCTCGCCTGCAGGCGCAGGCTCAGCCAGGCGCGAAGCACTACGACGGTTAACAAGCAGTTCAAGTGCGTCCATTAATTAACTCCTGTCTTGAAATTTGCTCACAAAATTAACACGACAGCAGATTTTGTTACAGCGCGGTGGGCGATTCCTGCTGACAAGTGGCGGTTGGGTCATTACGATAACCCCACATTGCCGTCCAGTAGCGACGGAACCGTTATTATCTGGTTAGGGAGAATACATGCGAACCCTTTGGCGAATCTTTGCCGGCTTCTTTAAATGGACGTGGCGACTGCTCAACTTTGTCCGCGAACTGATGATGAACTTGTTTTTCATCTTCCTGGTTCTGGTTTGTGCGGGCATCTGGATGCACATCAGCAGCACCAGCCAGGCGCAACATTCGACCCGCGGCGCATTGTTGCTTGATATTGCCGGAGTTATCGTTGATAAGCCATCCACCAGCAACCGCCTGGGCGTGATTGGCCGTCAACTGTTTGGTGCAACATCCGATCGTCTGCAGGAAAACTCGCTCTTTGATATCGTCGATGCTATTCGCCAGGCAAAAGACGATCGCAACATTACCGGGATCGTTCTCGATCTGAAAAACTTTGCCGGGGCTGATCAACCCTCGATGCAGTACATCGGTAAAGCATTACGCGAATTCCGCGACAGCGGCAAACCAGTGATTGCCGTCGGTGATAGCTACAGCCAGGGACAATATTATCTGGCGAGTTTTGCAAATAAAATTTGGCTTTCGCCACAAGGTACTGTCGATCTGCATGGGTTTGCAACCAACGGTCTGTACTACAAATCGCTGCTCGATAAACTGAAAGTCACCACGCATGTTTTCCGTGTCGGGACCTATAAATCTGCCGTAGAACCGTTTATCCGTGATGATATGTCACCTGCTGCCCGTGAAGCAGACAGCCGCTGGATTGGCGAGCTGTGGCAGAACTATCTGGGCACGATTGCGGCCAACCGCCAGATCACTGCTGAGCAAGTCTTCCCTGGAGCACAAGGAATGCTGGCTGGGTTGCGTAAAGCGGAGGGTGATACCGCGAAATATGCCCTCGATAACAAACTGGTGGATGCACTGGGTTCCAGTGCAGAAATAGAAAAAGCCCTGACCAAACAGTTTGGCTGGAGCAAAGAAGATAAAAATTACAGTGCGATAAGCCTGTACGATTACACGCCGAAGAAACCAGCGGAAACTGGCAGCAGCGTGGCGGTGGTATTCGCCAACGGCGCCATTATGGACGGCCAGGAAACGCCGGGAAATGTCGGCGGTGATACCACGGCCTCACAGATCCGCGATGCCCGCCTTGATCCAAAAGTCAAAGCCATCGTCCTGCGCGTCAACAGTCCTGGTGGTAGCGTTAGCGCCTCTGAAGTGATCCGCGCTGAACTGGTCGCCGCCCGCGCGGCAGGCAAGCCGGTTGTGGTCTCCATGGGGGGAATGGCGGCATCAGGTGGTTACTGGATCTCCACGCCTGCTAACTATATTGTGGCCAACCCAAGCACATTGACCGGCTCCATCGGGATCTTCGGCGTCATTAATACCGTTGAGAACAGCCTTGATTATCTGGGCGTTCATACGGATGGCGTTTCGACCTCTCCCCTGGCTGACATCTCCGTAACGAAAGCCCTGCCGCCAGAAGTGTCGGAAATGATGCAGCTCAGCATTGAAAGCGGCTATAAGCGCTTCATCTCGCTGGTGGCCGATTCCCGTAAAAAAACACCTGAACAGATCGACCAGATTGCGCAAGGTCACGTCTGGACCGGGCAAGATGCGAAGAACAACGGTCTGGTGGACAGCCTTGGTGATTTTGATGACGCCGTAGCCAAAGCGGCTGAACTGGCAAAACTCAAACAATGGCATGTTGAATACTACCAGGATGAACCGTCTTTCTTCGATATGGTGATGGATAGTATGTCTGGCTCCGTGCGTGCCATGTTGCCAGACGCTTTGCAGGCGTACCTGCCAGCCCCTGTCGCTACTGCTGCAAAAGCGATGAAAGTGGAAAGCGACAAACTCGCCACCTTTAATGATCCACAGAGCCGTTATGCGTTTTGCCTGACCTGCGCAAACGTACGTTAAAACCGGTCCCCTCTTTGCGAGAAGAGGGGATTTTTCTTTGAAGCACAAGAAACTCACTATCATGCAGAAGAAATCAATCTATGTAGCGTATACCGGCGGGACTATTGGTATGCAGCGCTCTGAAAATGGCTATATCCCGGTATCCGGTCACCTGCAACGTCAGCTCGCCTTGATGCCGGAGTTTCATCGCCCGGAAATGCCAGATTTCACCATCCACGAATATGAACCATTGATGGATTCCTCAGATATGACGCCGGAAGACTGGCAGCATATTGCTGACGATATTCAGGCTAACTACGACAAGTACGATGGTTTTGTCATTCTGCACGGCACTGACACCATGGCGTTTACCGCGTCGGCCCTCTCGTTCATGCTGGAAAATCTGGGTAAGCCTGTCATTGTCACTGGCTCACAAATCCCGCTGGCCGAGTTGCGCTCAGACGGGCAGATCAATTTGCTTAACTCTCTGTACGTAGCGGCTAACTACCCGATCAATGAAGTATCGCTGTTCTTTAACAATCGTCTGTATCGCGGCAACCGCACCACGAAAGCCCATGCCGATGGTTTTGATGCCTTTGCCTCGCCAAATCTACAACCCTTGCTGGAAGCGGGGATCCATATTCGCCGTCTGGGAACACCGCCTGCCCCCCATACCGCAGGTGAACTGATTGTCCATCCGATTACGCCACAACCTATCGGCGTGGTAACCATCTATCCGGGAATTTCCGCCGACGTGGTGCGCAACTTCCTGCGCCAGCCAGTGAAGGCCCTGATCCTGCGTTCTTACGGTGTGGGTAATGCCCCGCAGAACGGCGAGTTCCTGAAAGAACTACAGGAAGCAAGTGAACGCGGGATTGTCGTCGTCAACCTGACTCAATGTATGTCTGGCAAAGTTAACATGGGAGGCTATGCAACCGGGAATGCGCTGGCGCATGCGGGGGTGATTAGCGGTTTTGATATGACGGTCGAGGCGACGCTGACTAAACTTCACTACTTACTCAGTCAGGATCTGGATGTACAGTCCATCCGCAATGCCATGATGCAAAATCTGCGCGGCGAACTGACGCCAGACGAATAAGGAGCTCGTATGTCACATCGTGCTTTGCTACTGGTTGATCTGCAAAATGACTTCTGTGCGGGTGGCGCGCTGGCTGTCACCGAAGGTGACAGCACCATCGACGTGGCAAACAGGCTTATTGCCTGGTGCAACGCGCGCGAAGACGCCGTTGTCGCAAGCCAGGACTGGCATCCTGCGAACCACGGCAGTTTCGCCAGCCAGCATCACGTTGCTCCCTTCACCCAGGGAGAACTTGATGGACTGGCGCAAACGTTCTGGCCCGATCATTGTGTTCAGCAAACGCCAGGTGCGGAACTGCACCCGCTGCTGAACCAGAAAGCGATTGATGCTGTCTTCCACAAAGGTGAAAACCCACGCATTGACAGCTACAGTGCGTTTTTTGACAACGGTCATCGCCAAAAGACGGAACTGGATGCCTGGTTGCGCCACCATGAGATCCGCGATCTCATCGTAATGGGGCTGGCGACAGATTACTGCGTGAAATTTACGGTACTGGACGCACTCAAACTCGGGTACAACGTCAGCGTAATCACCGACGGATGTCGGGGCGTCAACATTCAGACGCAGGACAGCACATTAGCCTTTATGGAGATGTCAGTTGCGGGTGCAACGCTGTATACACTGGCAGACTGGGAAGAGACCCAGCCGTAAAGCATCAATCAGCGATAGCACGTTTGCTATCGCTCATCATTTAAGCAGGAGACTTGAGGATTATGGCTTTTATCCCTAAAAATTACGCGCGACTGGAAGTCGGTTATCGGGAAAAGGCGCTAAAGCTCTTCCCCTGGGTTTGTGGGCGCTGTTCTCGTGAGTTCGTCTATTCGAATTTGCGCGAACTGACCGTGCATCATATCGACCACGACCACTCGAATAACCCTGAGGATGGCAGCAACTGGGAAATGTTGTGCCTGTACTGCCATGACCATGAACATTCGAAATACACCGAAGCCGACCAATATGGTTCAACGGTTGTGGCAGGGGAAGACGCGCAGGATAGCGTTGGCGAAGCCAAATACAACCCGTTTGCCAATCTTAAAGCGATGATGGATAAGAAGTGATCGCCCTGTTCTCTTCCTCCGGAGCAAACGAAAGATTTGCCCCAGAGGGATGAGAACAATCAGGATCTAAATGTCGCAATCGGCTTCGGCGTGATACCAAAGTCTTCTTTTAGCTCACGCTTGCTTTTCATCACCATCTGACCTTGTGTGTCGATGGTCATGTGCTGGGCATCCGTGTTATTGCGAGCCTGCCACAGCATCACCAGTTGCAAACTGTTCTCTTTTTGCTCCGCAGTCAGCGCCACACCATCAGGCCATTTTCCGAGTTCAACGGCAGTGACCAGACGCTGATAAATGTCCGGCGTCATGCTGTGAATCATGTCCTCAATATTCATGATATCTCCCTTTCAAAGGAATAATTTGCTGAATCGTTTTTTCAACCTTTAGTCTGGTCACCATTTTCATCATCACTGAAGCTCAATGATGCGGAATTAACACAGAAACGCTCGCCTGTCGGTTGAGGGCCATCCGGGAATACATGCCCGAGATGTGCATCACAGTTTCCGCAGCGGATTTCCGTGCGCTGCATACCGTGGGTTGTGTCATTCAGGTAACGAATTGCGTCATCGCTTACCGGCTCATAAAAGCTCGGCCAGCCACAGCCAGAATCGTATTTTGATTGCGAAGTGAACAATGGTTCGTCACACACCAGGCAGTGGTAGATACCGTCTCGCTTATTGTGCAATAAACGCCCGGTAAATGGCGGTTCTGTCCCATGATTTTGGGTGACATAGAACTGCATTTCGGTGAGATTTTTTTTCAGTTCATCAGGGTTACGTTGGTTCGACATATGCTTACATCTCGCTGTAGAAACAGACACCTTCTCACCCGGATTCTAACAAAACATTAACACTGAAGTCTGAACTTTTGTTCTAAACTTACTTGTCGCGAAAAGCCGGTCAGTCAATTGTGATGCGAATCACATTTTTATACTGACGGGCCTTTAAAATTCCGGGCGCAGCCCCCATGTGGTTGCTAGCTCAAAGGGAAAGTGAGGCGAGTCAGTCGCACAAACGTTAGTCACAGGATTGATTTGTCGCAATGATTGACACGATTCCGCTTGACGCTGCGTAAGGTTTTTGTAATTTTACAGGCAACCTTTTATTCACTAACAAATAGCTGGTGGAATATATGACTATCAAAGTAGGTATCAACGGTTTTGGCCGTATCGGTCGCATTGTTTTCCGTGCTGCTCAGGAACGTTCTGACATCGAGATTGTTGCAATCAACGATCTGTTAGACGCTGACTACATGGCTTACATGCTGAAATATGACTCCACTCACGGCCGTTTCAACGGTACCGTTGAAGTGAAAGACGGTCATCTGATCGTTAACGGTAAAAAAATCCGTGTTACCGCTGAGCGTGATCCGGCTAACCTGAAGTGGGACGAAGTGGGCGTTGACGTTGTTGCTGAAGCAACTGGCCTGTTCCTGACCGACGAAACCGCTCGTAAGCACATCACTGCTGGCGCGAAAAAAGTGGTTCTGACTGGTCCGTCCAAAGACAAAACCCCAATGTTTGTTAAAGGCGCAAACTTTGAAAAATACGCAGGCCAGGACATCGTGTCCAACGCATCCTGCACCACCAACTGCCTGGCTCCACTGGCTAAAGTTATCAACGACAACTTCGGTATCGTTGAAGGCCTGATGACCACTGTTCACGCAACCACCGCTACTCAGAAAACTGTTGACGGCCCGTCTCACAAAGACTGGCGCGGCGGCCGTGGCGCGGCTCAGAACATCATCCCTTCTTCTACCGGTGCTGCTAAAGCTGTAGGCGTTGTACTGCCTGAGCTGAACGGTAAACTGACGGGTATGGCGTTCCGCGTTCCAACTCCTAACGTATCTGTAGTTGACCTGACCGTTCGTCTGGAAAAAGCTGCTTCTTATGAAGAAATTAAGAAAGCAATCAAAGCTGCTTCCGAAGGCCCAATGAAAGGCGTTCTGGGTTACACCGAAGACGACGTTGTATCTACCGATTTCAACGGTGAAGTGTGCACTTCCGTGTTCGATGCTAAAGCAGGTATCGCACTGAACGACAACTTCGTGAAACTGGTATCCTGGTACGACAACGAAACTGGTTACTCTAACAAAGTACTGGACCTGATCGCTCACATCTCCAAATAAGTTGAGATGAGAAACTGATCCAAAAAGGCGACTTCGGTCGCCTTTTTTATTGCTTTAAAGACAGAGGATTGCGTAATGATTAAAACAATTTTTGCACTTCCGGTAGTCGAACAACTTACCCCTGTGCTTTCCCGCCGCAAGATTGATGAAGCTGACATTATTGTCGTCGATCATCCGCGTGTTAAAGCATCTGTTGCACTCAATGGTGCGCACCTTCTCTCCTGGAAGCCTGAAGGGGAAGAAGAAGGTCTGTGGCTGAGCGCTGTCACCTCTTTCAAAAAAGGGGCCGCGATCCGCGGAGGCGTTCCTGTCTGTTGGCCATGGTTTGGCCCGGCAGCAGAACAAGGTTTGCCCTCTCACGGTTTCGCCCGTAACCAGCAGTGGACACTGAAAGCACATAACGAAGATGACAACGGTGCTGTATTGACCTTTGAGCTGCACAGCAATGATGAAACGCACGCACTTTGGCCGCACGATTTCACCCTGTACGCACGCTTCAAGCTGGGCAAAACCTGCGAAATCGAACTCGAAGCCCACGGTGACTTCGAAACCTCTTCTGCCCTGCACACCTATTTCAACGTAGGTGATATCAATGCAGTAAAAGTAAGCGGACTTGGCGATACCTATATCGACAAAGTCGATAACGCCAAAGAAGGAAAATTAACCGACGGCGTGCAGACCTTCCCTGACCGCACAGACCGTGTTTATCTGAACCCAGAAGCATGCAGCGTGATCCACGATACAAAACTGAATCGTGGCATCGAGGTTATCCACCACCACAACAGTAACGTTGTGGGCTGGAATCCAGGTCCCGCACTTTCTGTGAGCATGGGCGATGTTCCGGATGACGGTTACAAAACCTTCGTCTGTGTTGAAACAGCCTGTGTCTCTCCACTGCAAAAAGCCAGCGGAGATAAACCTTCTCGTCTGGCTCAGACGATCCGCATCGTTAAACGCTGATGCCGACGCCTTACCCTCTCCAGTGATGAGAGGGTAAAAAGCCCGTTACACCATATCTAACGGGCTTTTATGTTTTGGTGCAGGAAATGCACTGCCCAGTCTAATCAGCTCTTCAGCGCTCAGCATGATATCGAGTGCACCAGCATTTTCCCTGACATGTGCAATCGACGCCGCCTTAGGGATAGCCATAACATCCTGATGACTGATGACCCACGCCAGCAAAATCTGTGCAACTGTGGACTGATGATTATGGGCAATCTCGTTCACGACCGGATGATTCATTAAATCCGATCTCAGCCGTCCCGCCTGAGCTAACGGACAATAGGCCATCACCGGTATCGCATGTTCCTGACACCAGGGAAGCAGGTCATATTCAATACCACGGGAAGCCAGATGATACAGAACCTGGTTGGTTGCACAATCAGCCCCCCCTTCCTCGCTCCACAGTTCCTGCATATCTCCGAGATCCAGATTCGAGACGCCCCAGCGACCAATCTTGCCCTGCTGCTGAAGCCGGATCATGAGTTGAAGGGTTTCATCCAGAGGGATATCGCCTCGCCAATGCAGCAAGTACAGGTCAATATGATCGGTTCCCAGACGTCGAAGGCTGGCTTCACAAGCAGCCTGACCTTTAGAACCACCTGCATTCCAGGGATAAACTTTAGAGACCAGGTAGACATTATCACGTTGTCCTTTGATCGCTTCTCCTACAACCCGTTCAGCCCCGCCTTCAGCATACATTTCAGCGGTGTCAATCAATGTCAGGCCAAGATCAATGCCCGCGCGCAGTGCATTCACTTCGTCGTTGCGTTGGCTGGCTTTTTCACCCATATACCATGTGCCTTGCCCGATTGCGGCAAGCGTATGCGAACGAGAAAAAGTCACCGATTTTGCGTTCATAGTGTTCTCCTGTTTTTCTGCACCACCATAAAGCAAACGGGGCGCAAGCGCCCCGTCATGATGCATAGAATGCACTGTAATAATGCACAATCAGAATTTGTAGCTAACACCGACTGAGAAGATACCTGACCAGGATTTGTCCACCATCGGGCTATCTTTCACTTCATCGCTAAGACGCACATAGCGGCCTGTGCCGTATACGCTCCAGTCGCCGAGGAAATTATAGCTCGCGGTAAGCTCCAGGTACGGATCCCAGCCGTCATCAGCACCGTAGGTCTTAAGACCACTGCGGCGGGATTCGTTTTTGGAAACACCATAATAGTAGTCGTTATAGTTCTCACTGCTGTATTGCACACCAATACCCGGGGTCAAAGTCAGACCGCCATTGGTGTAGCGATAAAGCCAGGCAAGATCCCAGATAAAGCCGTTGTTGTTGTCCAGCGTGTCGCCCGCCAGCGCGGTACGCAGGAAGCCATATTGGGTGTTATGCACGTACGACAGACCTGCCATCATCGTGCTCTTACGCTTGTCGAGACGGCGCAGTGGGGTACTGTCACTGTCGCCAGGTTTGAAGTGCATAGGATCGTAGTACGCCATAATGGAGAGCTTATCCGCCTGATCGTTCCACAGATAGTAGCCGCCACCCAGGCCACGGAACCAGAAGTTATCGCCTTCATAGGTGACAACCGGAACCGGATACACATCGCGATCATACTGCTTGTAAGGGCTATTGATCACACCTACACCCGCACCAACAGACCATTGGTCGGCTGCATTTGCAGTACTTACAGAGGTGGCAACAAGGACGCCCAATGCCAGAAGTTTGAGTTTGGTCACAATCCATTCTTTCCTGTAGTCAAATAATCAGCGGGTGAAGTGTACCTGCCCTTCCCGTACATCCCAAAATTTTTTGCCTGCTAATGCGTTTGATTAACCCCTTAATTTCAACTTTTCAGATGACCAGCAGCTTTCATTTATGTGACGACGAAATGAAAGCGACACTTTTGCCTTATAACAAAGGTGGAAATTTTTTGATGAGTTATTGATATGTCATTGAAATTAGATTTTCCTGGCATGCAAGTTTTGCAAATGCCATCTACGCTTTAACGTAAGAAGAAATTTTCCTGAACGCCCAGCGGTTTCCAGCGTCTGACCTGGCACACAGGTTGCTGCACTGGAGAGTGAGAGGCGAGAAACTTTCTTCCGGGAGCCTCCATTACTTATACGAACGGCTCTTATCCTGTGCTAAAAAACGAAAGGACGGCATGCCATGAATATATTCGATCACTATCGCCAGCGCTATGAAGCTGCCAAGGACGAAGAGTTCACACTGCAGGAGTTTCTTACCATTTGTCGGCAAGATCGCAGTGCCTATGCCAATGCGGCAGAACGGCTATTGATGGCTATTGGTGAGCCAAACATGGTTGATACTGCCCTGGAGCCACGGCTCTCCCGTCTTTTTTCGAATCGGGTCGTCGCCCGATATCCCGCGTTTGAAGAGTTCTATGGCATGGAAGATGCCATAGAACAGATTGTCTCCTACCTGAAACATGCCGCACAGGGGCTGGAAGAGAAGAAACAGATCCTGTATTTACTCGGTCCGGTAGGTGGCGGTAAATCCTCACTGGCAGAACGGCTTAAGGCGCTGATGCAACGCGTACCTATCTATGTGCTGAGCGCGAATGGTGAACGCAGTCCAGTGAACGATCATCCACTGTGCCTGTTTAATCCGCAGGAAGATGCGCAGATTCTGGACAAAGAATTTGGCATTCCACATCGCTACCTCGGCACAATTATGTCGCCATGGGCAGCAAAACGTCTGCATGAGTTCGGCGGAGATATCACCAAATTCCGCGTTGTCAAAGTATGGCCGTCCATTCTGGAACAGATTGCTATCGCCAAAACAGAACCTGGCGACGAGAACAACCAGGATATCTCAGCGTTGGTGGGTAAAGTTGATATCCGTAAACTTGAACACCACGCACAAAACGACCCGGATGCCTATGGCTATTCCGGTGCTCTCTGCCGCGCGAACCAGGGTGTAATGGAATTTGTCGAGATGTTTAAAGCACCGATTAAAGTGCTGCATCCCCTGCTGACAGCGACCCAGGAAGGGAACTACAACGGGACCGAAGGTATTTCAGCCCTGCCGTTTAACGGTATTATTCTGGCGCACTCAAACGAATCAGAGTGGGTCACGTTCCGTAATAACAAAAACAATGAGGCGTTCCTTGACCGCGTGTATATCGTCAAAGTGCCTTATTGCCTGCGGATCTCCGAAGAGATCAAAATTTACGAGAAACTGCTTAATCACAGTGAACTGGTACATGCGCCGTGTGCCCCAGGCACGCTGGAAACTTTGTCGCGATTCTCCATTCTGTCGCGCCTGAAAGAACCGGAAAACTCCAGCATCTACTCTAAAATGCGTGTCTATGATGGTGAAAGCCTGAAAGATACCGATCCGAAAGCGAAGTCCTATCAGGAGTATCGGGATTACGCTGGGGTTGATGAAGGGATGAATGGTCTCTCCACCCGTTTTGCCTTTAAAATTCTCTCCCGCGTATTTAACTTCGACCATGCTGAAGTGGCCGCAAACCCCGTTCATCTGTTCTACGTCCTGGAACAGCAAATTGAGCGCGAACAATTCCCGCAAGAGCAAGCAGAGCGTTATCTTGAATTCCTCAAAGGCTATCTGATCCCGAAATATGCTGAGTTCATCGGCAAAGAGATCCAGACAGCATATCTGGAGTCCTATTCTGAATACGGGCAGAACATTTTTGACCGTTACGTCACCTATGCAGATTTCTGGATCCAGGATCAAGAGTATCGCGACCCAGATACGGGTCAGTTGTTTGACCGGGAATCACTGAACGCCGAGCTGGAAAAAATTGAGAAACCCGCCGGGATCAGTAACCCGAAAGATTTCCGTAATGAGATTGTGAACTTCGTGCTGCGTGCCAGAGCGCACAACAGCGGGCGGAATCCGAACTGGACCAGCTACGAAAAACTGCGCACGGTCATTGAGAAGAAAATGTTCTCTAACACCGAAGAGTTGTTGCCGGTCATTTCGTTTAATGCCAAGACCTCAACCGATGAGCAGAAAAAACATGACGATTTTGTCGACCGGATGATGGAGAAAGGATACACCCGCAAACAGGTTCGCCTGCTCTGCGAATGGTATCTGCGTGTCCGTAAATCGTCGTAAAACATATGCCCGGCGACGCGATACTCGCCGGGCTGACAACATCTGCAAATAGTTGGCAGTACGGGGGGCATATGACCTGGTTTATTGACCGGCGTCTTAACGGCAAAAACAAGAGCACGGTGAACCGCCAGCGCTTCTTGCGACGTTATAAAGCGCAAATTAAACAGTCGATCTCCGAAGCCATCAACAAGCGTTCGGTGACTGACGTCGATAGCGGTGAATCCGTCTCTATCCCGACGGATGATATCAGCGAACCGATGTTCCATCAGGGGCGTGGCGGGCTTCGCCATCGTGTCCATCCCGGTAATGATCACTTCGTTCAGAACGACAGAATCGAGCGTCCACAAGGGGGCGGAGGCGGTTCGGGAAGTGGTCAAGGGCAGGCAGGCCAGGACGGTGAAGGTCAGGATGAGTTCGTCTTTCAGATTTCAAAAGACGAATATCTCGATCTGCTCTTTGAAGATCTGGCCTTACCCAATCTCAAAAAGAATCAACATCGCCAGTTGAACGAGTATAAAACCCACCGTGCGGGTTATACCGCCAATGGCGTACCTGCAAATATTAGTGTCGTGCGTTCATTACAAAATTCACTGGCACGACGCACAGCAATGACGGCCGGTAAACGCCGTGAGTTACGTGAACTGGAAACCAGTCTCAAAACGGTTGAAAACACGGAACCTGCGCAGTTACTGGAAGAGGAGCGCCTGCGTAAAGAGATTGCCGAACTGCGCGCAAAAATCGAGCGAGTCCCGTTTATCGACACGTTCGACCTGCGCTATAAAAACTACGAAAAACGCCCTGAACCTTCAAGCCAGGCGGTCATGTTCTGTCTGATGGATGTGTCGGGCTCCATGGACCAGGCCACCAAAGACATGGCCAAGCGTTTTTATATCCTGCTTTATCTGTTTTTAAGCAGAACCTATAAGAACGTAGAAGTTGTCTATATTCGCCATCACACGCAGGCGAAAGAGGTGGATGAGCACGAGTTCTTCTACTCGCAAGAGACCGGAGGAACGATTGTATCGAGCGCGCTGAAGCTGATGGATGATGTGGTGAAAGAACGCTACGATCCCGCGCAGTGGAACATCTATGCAGCGCAAGCCTCGGATGGTGATAACTGGGCTGATGACTCACCGCTGTGTCATGAAATTCTGGCGAAGAAAATTTTGCCCGTGGTGCGTTATTACAGCTATATCGAAATAACCCGTCGGGCACATCAGACGCTTTGGCGTGAATATGAGCATCTGCAGTCCATGTTCGATAACTTTGCGATGCAGCACATCCGCGATCAGGATGATATTTATCCGGTATTCCGAGAGCTGTTTCACAAGCAATCAACCACCAGTAACGCCTGACTCAATGGCCAGCGGATAACCCGCTGGCCATTTATTTACGTGCTGACATTAATACAATCCAGATTCCGGTTAATAAGCATGGTGCAATTTCGCCCTCCATGTTTACCTCTGTATAGCGCCATATCTGCTCTTTCCAACACTTCGCGCAATGGCTCACCGCGATGGACCCGCGTCAATCCAGAGGTAAAGGTGATGCGGATAGTATGCCCGCCAAAGACGGTTTCAGCGTCAGCAATAATGTGCCGCAGACGTTCTGCAGCAGCGGCGGCTTCACGGTCGTTATTCGCCCGAAGAAGAATGATAAATTCTTCACCTCCGTAACGGTACGCCGACTCAGAGCGACGAACATTATCCTCAAGATGCAGCGCCAAAGAACGCAACACGGCATCACCGGTCAGATGACCGTAATTGTCATTCACCTTTTTGAAATGATCGATATCGAGCAACAGCAGATACAGTCCTCTCTCTTCTGCCCCGGCATTAAGTCGATCAAACGATTCGTCCAGAATCCGGCGCAAGGGAAGCCCCGTCAACGCATCGTAGCTCGTGCGGAGCTGGAGTAAATGTGCCTTATAATGAGAAAGCGATTCAGTGAATGCCAGCAGCGCAACTTCAAACGCATCGTACGAGGCCGGACACTCCTCTTGTCGCTCAATAGACGCCATGATTTGTCGACACGTCTGATGCACCTGATGGTGCTTTGCTGAAATATCGAGCAGATAATGACTGTCGTTTTGCTCATCCTGTAATTGATTATTTAGCCACAGCCCAAACTCACAGCGATGATGAGCATCATCATGGGTGATCTCTGGTAGCTCAACATCCCGGTTAGCAACAAACCGCAGTATGGTCACTAACCATTTAAAATGGGCATCTGTGGAATAATTCAATCCCCGAAGGGTTGCGTCAATTTCCCTGAACTTTCTGTTCATAAGCGCTCCTGCTAATGAGTTAATAACTGTTCAGAATAATAACAAACGGTATCTCTATATTTGTCAGCAGGGCGTATATAACCTTGATGCTGCAACAGCACATCGGAGAAATAATATGTGGTACTGTAGAAGGCTGACTTAATCTCCCACAGGTAATGAACGTCATGTCTGAAGAAATAAGAGGGACAGCAACCCACCAGCAATTAATTTCACTGTTAACTGCTCAACGGGCAAAATACCGTGTTGTGGAGCATGAGCCTGTCGGTAAATGTGAAGCAGTGAGTGAAATTCGAGGAACTGACCTGGGACAAGGGGCAAAAGCGCTGGTGTGCAAAGTAAAGGGAAACGGCGTTAAAAAACACATTCTGGCAATCCTTGCAGCCGATCAACACGCTGATCTGGCGCAACTTGCCAGCCATTTTGGTGGTCTCAAAGCCTCACTTGCGAGCCCGGTAGAAGTCGATAACCTGACTGCCTGTGTATTTGGCGCGATTCCGCCTTTTAGCTTTCACCCTGATCTCACGCTGGTTGCCGACCCACTGCTGTTCGAGCGTTTTGACGAGATCGCGTTTAACGCCGGTTTGCTGGAAAAGTCCGTCATTATGGACACCCATGACTACCTGCGTATCGCCCGGCCTGAGCTGGTCACCTTCAGAAAAGTCTGAGGCTCATAATATGTGGCGCGGTCAGCCATGTTTCTCCAGAAAAATGACCGATGCCACCAGAATGATTGCGATCGTAAAGAAAGATGACGAGATAAACAGCGTTTCAAGAAACATTTGATCGTTCATGATGTATCTCCTTCTGCCTTATTTAGCCCTTTTTATCCCCCAGGCATGACAGCTAAATGACAGCCAAAAGATATTTTTATAAAAGCCTGCTTACAAAAGTTTTTACGCGTACAGTAAGCAGGCTTACTTTTTTTTGGCAAGGATGAATCATGTTTGACCCTACCCTGCTGGTTCTAATGGGGCTGGCCGCACTGGGCTTTATCAGCCATAACACGACCGTCGCCGTATCCATACTGGTGCTGATTATTGTGCGCGTCACACCGCTCAATACTTTTTTCCCCTGGATCGAAAAACAGGGTCTGACCGTCGGGATCATCATTTTGACGATTGGTGTAATGGCGCCGATTGCCAGCGGCACATTACCAGCGTCAACGCTACTCCACTCCTTTGTTAACTGGAAATCGCTGGTTGCCATCGTCGTCGGTATTTTTGTCTCCTGGCTTGGCGGGCGGGGTGTCACATTGATGAGTTCACAGCCATCATTAGTGGCGGGATTACTGGTAGGGACCGTACTCGGTGTAGCCTTGTTCCGTGGTGTTCCGGTTGGTCCGTTAATTGCGGCCGGGCTGGTGTCTCTGTTTATTGGGAAGTCGTAGAAAGGCTTGTGATGTAACGAGCGGGCGTCTGTCCCAGCCCTTTTCTGAACATCGTGATAAACGCCGTGGTTGAGTCGTAGCCCAGTGATTGCGCCGTTTGCTGCACAGATTTGCCACTGATCAATAATTGCAGCGCCAGAATTAACTGTAACTGATGCCGCCAGCGGCGAAAGCTCAGCCCGGTCTCTTTCACGACCAGCCTCGCCAGGTTGCGTTCACTCATCGCAAAATGGTGCGCCCACTGAGTTAACGTCTGCCATGCCGCAGGCTCTTGGGCCATGGTTTCGCTCATCAGACGAATTTTAGGATGAGCAGATACTGGCAACTGCAACTGTTCCTGAGGCTGCTGCGGTAATTCGTCAAAAAGAGCTTCAACCAGACGCGATGTGGCAGGTAACAGCAGTTGCTCACGCGTTTTCGTTGCCAGAGACAAAATCAGTTCCCGAACCAGCGGGGAGATTTTTAAGGTACAACAGCGATCGGGCAACGCAACAGTGTTGGGTTCAATAAAGAGAAAGCAGAGCTGGGCACTTGGTGTGGCTTTATTACTGTGTGCAACCTGGCTTGGGATCCACACCGCATACTGCGGTGGAACCATCCACATTGCATTTTCAACTTCACAAGTGATAGCGCCCCGAAGAGCCAGGATTAATTGCCCTTTTCGATGCTGGTGCAGAGGGATGCGTTGTTCGTCTTCGACAACACGAATACGAAACGCCACGGCAGCATCGTGCTGGCTATCAGGATCGTAGCCGTCAAGTCCCAGACCAATCATTAAGTTGTCCGATATTAGCGATAAACTGTCATTTTAGCTTGATTTCAACAGTCGTGAAAATCGGTATTGTGTGCGCTTGCTTCGACGTAAGAGAAAAAAATGACTACTGCCATTCGTACTTTAGGGAAACACGGGATGCTGCTGATTACAGGCATCCTGCTGATTGCCACAACGTTGCGCGTCACCTTCACGGGTGCAGCGCCGTTGCTCGATATGATCCGCCTTGATTATGGGCTCACCACAGCACAAACCGGCCTGCTCACCACCCTTCCCCTCCTGGCCTTTGCGTTAGTTTCGCCGCTCGCCGCCGGGCTCGCGCGCAAGATTGGCATGGAACGCAGTCTCTTTATCGCTTTGCTACTGATTTGCATCGGTATTGGTATTCGTTCGATGCCCTCGCCCGCGCTACTGTTTGGCGGTACGGCAGTCATCGGTTGCGGTATTGCTCTCGGAAACGTGCTGCTGCCAGGGCTTATCAAACGAGACTTCCCAGGCCAGGTGGCAAAACTCACGGGCGCGTACTCCCTGACAATGGGGGCCTCTGCGGCGCTGGGTTCGGCACTGATTGTTCCGCTGGCACAGGGAAATGGAGGCTGGCATGGCGCACTGTTAATGCTGATGGTATTCCCGTTGTTGGCTTTGCTGCTTTGGCTTCCGCAGTGGCGTCAGACGCCAGTCGCATCCGTGACCGGAGCCGGTACTCTTCACAATCACGCCATCTGGCGCTCTGCCCTTGCCTGGCAGGTGACGTTGTTTTTGGGTATTAACTCGCTGATTTACTATGTGATTATCGGCTGGCTTCCGGCCATATTGCTCAGCCACGGTTATAGCGAAACGCAGGCGGGTTCCATGCATGGCTTATTGCAACTCGCCACTGCCGCGCCAGGTCTTGCTGTTCCATTGATCCTCCATCGTTTGAAAGATCAGCGCGGTATCGCCGGGTTGGTTGCGATGATGTGTGCGGTAAGCGCTGCGGGTTTCTGGTTTATTCCTTCCCAGGCAGTGCTGTGGACGCTGCTGTTTGGTTTCGGCTCTGGCGCAACCATGATCCTGGGTCTGACGTTTATCGGACTCCGTGCCAGCTCAGCACACCAGGCCGCAGCCCTCTCCGGCATGGCGCAATCCATCGGCTATCTTCTGGCTGCTTGTGGACCGCCTCTGATGGGGAAAATTCACGATACCACTGGCGACTGGCGCATTCCGTTGCTGGCGTGTGCACTCGCCTCTGTGGTGATGGCGGTCTGCGGGGTACTTGCCGGGCGTGACCGGGAGATCACCCCCCGCTAAGCAAAAAGGCAGACCATTTGGCCTGCCTTTTTTTATCCGCGAGCGGCGCGTAGCATTGCCTGCGCCAGCACAACCGGACGCCCATCCAACGCGGCACGTTCATGCTGGAACAGCGTAATAACAAAGAACGGGTGCGTAACCAACTCGACAGCCCGAATGTCGCCCTGCTCATCCCATCCGGTCACGCGCATATCACCACTTTCCAGCGCCTGAGCAAATTCAGGTGAAACGCCATAATTGCAGTGATACCCCTCTTCAATCTCTGATTTGCCATACGCTTTGGCAATCAGCGTGTTGTCCCGCAGTTCAATTGCATCCTTTTTTTCCACCAGCGAGCAGGCTAATGGCGCAATCACCATCGTGCCTTCAGTGTCCGTCTCAGCATGAGCGGCATCACTCCAGCCCAGTACATTACGTGCGTATTCAATTAACGCATGCTGGAACCCTCCGCATGTTCCAAGAAAAGGAATGCTATTTTCACGGGCATAACGAGCAGCAATGAACGCCGCGTCTGCATTTTTATACGGGCTTGCGGGAACCAGCCAGATGGCATCGTACCCCACTAAATCTTCAGGGCTGGTCAAATCCGGAGTGGCAAGCCAGTCATAATCGGCCGTGAGTTCCAGTACCGCAGCGGCATCATCGATAGCCAGGGGAATAGCCTGATGCGCAATCACAGCAGGATTGTAATCGCCGACCAACGCAATGCGCAGTGTATTTTTAACCGGGGAGAGTTCCATGAAAGGGTCCTTATGCCAGAGTATTATCAGATAACATAAGGAACCTCAGACTACCGATCTTTTGCAATTATCACAATACCTTAAATTGGGTGGAAAAATACCGAGAGCTATAGTGTGATAGCGTATCTTCCTTTACTACGAACCGATAATGACGTCATGAAATCGAAAATTCTGGTCAGTGCCTGCCTGATGGGCCACAAAGTTCGTTATAACGGCAGCGAGAAAGCGCACCTTGAGGAGACGCTCAGACGTTGGCAAAATGAGCATCGCCTGGTCACACACTGCCCGGAACTGGCGGCAGGGCTTTCCATTCCTCGTTTGCCCGCCGAGATCGTGGATGGCACAGGGTATGACGTGATGCAGGGTCGCGCCCGTATACTGGAAAGTGACGGTCATGATGTCACAGCACACTATCAGCTTGCCGCCTGGCTGGCATTACGTGCGGCGCAAGAGGCAGGATGTTGTGCGGCAATACTGACAGACGGAAGTCCAACCTGCGGAAGCCAGGAAATTTACAGTGGCACGTTTAGCGGTCAGCGTCAGGCCGGAATGGGGGTTGCCGCAGCACTACTGCAAAAAAATGGAATTCAGGTATTTTCAGATAACCAATTGGCAGAACTTATCGCCTGGGTTGAGGAGAGGGACAATGATTCAGTGTAAACGTGTTTACGAGCAGGCAAGTAAAGAGGATGGCTACCGGGTGCTGGTGGACAGACTTTGGCCACGAGGAATGAAAAAAACCGATCTCAACAGTGATGAGTGGTGTAAAACGCTAACGCCGTCAGACGCGTTACGCAAAGCCTTCCACGGTGAGGTAATTGATTTTGCTGCTTTCAGCAAGCAATATCGCGAAGAGCTGGCACAACATAAGGATGAAGGCCTGCGTCTTGTCGAACTCAGCAAAAAACAGCCCCTGACGCTGCTCTATGGCGCGAAAAATACCAAACAGAACCATGCGCTGGTATTAGCCGACTGGCTGCGCCACCTCGAGCTCAGTTGAGCATCAGTTCATCCAGCATGTGCGGCGCACTATCCGGAGAAAGTGGCATCAGATGTTCTGGTCGCACAAAGGCAAAACCCAGTTGGTTATCAAACGCGTAAACATCTCCCGTCACAAGCCAAAGCGCGCGATCCGCGGTGGCGGGTAATTGCGTCATGATCCCATTGACCGGGTTTACAAATTGTACACCCGGCTGGCAAAGCGCAAACAGCTCTACAGATTTACCGATATTACGACGGCCTGCTGCCGTACGGGCGCCAATAACCATTGCCAGGCTACCCGGTTTTAGCTGAAACATACTTCTCTCGCACTGAATGCAGCCGCAGGGGCTAAGAATAATCCTAAAGAGAAGTGTATCGCAGTCAACATACCTCTGTCACCTGGCCGGTGTTGGATGATCCCGACGATAGAGATCCCATTCCTCAATAACCTCACCACCAGGCAATTTGCACTCGGTACGAACCCCCTGCGGACTTTGCACCGGGATCTGCTCTCCGCCCTTCTGCAAGCAGTAAACTGAGGCAGGATTGGCCATCCCGATTTGTGGAGGTTTCGGCGCATCGGGTGGCGTTGTTGTCGTACACGCCGCTAGCGGAAATGCCAGCATCAGCAACAGGGATCTCATCTCTTTGACCTTTTTAAACAAACTGAAAACGTAAGAGTAACGAGTCGTCACGGCTTTCTCCATGATTTCTCCATTAAACCTGCACTTTTCAACTCTATAGTGAGCTGGTTCTCGCAATGACCTGAGAACATCATTCCGTAATCAAGATGTCTTTGCCCCGGTCTCAACAACGGGGCCTTTTTCTCCCCTCTCTCTCCTGCAGCCCACCCCTATTTAAGATATATAAAATTTTTAATATTCATGTTTTACTATGGCAAGAGTCGAAAATTTCAGCATAACATGCAGATACAGACGTCTTCTGCATGGGAGTCCACCTACGTCATGTCGGATATTATTCTTGCCCGTGTTTCAGAAACTCTCGCCACTGAACAATCCCTCGAAAGCCTGGTACGTCAGTTACTGGAAATGCTGGAGATTGTGACCGATATGGAGTCAACCTACCTGACGAAAGTCGATATCAATGCGCGATTGCAGCATATTTTGTATGCCCGCAACAGCAAGCAAATGCAGATCCCGGAGGGACTCAGCGTTCCCTGGGGCGACACACTGTGCAAACGCGCAATTGATAGCAGCAGTTTTTTCAGTAACGAGGTGGCTGAACGCTGGGCGGACTGCGACGCAGCCAAAGCACTGGGAATCACGACTTATATGAGCATTCCCATTCACCTTGCTGATGGCTCACTCTACGGCACACTTTGTGCAACCAGTACGCAGAAGCAAGAGCTTAGCGAACGCGGTGAACAGGTTCTGAGGCTTTTCGCCGGATTAATTGCGCAGTACATTCAAAAAGAGTCTTTGGTGGCCCAGCTTCGTGAAGCCAATGCTGCACTCGTCGCGCACTCCTATACCGATGCGCTTACCGGATTACCGAATCGCCGGGCGATATTTGAACATCTCGCAACCTTGTTCTCCCTCGCGAAGCATTTGAAACGAAATGCCATCATCGCATTTATCGACCTTGATGATTTTAAACTGATTAACGATCTCCACGGGCACGAAGCCGGCGACCAGTTTTTGATTGAGGTGGGGAAGCGACTCACTCAGGAACAGACTGAGGACGATATTATCGGCCGTCTGGGGGGCGATGAGTTTCTGGTCGCGTGTCTGAGCCACAACGAGAATGATGGAGAAAAGAGCCAGATCAGCCTGCTCAAAACGCGTATCAGCGCCCGTATCGCAGGCGAATACTGTCTGGGAAACGTCCATATTTTTTATCCCGGAGCAAGCCTCGGCGTCATTGAAGTCGATCCTACCCAGACGGATGCAGACAGCGCATTACGCGCTGCGGATGTGGCGATGTATCAGGATAAAAAAGGAAAAAATAAAACGCGCTTTCTCACAATGGATTAAGCCCGTACACTCTGCAATGTTACGTAAACCGACACAGGTGATGGCATGAGAATTGGAATACTCTTCCCGGTCGTTATTTTCATAACGGCAGTGGTTTTTTTAACGTGGTTTTTCGTCGGCGGATACGCCGCTCCGGGGGCATAAATGAGAAAAACAACCATCATTATGTTGATCATTGCGATCGTGGCCGTTGCGGGAGCGCAATTAGGCTGGTGGTAGTGCCTGAAGGTAAAAAGGCCGCCATCAGGCAGCCTTTTTCAACGCATATCAGATTTAGCTTTTGATCTTTCTGTAAATAAACAGAAGTACCAGCGCGCCAATCACCGCAACAGCAAAGCTGCCGATATTGAAACCATCGACCTTGCCAAAACCGAAGAAGGTGCTGATCCAGCCGCCAACGACCGCACCGACAATCCCCAGAATGACGGTCACGAAGAATCCGCCACCATCCTTGCCCGGCATGATCCACTTAGCCAGAATACCCGCTATTAACCCAAAGATAATCCAGGATATGATTCCCATAGCTTTCCTCTCTGTATGGTTTTTGTCATTAAATCAACAACACAGGAAAGGATAGCACAAGATGAGCAAAAGATGATTTGTGATATACATCACAAAATGACCTGACGCAGTTTCTGGCTGAAAAAAATGGCTTTCCACATGAAATGCGGGGTTGCATCTTTTGTTGAGAAAGATTATTGTTCTCAACACTGAATAGTTGAGTTAAACGCTCAGGTATTTAGTACGACATTGCTCACATTGCTTCCAGTATTTCTTGCCCACTTTCGAGTGGGCTTTTTTTTGCGCGCCCTTCTCTTTAAGGGGCTTTCCTGCCCACAGCTACCCAGCCACAAAGGCATACTGATTTCGTCCTGAGCGTTTCGCCTGATACAGCGCATTGTCGGCAGACATGACGATACTTTGTTCTTTACCGGCAAGCGTGACAGCACGCGCCGTTGAAATTCCCACACTCACCGTGACACGACCAAATGGACTAAACCCGTGCTCAATATTTTCTGCATTGACCTCCCGGATTATAGACGCCCCTAGACTGATCGCCTCCGCGTTGCCCATATGGGGTAAGATCAGGGTAAATTCTTCGCCGCCATACCTCGCGACAATCTGATCGTCACCCCTTACACTCTTTTTAAGGATTTCACCGAGCTGCGCCAGGCAGCGATCCCCCGCCGGGTGACCATAGTTGTCATTGAATCTTTTGAAATAATCGACGTCCACAATCAGGACTGAAATCAGGGAATCTTGCTGTGCACAACGTGCAATTTCAGAGAGCAATTTTTCATCAAAAATACGTCTGTTATTAAGACCCGTCAGAGCATCTTCTGAGGCAATAACCTTAAGCTCTTCATTTGCTTGCTTTAACACATTTTTAGCGGCAGCAAGTTCTTTGTTCATTTTGTGCTTTTTTGATAAATCTGAATACAGGAAATAGGAAGCTACAATGAGGACCACAGTAAAGATGAATATCAGTACAGCTAACTGAATAGCCTGTTTTCGCCATGAATACATTGCCTCATCAGTACTAACGGCGACCGTAGTGACTAAACCGTAACGCTTATTCTTCTCAAACGCGTATATTCGCTCAATGTTGTCAAACCGCGATATTGACCTGGCAATACCTGAATTCTGGACCTTTAGGTATTTTCTGAAAAGCGGAGAGTCGGAAACGATCGCACCAATATAGTTATTCTTGAAGGGATATCTTATCAATAACACCCCTGACTCCGTGGTTAACCCAATAACGCCCGAATGGCCAATATCAATCTGTCCATACAGCGCCAGAAAGTTTTCAATGCCCAGGGTGACGACGGCGACACCGTTGAAATCACCAGTATGGGTTTCGAGTCGTCTACTGATAGTGATAACCCATTTACCATTAGTCCTGCTGATCACCGGTTGTCCGATAAAAACACGCTTCCCGCTGTGTTCCCGGTGATAGATGAAAAATGCCCTGTCTGCACTGTTTCGTCGCCCTGAAAAATCCTCATGCAATGCCGTGACCACATCTCCTCTGCTATCGTAAATGATCACATTATTAATTTGAGAAAGAAGGTCGTCCTGATTTTTCATCATCCGCTGAATATTGGCGGCCTGTTGTGGGATCATGCCATAAATTTCAGTCATATCAGAGATCGTGGTTATAAGCATTTCGCTCTGACGCATGATCCCCTCAGTATAAACATCTAGCGTATGACTGAGGTTGGCGACACTCGTGTTAATTTGATGAATTGACTGCTGCCTGGATGTAGTGATTTGAAAAGCAAGCGACAGCGAAATAACAAATGAGACGATGATAACAGTAATGGTTGTTGTGTAAAAAACACTCTTCACATGCACTATCTTACCCACCTTATCGCACCTTAAAACTCCCTTGCTGGCACGTCTCGTTACTGTAGCAAAGGTCAAGAGGAGAGAAAAACAAATTGTGCTTAGGCGTCGAAAGTTTCGCAACCGCATTGCAAACCGGATGTGTGGAGTCGTGATACCCATTATATGGTAAAGATAAGGCCCATGTATCGATGAAAACTCCATATTATCGCTACAATAAAGGGTACATTTTCAGTGATAACACCAGCTCACATCTTCTCATTTTCATAGAGTTTGATCTTCTCCCTGGGTTTGGAAAGTAATAGCTTAATAAGCTCAATGTATGAGACCGGTTTACCGAAATAATACCCTTGCAACAAAGTAATTTCATTGCGATTAAGATAGTCTAGTTGCTCCTTTGTTTCGACCCCTTCAGCCACGATACTTAATGATAGTTTTTTCGCTAACTCAATAACACAGTCCAGAAGCATCGTTGAATCTTTCTGCTCTGTTACTCTGTTCACAAAACTCTTGTCAATTTTGATGTAGTCAATTGCAAGATTATTAAGGCAGGAGAGACCTGAATAACCTGTGCCAAAGTCATCTAATGCAATAACAAATCCGGCGTCATGCAGCGTGTTTAAATTCTCAATCAAGTGAGGATTGTCAAGCAAAGGCTCCCTTTCCGTGATTTCCAGAACCAGTTTTACTTTTTTTCCCTTGAATCCCTGACCAAACGCGTGGCAGTCCCCAATAAAGGAGGACGAATTAATATGACTGGCACTCACATTGATCCCAATATGAAAACCATCAGGTAGCTTAGGTGAGAGAGGTTTAAGTTGACTAACGACCTTCGCCATAAGATTTTTCGTAAGAGGAATAATCAATCCACTACGTTCAGCTATCGGAATAAATACATCTGGCGGGATGAATCCTGATTTCGGGTGCTTCCATCTTGCAAGTACCTCTACACCATAAAGCCCACCGGTTTCGCCGTTTACCACTGGCTGGTAATACGGAGTAATTTCTCCTTTGGTGATGGCTTTACGGAGATCATCTTCAAATGTAGTGCTTTTACCCATATACCGACGCAACAAAATTCCCATGACAACGGACAGAAAGAAAATCAATAACAGGAGGCTCCAACCCTGTTGCACTAACCGCGTTGAGTTAAAAAATGGTAGAGGCTGCCAGGTTATGCTGAAGGGGAACATTGTCGAGGACACCATGACAGGAACTTCATGCGATGACGCCACAATACTGACATCCCCTGTACGTTTCAGACTATGATCCCCCACCTGTAATGACAAATTCAGCCCTTCTGATACACCAGCCATCACATCTCGCAAATGCGCATCACTGATGCTGATCATAATGCGTCCATTAGCGATGGGGGTCTGAAAAATAAGAACAGGAACATCATTTAATAACCGCCTACCAGGAAGCAACATTAATTTTAGGTTGGGCAGAGTTTCAGGATGAATAATTAATACACCATTTCCGGGAAGTGAGGTGCAGATAATTCTCCCCTTCTGCTCTATCATAATTGCGCGCAAATGCGGTTTAAGTGCCGCTTCGGTCCCTAAGTCTAGTTGTCCTCGGTCCGTGCATCCTTGCTCGGCAACTCGCTGCGCTGTATTTGTTGCGCTCACAGCCTCATTAAGAATAGTGTCTATTTTATGCGTGCTGATCCTGGCGGCCTCGGCGGTGCTCATCGTCGCCATATGCCAAAGTTGCCAGTTTATGATCAGCGACCCGGCCATAAACAGAAACAAAGCACTGAGCAAGGGGATAAAAACGTTGCGCACAATTTTTTCCTTTATACAGAAAAAACAAGCCGTTTTGTCAGGTTGAATGAGAGACAGAGACTGACTCAGCGCCGCTTATGGCGATGAGTAGAGCATAGCTGAGATTTAAGTTGAAGGCCTGGCTACCGCGCCTGACTTTTTCACTGGCTCTACCCCGAGTGAGCCGACGCAAAGCCAAGTGACGCAAGGCATTTCAAAATTTTGGCGCAATGCCATATCGCGGTTTTTTCACATTTGCCGCCCAGACTTTGATGTTTCCCTGTAGCAGAAGTGTGAAGTCTGATCTCAAGTGGGCAAACATGTCATTCACATGATCTGCATCGACAACAGTAAAATGTTCAATTCTTTTTCCGGACAGATCGATGCAAGTATAAGCCGCCGGAACAATCGCACCATTCACATTAAGAGTCTGAATGCCATCGGCACACTCGCCATCTGTTGCCTGTGAAATGACGAGATTAGCAGAATTCTGTCCCGGATGAGAGAAGCTCACCATTACGGGCAATCCCTCAGATGTCTGCGTCATAACAGACAAGACAGCATCCTTTGCGTACCACGTATTGTATTCACGAGCCTGGTAAGTTGCCAAAGCAGAAGTTGAGGATAAAAAGAGGAGAGCCATCGCATAAAATTTCATCGTTTTCCTTAACGTCAGAGTTGCCAAATCGATTACTCAGAAGGCACAGAAAACATCACCAACAAGGAGTATTCTCACTTATTATGTTATCCACGCCCTAAAACAGTCAATGAAACGAAGTCCTGAGTCAAAATTGATGAGCAAAGTACAGATACATCCTGTTATTGGTAGGCTTGAGGCTTCTCTTGTTTGTGTTAAAATCTGGGCTATTTAAGATAATAAGTAGACAGGGCAATAAAAATGAAAAAGATCATTGTTGTGTCTATCATTTCAACCATCCTGGTTATCCTGTCTTTCTATGCGGTTAATTCAGCAATTGTACAACAGCAAAAAAGCAAACAGCGTGAGATCGCCAATACGTTGTTGCAGTATTCTGAAAATTTATCCTTAAGTGTCGCGAGTACACTTAAAAGTATGACCACTCAGGGATGTGACAAAGAAAGCATCGATAATTACCGAAAAGTAAAACTCGACAGTCTGTACTTCAGTGATATTGGCTTTGTACAAAAAGGTAAAATACTCTGCACAGCATTCTGGGGAAAACTGACAACCCCTATATTACTTCCCAATGAGTTACATCGGACCCCAAATGGCTTTACTCTGGTTCAATTTTCGCAAAAAAAATTTTTCACAGGCAATGCTGCTATTTATAATAACATTATCATTTTTACGTCCAGATATGCTTATGATAAATTTATTCCGGTAACTGCAAGCTATTCATTAAATTCGACAACAAAAGATTTCCGCAGGACTTTTTTTACCGCATCTCCATCATCAGAAAATCGAAGTTGGTTATCCTCAAAGTTATTTACATTGACCATAACAAAATGCAGTTCAACCTGGGATTTATGCGTTACCGTCAAACATAATGATGCAGGACTGGCTTCGCTATCAGTTGTGGTATTTATACTTCTTGGGGCTGTGCTTTATTTTATCTGGTTCTCACTGTTACTTTTCACTACCAGACTGTATGAAGATCGTTTCTCTCTTGAAAGGACACTCGTCAAAGCAGTGAAAGCTAATGCTTTCGAGGTCAACTACCAGCCAATCATTCGAACCTATGATCAAAAAATAACTGGTGTTGAGGTTCTGTCCAGATGGCGTGATACGAACCATATGCATATATCACCAGAATTTTTCATACCTCTAATTGAAAAGTTGGGACTTTATGACGAGTACTATACACATATAATGCGAAAAGCATTTTCTGAAATATCAAGTCTTATTACGGAACATCAACTACTTATCTCATTGAATGTCGGCAGAACCGAAATTGAAGATAAAACATTCAGTAAAGTGTTACATCGCGAGTGTTTACTTAACAACATACCGTTGTCATTGATAAAAATCGAGCTTTCTGAAAAAGCTGTCGCCAGTGAAGGTATTCTCGAAGAGTTTTGTAAAGAGCTAAAATCAATTGGCGTTAAAATATCTATCGATGATTTTGGTGTGCAAAACTCTAATATATCCAGACTGGCAAAACTTGAGTATGATGAAATAA
Source organism: Enterobacter sp. RHBSTW-00994 (assembly GCF_013782625.1). Lineage (NCBI taxonomy): Bacteria > Pseudomonadati > Pseudomonadota > Gammaproteobacteria > Enterobacterales > Enterobacteriaceae > Enterobacter > Enterobacter sp. RHBSTW-00994. Next base: position 1,888,162 of record NZ_CP056199.1, on the reverse strand, counting down.
AAATCGACAAATCACTTGTTGATGGTATTAGCGAAAATTATAAACAAGATATTTTCATTATTTTCTGCGATGCATTGATGAAACTTAATAAAACACTTGTTTTCGAAGGAGTCGAAGATCATATTCAATATGATTTTATTGCATCCCGATACCCTCACTCTCTTATCCAGGGATGGTATTTTTCTAAATCACTGAGCAAAAACGAACTGAACAACATCTTATCACCTCGCCAGAGATAAAAAGGAATTAACGGGAATCTATTGACTCCCGCCTGCCCCTATTAACCTATCTCCACGGGTTTTGTTTCCCCAGTTTTAATGTACAAAATTTTCCTGGCGATAATTTTAGAGTATTTCACCGCAGCAATATCAACAGGAGTCAATAAATGTGCAAAACCAATACATATTGCGATTGTTGATATCAGGTTAATAATTGCATCAACATAAATCCCAAAACCATACGCAGGTAAGTGAATACGAAGATATGAGGACCATGAGCAAATAACGACTATCTGAATGAGATATAATGAGAACGAAATTCTCCCAAGATATTTAGAGAAAGAGTTTGAAAAGAAATGCATCAATGGTTGAGAATATGAAATACAAAAGATAAGGATTACGGCTTCCAGACAATTGCCTTGATCCGTCGCTGGACGATTAAACGTATCATAAAAAATAACACCAATAAAAAGTAAAACAAGCAATACTTGTGTGATACCGTTGGTGAAATTTCTTTGCCGTATTTTTAGCTCTGCTAACATATATCCTGCCATAAAACAAAACATGTATGGCGAAACGTTATAAAAATAAACAACCAATACAGCAGCGACTAGCCAGTATATTTTATCCATCACCCTAAATATAGCAATGTACGAATAAATGAGAATGGAGCCCATCATCTCCACTGGCATTGTCCATAAAGACGAATTATACGTATGTTGCCCATCATAATTAAAAAAAGTATCAAAAAACGCAAATCTTAGAGCATCGATAATATCTGGACTAAAGGTATAAAAACGACCTAACCACGACTTTGCTTCCTCAGTAGTTGACGATTCGACATTGTAAAAAAAACCCATTTTGAGAAATAAGTAGGCAATAACTGTTACAACAAAGACCGGGATTAACAACCGAAAATATCTGGCTACTGTTGTTATTGCTAAGTTTCGCTTAGTTGTTAAAATTTGACTTATAGAGAGAACGTACCCAGATAATACGAAGAAAATCATCACAGACAGATATGCGTGAGTAATAAATTTAAGATAAATTTGATGCACAAAATCGGGAGCGTCTAAAGCAATAACACCAACCATCGTGTGACCAAAAACAACTATCAGTGCAGCCCATCCTCTAATACCATCAAGAAACTCAAACCGTTTTTTGGGCATCACTTCATGGTTAACTGAAGCAGACATAAAAATTCACACCCTGAATATATTCTACCAATAAAAAAGGGGGTTATTATATGTGAAGTTTCTATTGAAGCGAACCAAAAAATAACAAACAAATATGAAAACTTGCTCTTATCCAGAAGATAAATAAGGCTGGCTGGCGTCGTTATTTAACAATAAAAACGGGAACCCATCGGCTCCCGTTCTTGTTTAACCCAGAGTCTGGATTACATGTTCGCGATAATCGCGTCGCCAAACTCTGAACATTTCAGCAGCTTAGCGCCTTCCATCAGACGTTCGAAGTCATAAGTTACGGTTTTCGCGTTGATTGCGCCTTCCATACCTTTCACGATCAGGTCGGCCGCTTCGAACCATTCCATATGACGCAGCATTACATGTTTGGGCTTTGCTTAAGCTACTGCTTTTAAAGATAATTATCAACAATCTTTATGTCATTATACAACAATAATGCCATATGCTAACTTGCTGATACCACTAACTTTGTTTTTAGTTTTGGGGAACGCTTCCTTGTAAATTTTCGCGCATCTGTTATCATACTCGCTGAGTGAATTTAGCTAGTGCATCAGTGGGTTCGATTCCCCTAACCACAATACTCATCTCAGCGATTCCCATCCTTGCTGTAATACGTTATGTAAGTGTGTTGTTAAACGATTACGTCAATAGCAAAAATAATGAGGAGAAGCTTATGGGTAAAATAATTCGTCAGGTAGTAATGTTCGTATCATGTTTCACTGAAACTGTATGGGCTGGGATGATAAGTGTGGTGGCTGGCGTCATGACAGGCGGTGTCCAAGGTCTCTTGGCACTAGCTAAATTTAACTTGCGCACCGTCATGGGGTGTCGGGGGTCGGAGGTTCAAATCCTCTCGTGCCGACCAAAATTATTATCAAAACCAGCCTTTTACGGCTGGTTTTTTCTTTGTGTAAAATCTCTATGGTGAAACTATGGTGAAATGATGGTTTAACCTATCTTAAAGCAGCACTAACCTTCTCAATTTTCGAGTGCAAAGCTTCAATATGGTGTTGAAGGGCTTTGAGTTGAAACATCGCAGCATCAACTTCATAACCTGCATTCCTTAAATCAAAAAGAAGACGACCTAAAGGGTTAGGAAAATCTCCGTTTGGAACCAGCATTTTTTCAGGATAGTTCCATGGAGAAGACAATCCTTTATCGCCAATCATCCAACGATACTGGTCAAAGTAAGACATGGGATAACTGATCGGTAGCGATAGCTGTCGACTCTTATTGGAAATGTATTCCCCTTCTATTGCATTCAAGTATTCAATAGCCTCAAACACCTGATTTGGTTGGAGTTGGTGGATATGGTCAACTCCAAATTTTTTATGAACTAATTTCCAGATATCAGGATAGATGCGGCCAATTCCGGTGGTGATCAAACGTTCCGCTGTTTGCCTAAGAGGTGTGAGTTGGGTGGCAGTAGACTGGTGATCCTTTTTATTTGATAAAGGCTTTTCATAAACTCCATTCTTCCTAACAGCAGGCAAAACTTCTGCAGTAACCCACTTCCGGAAAGAATGTGGCACCGTTCCTGGCTTAATTGCATCACGGCATCGTAAGACCAATGTGTACATCCCTGACTCGCTCACGACAGCAAGTTCTTGTTGGCCACCAAGGGTGTCGGTTAAAGCTACATCCTTTTCATCAGCATCCAGTCTACTTATTCCATCTCGGCTGTTTGCAATACCAAGTACTTCACAAACATCCTTTGCAACAAACCAAGGTTCACCGCTTTTATCGGTTACTCTGATCGTACTATCACCGAAATTGAAGATAGTGAAATTTGCCGTTGTTTTTGCTAAACTCTTCATTGTTGGTTTCTCGTAAGTTGCTGACAAATTAGAAGCCTCAAAGGTTGCCGCCTTTGGGGTTTCACTATTTCTAAGCCTTGATAAATCCATCTTCCTTAAGGCTCCTTTCTATGCGCTTAACCACTTCATTGTTGACAGACCTACCTTCCCTTTTTGCCGCCTCCTTAAGTAGTTCCTTTAAGTATTCTGGGAATCTGATTCCTGTTGGTGGTATGTTGCTAACCTTACACATAACGCTCACCTTTTCTACATCGTGTAATGACTACACAAATATTACATTGTGAGCATAGAATGTCAAACCTGAAGTAGCTACATTGTGTAGAAGGTTCTTATCCACAGGGTTATTTATGAAAGTTCGTGATATTGCACCGTATGGGGTGCGGATGCCTTCTGATTTAAAAGAAAAAATTCAAGAGCAAGCCAAGGCACATGGTCGCTCAATGAATGCTGAAATCGTTCAAATCCTTGAAGAATCATTTGAGGGCTATTCTGGAGAGGGGGAAGGTAATGATGAAGACCTCATAAAACTTTATGAACAACAAATTGAAGCTATGAAGTCCGTAATTGATTTGCAGGAAAAATCGTTCAACTTAGCCACCGAACAGATCGCGCTCTTAAAACTACATTATAAGATGGCAACAGGAGTTGACATTCAGGATTTTTTAAATAAAACAGTAAATTATAAAGAAATCGCTGAAAGACATGGATTAAAGAATGAAGATAAAGAGCCCTAATTTGGGCTCAAATCAAATCGCCGGGCAATCATCGTTCCCTACCCTGTTAAGGCTATGCGTTAACACTCCAAAAACCTCCACACCATCCAGTGCGTCGCCTTCTATCGCTTCACCATCTTCAGTGACCAATGCAGAACCGTAAAGCTTTGCAAACTCATTCCTGTTATCCATTCTTACCAGTAGCGTATCTCCCTGCTCTGGTCTCAGGGCAACGTTAATGACAGCCCAACCACATGACGTCTCTATTACCCGGCAGTTCCCGTCAATTCCGCATAGCAGATCTATGGTTAACCGCTGTTCCTGGTAATCCATTGCCGGTGAAGGAAAGCCCATCAGAATATCCTCCCCATGTTGCGTAAGATCCAGTAGCGGTTCTCGCTTCCGTTTGTCGTCTTATCGGCGAAGTCTGGCTGGTATCGCTCAATCCATGAATTTGCATCCGTCTGACTGAAATGCCAGTGCCTCTCCTGCAGTTCAGCGATGAATTTGTCTGTATGCAGGCAGAGATAGCCCTTCGGGTTTTGCTGTATGGCCGCAATAAAAGCAGCACGAATATCCGGTTGACGAGGCATAAACGCACCCTCATTCACCCATTGACTGTATGCATATACAGTAGTATTTTTACAAACACAGATCAAACACAGGCAGTTTTCACTTATAAGAGGATCGGTATGTTTGTTGAACTGGTTTATGACAAGCGAAATGTTGATGGGCTCCAAGAGGCCAGAGGTATCATCCTGGCCGAGCTGACGAAGCGGGTGCACCGGATTTTCCCTGATGCCGAAGTGAGGGTGAAGCCAATGCAAGCAAACGCCTTAAATAGTGATGCCAGCAAAAGCGATCGGGAAAAGCTGAACCGCATGCTGGAGGATATGTTTGAAGAGTCCGATATGTGGTTGGTTTCAGAGTTCCCGACAGTTCACCAGGTTGGTCTTTGAAACTATGCAGTCTATCTACTGTATGTGTATGCAGTAGTTTTAGTTGGAAAATAGATCAAGGCAATTTACTCTTAAGCTTAGAGTTATTAGGGGTTATTATAACATCATATGCCTGATGGCTAATGCATTAATCATTCATGTAACTGGACTTTTATGAAAACTGGATATGTCTTTGCGTTTTCCGTTGCGTCTGCTTTTCTTGTATCTGGATGCGACAATTCAGCGTCAGTGAAAACTGAATCGCCATTACCCGTCTATCTACTTCTTGGTCAAAGCAACATGGTTGGAATGAGGTCTGTTGCCGCAGATTTGCCAGAGGATTTGAAGAAGCCAAGCGAGAATGCCTTCATCTTCAAAGAGGGTAAATGGGTTCAGGTTTCCCCATCATCTTTTGAGGTAAAAGGTTTCGGCCCTGAAGTTTCCTTTGCTCATGAGATAGCTAAAAAAGAAAAGATAGGAATTATCAAAGTTTCCGCAGGTGATACTAAATTAGCAAAGGAATGGAACTCTGAGCCAAAGGGATTCCTCTACCAAAAAACACTTGCAGAGATCAGTGCCGCTGAAAAAACCAGGAAAATTTCCATTAAAGGCGTTATGTGGATGCAGGGTGAAAGTGATGGTGGGAATGCTGAATATGCAGAAGCGTACAAATCAAATCTAGAAAAATTCATTAGAAATATCAAGAAAGAGACAGGTAATGAGAATCTTAAGTTCTCTGTATGCAGGGTAACCTCTCCAGATTCGATGTTTAAATATACTTCAGTCGTGAGGAATGCCCAAGAAAATGTTCATGCAGATGGTTACAAGTGGTTTGACTGTGATGGATTATCCAAAGGGCCTGATAATCTACACTATGATACAAAAGGTATTGTTAATCTCGATCAGTTATTTGCCAAGTCACTTAATTAATTACAGGGAGGCTTTTTGCCTCCCATGCAATATTTAATTTCCTGGTGGTTCTGGCCAATCAATGTTGGGACTCTTAGTTACGTCAACAGCTGATAAACAATCAATAAAATCCATCCATTTATCTAGCTGCGATTTTTCTATATTCGTTAACGCTCGTCCCATTAATAATTTAGTTTGCCATACAATAATATTATTAGTGGCAAACAACTGCAAGCCTTTCTTTTTTACTTCAGCTTCTTCAATGTATTGTTCTGCCGTTGGTTTAGGAGTATTCACCCAAGAAGGCCTTCCTCCAACTTCGCCTAACTGCTTACCTTCCGGTGGGTCATTACGCCAAAAACAGTTAGACTCCTCTTGTGAAAGAAGAATTGCGTCCGGAGGCCAAGTTGTATCACTATATGTTCCATCACTCTTCCACTCCTCAGGAATAAATATTAATTTTGATGGTGAGAAATATGCGCACCCCATAATTTAATACCCTATAGCAAGCCAGTTAAACGTATCAATATTTGTAGGGGTAGTATTTGAAAAACCATAAACACTAACACCATTCAAAATAAGTCCAGAATAAGAAACAAAGCGACCATCGCTTCCATTTTTCAATGCTACAAATGCTAATGCTGAGTTGGGAAAAGGTGTGGCAAATGCAAGTGACCCCGAAGTTGCGCTAATTACACTTGTTCCAAACTGTATAATTAACCCACCAGGTACATCTGGAATACGGATATAATCCTTCGTTGCAAAATTTCGTTTACTGAAAAGACTCATAACTGCTGCAACACTTGGTAGGAGATTAGTTGCTGTTCCGGCTGCCATCTGCGAATTGGTAGCGACGCCAAGCTTTGCTGCTTCCCCAATTCCCAGATTTGTGAGAGCTTCGGCCACTGCAGCAGAGCCATCAGCTTTGATATCAGCAAATGGATGTACGCGACTGAGCAACAATGATTTCAGGGCTGTCAGAAGCTGGTTGTGTTTGGATTTATCCAGCACAACCCCTGTAGCTTCAACCACGCCAGCCAGTTCTTCCTGCAGCATGTCAAAATAATCGTCATCAAGATCTGTGGCCGGGGTTCCTGTCTGTGGATTGCCACGGGTAAAGCCATTCTTTCCCGCGCCGAATTTATCTTTCTGCGCAGTAGGTGTGTCGATGCGATGCATAATGTCTCCGATTACGGATATTTAAAAATGACGTAGGTATGTGACGGGCAGAGTTTATTGATGACGCATTCAGCAACCGTATCTCCCCAGTAGCGAACCGGTGTTTCACAGTTGTCTGTGCAGGTCATCCAGGTGGCATCTGTTGAAGCAGGCATATTGACCTGCCAGTAATACCGCCATTCAGTTGAGTAGGTCACATCGACACACGATGATGTGCATTTAAATGGACCATTGTTATAGCGCGTGATCGTGGCTCCCGGCTTACCCAGTGCTGCCAGCTGGCGAAGATAGAAATCTTCATTAATACCACCAGCAAGGTTGACCTTAGCGTCAAGCCGCTGCTGCCGCTGCCGCAAAGTCTGTGTTCCGGACGGAATACATTCGTCAGGCAGACCACAGCACCGCTCCCATCGGTCAATAAGCTCTGTTGTCGTTCGTGGGTCGATCTCCAGCATGAGCTCGTCCCCACGCTGATGTGCCCTGAGTAAAGACGGAGCAGCGCCGCTTATCGCCACATCGTCAACTGACCATGCAGGGCCAGGAGGCAGCAGCGCCCCCAGAAGCTGGACATAATCATCATTGCTCACGCCCACGTTATTACCCCCAGAACGGCAAGTTCATTTTTCGCGATCGGCGTATCTGCTGTTGGCGAAAGAAGTTTATGGCTGTACTCGCCCGCAGCAATAGAAATCGCCTCGTTCGTCCTGGAAAGCTCCAGGGTTCCTTCCGGATAGCCGTCCCGCAGCAGAAATGAGCGGAGTTCAGCCTCCACCGCAGCGCGTATTTCTGGCGTGTCAGGATTCAGGTCGATTGTGTAGTTGACCGTTTTTGGTGTTCCCTTGAACACATAAAGGTCTGAACCCGCAACCGGTGCCAGAGGTTCTATATGAGCCTGAGCTGCTGCAACCGTTGCATCATCCAGAATAGGGTTAATGAGGTCACTGCTGGCTATCAAAACACCAACCGTTCCCGTTCCCATCCAGTGCCGGTAGGTCCATGCGCGGGTTACGCCAGGAACTTCTTTTGCCCAGACAACATAATCGCCGTCTGCACCCCCCTGTGGGGTCCAGTAGTAACGCTCAAGAACTCGGGCGCGCCATACCTCAAGATCTTCAATATCAAAGCCGCCGGTTATCGTATCTGCCAGGCCGCCGGAAGGGAGTCCGTTAACAGGCGAAACCAGTGAAAGCGTCTCCCCGTCATCCATATTTCCGGTCATGCCTGTCACACTGCAAAGAACGGGGACGCGAAGAACGCCGCCCGCACTTGTAGCATCTGCTTGCGCCGTATACTGCACGAGGTCATCACGCTGAATTACCGCCCCGGCGCTCACCTTCAGCCCGTTCGATACGCCGTCCCAGCGCATAAAACCAGACGCGGCCACGGCATCTTTTCGAGGGCAGCGTTTCATTGCTGCGTGACGGTAAAGCCATGATTCGTCGCAAAGGTCAGGCAGCATATTCATTGCCAGGTAATCGATATAGCCGTAGACCGTATGCAGAGCCCCCGCATAAACCTTAGCCCTGACATCTTCATCCATACGACGAAGCTCATCATTGATGTCGAGACGGGCAAAAAGGTCTGTGCGGATCATGCTAATATTTTCGGCCAGCGTTGGCCGCTGAAATTCACTGTCCGCCATTGGTGATTACACTCCATAAGTCATTGAAGGAAATAGTGACGGGACCATCCCTGCGCCAGAGGACAATTCTGTTTCCCAGTTCGTTAATACCGGTTCGCTGAATATCGATGTCTACGCGAGATACCACGCCATCATCAAGCATCCACTGGAGTGCTTCGCGCAGATAATTACGTACAGTATTCACCAGGGCATTCGTCAGTTTGCTGCGTTGCAGTAACCAGAGTTTTGAGCCGTATCGGTCATTTTCAACAACAGGCCAGGTATCCCCCCACCATCCCATCGGTACATCAACATTGTCGTCAGGATCGGCACGCCGGTGAGTGAAGAGTGAAATAACAACTGCACGGGTTAGCATGTCGAGCTGAGAACTGGCGCTGACTGTTTTCCCGTTTACCGTTAACCAGAGTTCCATTACGCCTCCATTTTCGTATCAGGTATGTCAGTGATATTTCCGTTCTCCTTATGTTTGTGCCCGTTGTAGGTAATACGCATTTCGGCCATTGTCCGCCCAGAGGAATCACATAAGTCCTTAATCTGCCCTGTCGATTCGATGTCCATTTCAAAGCGGGCTTTTGGGGCATTTTTGAAGGTGATTATTTTCCCCCCACCATCAACCACTATCCCATTTCGTGTCAGAGTGACTGACTGGCCCTGGTCATCGTGGAGAGCGACCTCTCCTGTTTTCAGCCCTTTCAGGCGATAACGCCGATCAGCAACCGCAACAGCAATACCATGCGATCGATCCGCATCAGGAAATAAGACGAGAGCCTCAGCCCCGGCGTTAGCCCGTGACGTGAAACCGTATGGCTCAAAATGTTCAATTCCACTTTTTGGCTGTCCTCCTACCAGTTCAACATCAACCGTCTGGCATTTGCTCGCGGCATCAATGCTTTTCACTACTGCACGACCAATCAGGCTCAGTACCTGCCGCTGAAGGCTCTGTAAAGTCCCCATCAGAACGGGTCCTCCTTCACTTTGCGTTTTTTAGCACCTTTCGTTTGTTTGTCTTCAGGCTCAGGAAGATAGGCATCTGGAGGCCCGACACGCAATTCTGTCAGCGTACCGTTATTGTCTTTTGTGAATGTCACTTCAGAGATGAGGAGTTCGCTGTTGTTGAAGCCGCAAACCGGGTCGAAAACAATGACGCGCTGGTTTGGTTGCCACAGGCTCCCGTCTCCCTGCCTCCAGCCCCAGACTACATATGTTGTTTCATCGGTACGCGCTGCGCGCTGCCTTGCTTCAAACTCTGCTCGGGCGATACAGCTCGCGCCTGTGGCCTGTCCCGTCTGCTGAACAGCCATCGGGCGATAACGCCCTATCGCCGCATCAGTGGTTTTAGCCCGTAGTGCCGTTGTGGTCGCAGCACCAAAGTCATCATCATTACCTGCTCGCTGGCCTGAAACCTGATACGTAGAAAAACGCTCCCGGATGCTCTTTTCGGTATCACAGGAAATAATGTTTTTCCCCAGCACCAGTGCGGTATGCGCACGCGTTGAGCCAATACCTCCAATAACAAGACGCCCTTTAGGATCGTCATAGGCCAGCGCCTGCTGCTGCCCCAGCATTTTATTCAGCACTTCAATAACGGTTTCACCGTGATCGGGCTGAACACCGGGAATAACAGCAGAAGGTGCGCCGGAATTAACTACCTCAATGCTGAAGGGTTTAGCCAGTGCTGCGGCTACCTGTACCAGAGATCGGCCGTTAAATTGAGTTGGCTCTGCTGCACAGTCAATTAGATCGGCTGTAATACTGCGTCCACTGATACCTGTACTGATTGACCGGGAATCGTACCTGACTGGCGTTGCTTCCACCCAGCCGGTTATTACCAGATCATCCCCAATCAGCACCTCAACACGATCACCATTTTTCACTCGTGGTTGCAGCGATGCCACACCATCACCACCAGGCCACTCACGTGTAATCTCTACGCTATAATCTCGTGCCAGCCGCTCAATGCCTGCACCTATGCGGACTGATGTCCAGCCCCCCCATTCACGTCCGTTAACCCGCAGCGTTACGTTATCGCTCATCGTACAGGAACCCTCAGAGGTGAAACTGGCACAAAGCCGGGGTGTGTGACCGCATTGCGCCTGACAATGTCAGACTCACGGGCTGCATTATCAAACCAGGTTGCAGCAAGAACCAGCGCAGGCAAAACCTCAGACGGGGTACGCTCAACCGTTTTTTCTGTCTGAGCAAGACGGGATTTGATGTCACTGTTGAGATCGGACTTTACACGGCGCAGAGCAAGGAATAATCGGTCATCTGTGGTTCTTGCCATCTCTTTATCAATGGCAGTGTTCAGCGTGTCACGGATATCTACCAGTTCATCCCAGGTGGGCACATCAACAGTCACCGTTTCTTCTGCCGCATTATTCAGTGCCGGATGTGTGACCGACGGCCAGCCGGTTGCCTCCCGGGGTGAATTATTTGTTGACTGAGAAAGTGCGGGGATCGTGGTGACGGTATAAGCAGCCTCGGAGATTGCAGTAGTCCGAATGGCACTCGCCACATAATTGCGCTGCTCTTTAACCGTCTTCGTCGTGACACTATCGGTTTTCCACACGCCATGAGGCTGCAGGTCACTGCCCAGGCTTATTCCTGAAAACGTTTTGATCATCGTCAGCAGGTCACCTGTATTGCCATACAGTCGCTTACCTGTACGCCACATGGACTGAAGCTGATCCACAAACGTTTTCCCGGATGATGGCGGAGGGAGCAAAACAGAGATATCACCCTGCATCAGCCTGGCGGCATCAGAAACCGTTGAATCCACCACCTTCATGGCATCTGATACAGACCCCATCATTTCCGTGGCTGAGCCGATAACATCGTTTTGAACAAAATCAGCAACACCATCAATACTGAAATTTTCAAAGTTATCGCTGATACAGTCATCCAGAACCGAGCAAGAAGATACCAGGGTGTTGGCTGTTGCTGCACCGGCAGTGGGATAAGATAACTCGCCAGCTTCAACGAACTGGAGATCAAAGCGAACCATCCGGCCTTCACCTGCTGTGGTGCTGACTTTAATCTCACCATCAACACAGACGCTTATTTCTCCATATGTCGGATGAATCAGCGCCCCCGGTCCCGGTTTGTTTAGCGCTTCAATAAGTCTGTCACGCTGTTCCCAGCAATCATCACCCACAACATAAGCGGTAATATTCGGGCGGAAAGTGACTTTGCCCAGGTCTTCCGTGTAGGGTTTGTCCCGATTTGGGTATTCATGGGTTTCAACACGACGCCCTACCGGAGCCCCTTCCCCTTCAACCTTGAATGGAATCCCCCGAAAGGACGCTTCCTGAAGTCTGTCTTTCCACGCCATATAAACTCCAGATAATAAAAAACCCGCTTATTGGCGGGTTTTATTCAAACATATCGGTAATTACTTTGTTATAAACAGAGACTGACTATAGGCTTGCTGCTGGCTTTCAACGAACTTTTTAATATTTTGAAGAGAAAAATCCTTGATGTAAGAACCCTTAACCATTGGAATAACTTTTTTTTCAAGAGTTAAAGTAAACATTGGTTGATGCTCACTGTTGTATCTCACTGCTGAAACTAATTCCAACTCAGCATCATCAAGAACACTGAGTGTTTCAGGTGTAATGCGCTCGTCATTTTTCGTTTTATCGGCATTTAGTCCTTTGATAATTTCAGCAATTTTATTATCAACTTCACTGCTAAAGTCATCGGGATTGCCTTGAGAAATTAACACCTGCTCACCCTGTTTAAAAATGAGTTTTGCGCTAATTAGTTTCTCTTCCTTATATATATCACCAAGCTTTACAGCGCCACCAGCAAGTGGGATTACATGCTGATCTTTGAAGGAGATGTTCTCAGATATGATAAGTCCAGAAAAAATCATCGACACGCCAATGATTGCGCTGGCCACAATAGTGTTATTCATGATTAACCTTAGTTAAGGTGAAGTTATTTGCTATGCAAATGATAGAGAATACACAATACATTCAGTTAACCACCCATGCCAACTTTACCGATCCTCGTATAACCAACATCGTGATTTACATCAATGCCGGAAGCGCGTGTGTCAGTGACCTTCATGCCTGGCGGAGCATTCTCAAACTGAACAGTAACCTTTCCCTGTGGCTGAGAGGCTGGTCCCTGTTTTATCTGGTAAGGGTTATAGCCTGGTGATGGTACACCCGTACCATAAGCCCCATAGCCACCCGCCCCCCACTGAGCGGCATTCGCGGCAGCGACCGTATCACTCGCTCCATCGGTAAACCACTCGATGATGGGTTTTAGTTTTTCCCACTTATCCTGGAACCATTTAACAACCGGAGCCCAGTTTTTGATAACCATCCCAAGCGGTGTCCAGCCAAACACCTTTTTGATAAGTTCCCATCCGGTTTCAAAATAAGGGCTAACTGTGTCCCACATTTTTTTAAAATAAGGTCCGATGGCATCCCAGTTTGAAATAATAAGACCAGCAGCCAACGCTATTCCTGACAGGATCATCCCAAGCGGCGTCATTGATGCAAGTCTGCTGGCAATAGTGATGGCCTGCCCTACCCCCATAATTCCCAGTTTGAGGGTGGCAAGACCTGCAACAAGTCCCACAACACTACGAATAACCCTCGGATTCTGGTCAGCAAAGGTCGTGAATCTTTCGCCCAAATCACCAAGCCAGATCGTCAGATTTTTTGTGTCACCAGAAAATGCACTACCGATAGCAGCAAGCCCGTTGGTAGCCGTACCTGTCATTGCCTCCCACAGGTTAGCCAGTGTTCCGAGCTGAGCTTCTACACGTTTGTTCAGGCTGGCCTGCTTGTTCATTTTCTGCTGAACCTGATCGTAACCATCCTTACCTTTGTCGATAAGTGCATTAACAACCTGGAGTGTCTCCGCGTCATCACCAAACAACGCCTTAAGTACTCCAGTTCGTTTGACGTCAGTTAATTTGCGTAGCTTTGAAAGCTGCTGGAACATATTGTCCAGACCGCCAAAGCCTCCTTTACCGTCAGTAAAATCAAGGTTTACCCCAAGTTTTTGACGATCAAGAATTTTATTTACACCTTTAACTTTTTTGACATCAAGACCCGACTGAATGACTTTTCTCAGGGCGTTACCAGCAGATTCACCCTGCATACCCATCTGGTCCATCATCACGCTGATTGGGGCCAGCCCCTGTGCGGCTTTCAGTCCATCCTTGTTTACCATCTTCAGTACAGAGCTGGTCTTGGTGAAGAACGAGAGCATGTTGGTATCATCAACACCAAGATAGAATGCCTTCTGTATGGTATCGAACAGCCCCATCATGTCATCCGAGGCAGTTCCTGTTGCGTCCTGCATTTTTGCTGCAAACTCAGCAGCCGCTTCAGGTGTCTTTTTCAGTTGCACAGCAAGATAGGCTGTAGCCTTACCCACTCCCCCGAGGATGTTCTCTGCCGGAATACCCTGACGGACAAGCATCTGCATCATGTTCTGGAAATCAGCCGTCGTGCCCGGTAACTGATTACCAAGCCCGACAGCAAGTTTATTGATTTTTTCGAAACTGTTGCCGACCTCACCATTGGCCTGCATCATCGCCACTTTCAGACCTGTGGCCGCATTCTCCTGATCTGCATAGGCTTTGAGGGATACTGTCAGCCCTGCCGCCAGACCACCAGCAAGAGCAATCCCTCCTTTTGATGCCTCTTCAGCCTGGCGTTTAAAACCACGAATGTTTTTCTGCATTCGAGAAAGCGCAGGGGAAAGTTTATCCACGCCTGTGATTAGCGCCTTTAATTCAAACTCAGCCATTGCGATGCTTCTCCTGCTCTATTCTGTTTGCCTGGCTGACCAGTAAAGGGATCTCACTGATAGGCATATTCAGCAATTCAAGAGGATTGATGCGCCAGTAACTGGCGCAGTCAAAATAGCGGTCGGTGAGATACTCCGCCGTCAGCCCTGGAGGAAAAAACCGGCAATCAGCCAGCCAGCAGAATTCAGGTCTCCTGGGGACATCTGATCAACAGTGCTCAAAGGGACATTTGCCAGCCTGACAATGTATTTCGCAATAATGTGTGCCTGAAGCTTGATCGACTCATCCTGGTTCATCTGGTAGGGATAACCCAGTTCACGAACGTCTTTACCCGTGGGGTCGTTGAATTCCAGGACGCCGATCGTTTCTCCATGCGCAGTGACAGCTTTTACCAGCGGAAGCTCTTTCATTACTGGTAATCTCCTTCTTCTCCGTGGAATTCAAGGTCAGCCGTGCCTTCTTCGGCGTTGTGGTTGGCTTCACCGTGCAGCCAGGCAGACGACAGAACATAGACCTGACCATTCGCTAGCTCAGCAGTAATTGTCATCTGGTCTGACGTAGTGATCTTGCTGACTGGAAAATTCTGAGGCACTTTGAAAGTGCCTTTGATGTATGGTGCGCGGTGTGTCTCTTTACGATCCACTGAACCGTCCTGGCCAATGACATCATCATTGACCGTCTTGTTCATCGAAACTTCAATGCCGCCTGTCAGCGACAACTGCTGGCCGTCAATTTTGAAATAACAAGTACCACCAATGCGCGACATTATGCGGACTCCTCTTGATACTGAAGACGGAACTGGTTAAGCAATGCGAAGACACGCAACTGGTTAACGTAGTCAGGTGGGTACAGCACGTTGATGCGGGTCGGGTAATTAGCATCGCGCTCAACGATCAGATATTTTTTGAACAGTTCATAGTTTTCTACTATGCCTTCACGCTCCATCTGGCGATATGTCGCCAGCAATTCACCCTTAATAACCGCAGGCGTTACGATGGCCTGGCCAGGGCCAAAGCGTGTACCGTCATTCGCCAGCTTATGACGCCCGTACTTGCTGGTGATCACCGATTTAAGACGACGGAGGACATACGCGCTGGTATGCAGCGTTTCACTGTCCAGATAGCTGTCATCCGCCACGCCATAGGCATTTTTCTTGTACGTGGTGATATCGCGCTGAGTACGCAGCACACCACCTTCTGCTTTCGCAGTAGCGATACCGTGAGTCAGTAATGACTGCTGTTCGGTACTAATAAATCGCTTACCCTTCGGAGGCGGAAGCATCCCGGTAAGCTCGCCCGTTTGCGTCGGGCGTGCAGGGTCTATACGCAGGAACACTGCAGCCCTGGCTGTACGGCTCGCCGCCAGCTCATCGGGGCACGACTGCACCGCTTTTTCATAGCCTGCCAGCGTCACATGCGGGTCGTTGAACATATCGCCAACGGTGATCAGGTCACTTATCGCAGCGATTTTAGACGTATACACGTGCCCGTAAATCTGGCGTAACCAGCTCCAGCGACCACTGGTATCGTTCATTTCCAGCGTGAACGTGTTCATAGACGCGGTGTCGTTGAACGGGTGTCCAATATAGTCGAACGGTTCATCCCCCATCGCTGCAATGGTTCCTGACAATACCGGCGCACCCGCTCCAGCCACACCCGCTGCAATAGCAATAAGAATGCCGGCAGGAAGCACTTCACCTCCACTGAAGCCGTAGTAGTTCAGTGTGATCGGAATATCGTTTGCCCATGTTCCTTTATGGCGGGCCGTAAGCGTTACAACACCTGCAGCAGCAGATGCGGTAAACGGCGTTTGCCCGTCAGCAGTAATGGCGGCGGCAATGGCAGATGCCACAGCAGAGGTATCATCACCAGTGGTAACGTTAGCCTGAATACGTCTGCGTCCAATGTACAGACTGACAACACCGGACTCCGTGGCCGCGCCAGTTACTGTCAGCGTAAACGTTGCGGCTGTGCCAGTATCAGGTACGGCAATCACCCATAACTCACCAAATGGATCGGTGAGCCGGTAGGCTTCCACCATACGCGCCATCTGACTGCCTGCACCGCACTGCTGGATCGCGTAGTCTTTCGACGGCATAAAGACCAGTTGATTCGTGGCAATATTTGCCCCGGTATTCGCATGACCAATCAGCAGCGATGGGGCACTGGTTTGCGCTGTATTTGCCGCACTGTTGTCCATTTCGGCGTAGAAAAGCGGTACGCGGAGATCGGACGGAATGTTATTCATGGATACAGTCATTTAGTGACCACCTTATTATCCGGTTTACCGCCTTTTTCCGGCTGACCAATTTCGATATCACCGTCGATTTCACGACGGAACCAGTACTGGTTCGGTTCGACGTTCCGCCCTTCTACAGGCAATAAGTCGCCCCGGGCTGGGTCATGAACTGACCGCCCGTCTTTGGGTTTCACAAACATGGTGTTCCTCAGTCAGGAAGAGTAATTTCTGTGTGATGTTCGATCACATCATCAGGCCCATTGCCAGGGTTAATAAAATCCACATCGATTGAGAGTGTTTTAAAATCATCCAGGTCGTTTAGCTCGCCCTGCTGCCGCGTGTCGTCTTCACCCAGTTCGTTTTCGACGACAAAGTCGAACTGATAGCTCAGTTCATGGCGGTTTACATCAAGGAGCGAGCCTCCGCTGTAGGTGATCGGATTCCCGCGTTCTTCCGGATTCCAGCCCAGCAACGCTTTAAACAACATCTGACGGACATCATGAACCACATCATAAGATGCAAACTGGCCGCGTTCGTCACGTCCGTTGCTGACAAACACGATCACGGAAAAACCTTCAGTCAGCGTCTGCCAGTAATCCGTCTGACTTTTCTGCTCCCCAGGTGAATCATCACCAGGAACAACATAAGCTGCCGGGAGTTTCATCTTGCCGACTTCAGGCAGGTCCTTAAACTGCGCCGCACCCGCAACACGATTTTCGAAAACAGGACATCGGGCGCGAAGCGCAGCAATAACAGGGGTGAGTTTCATCAGCGACGTTTCTCCGGTTTAAGCGACTGGCGAAGTTCACGCAGAAGGTAATAGCGCGTCCACGGGCTGTTTTTTTCCAGCGTTTCCACCATGAAGTTATTTCGCGGAGCCAGCCGCCAGCCGCTGCCGCCAGAAGCACCGCGCTGATGACTGCGACGACGTTTTGCGCCACCACGAACACCATAGAAAAGAAAGGCTGGGTAAAAATCGCCCGTGATAAGCCGGTTTCCCTGACCGTTACGCTGGTTAGGTGCAATGCGGGTCATAAAGCCGGGGCGGTTTTTACTTGCCCTGGGGACCATAAAG
Organism: Enterobacter sp. RHBSTW-00994; assembly: GCF_013782625.1. Lineage (NCBI taxonomy): Bacteria > Pseudomonadati > Pseudomonadota > Gammaproteobacteria > Enterobacterales > Enterobacteriaceae > Enterobacter > Enterobacter sp. RHBSTW-00994. Next base: position 1,870,455 of record NZ_CP056199.1, on the reverse strand, counting down.
CCGATTGATTTTGCCAGGCGTCCACTTTGATAACCGGGGTTTTCACCTGGTTCAGATCGGCCCCGGCGCATCACCAGACGGCGGGCGTCACGCATATGGCGCTGACCAATATGAATAAATGCGCGGCGGACACGGGCCCGGTTGAAGCGCATCTCCTTCGGTTGCTGAAAATCAACGTGAAAAAAGGGAGTTGCCACTACTGTTCCCTCCTGATGTCGCTGGCTGAACGCCAAGCTCGGTACACTCAAGCAGTAAAAATCGCCGCTTGCTGTTCAGATCCCGCGCACGATGCACACGGAACACCATATCACCCTGCACCACCTCGAAATCTGAGGTGATGCCACTGCGCCAGCGAATGGTGATGTAATGGGTGATTGCGTTGTCGGTCTGGGCCGTTTCCTGATACGTCGTCGCGCTGGTCTGTACCACCTTTGCCCAGGTATAAAACGACACCGGGTAAGTCGGCTCCGTGCCCATATCATCTGACGGCGTGTCGACGCGCTGGCGGATCATCACCCTTTTATCGAGTTCACCAGGATCAGGCAGCAGGTACGTTGCGCTGGTTTGAGTCTGTCGAAGTTTCATAACGGGATAAACCGGTAAGGGCCAACAAGCCAGGTATATGACTGTGGCATTTCCATTTTTTCGACTTCAGAAACAGATGAACGATTCTCATAAAAATGGGTTACCAGAAGCAGCATCCCCAGTTTTATATCGTCAGTCATGACCAGACCCTCTGGATCAGCGTCGGAGAGGTCCGATTTTTTCGCATAAAGATTACGATTCAGGAATGACTCGGTTCTGGACTGTACAGCACCGCCAATCATATTCAGCAGCTCGTCTTCCTCTGCATAATCATCTTCAAGCCGGAGCTGCCGCTTAATTTCACTCAGGTCAAGCAGCATAAGAATCCTTATGCCCGCCATACAGCAGGCATAAAAAAACCGCTTTCGCGGCGTCATTTGACAGTGGTAAGAATTACGCTGGTTTTCCCACCAACGCTTTAATCGCTGCAGTATCTTCCAGAACACAGTCAAAGCGGTGGAAGGCCAGAAACGCCGTCTGATCAAACTCAGCATAACGTTCGACCAGTCGCTTCAGCGTCATATAGTTAAGGCGGCGAATAATGAATCGGTCAAAATCGCCCAGGAAAGCGAATTTTTTACCCGCTGCGGCACTGTCGATAGCCTGGTCGATAACGTAGGGAATATTCAGGATAGTTGCAGGAGTGCCACCAGCAACGTCAGGCAACCACAAAGGTCGGTTCTGACCATCAACCATCTCCTCGATCACCTGTAACGTCGAATCGTTGAAAGCCCAGCGGAATTTAGGACCACCGCGATAAGCCGGGTCGATTGCATGTTTCAGTTTGTTCATTTCCTGCCAGGTGAATGCAGCCGCCGCAGCGGTGTTCACCGTACCCGTCACCGATGTAACCAGTCCTTTTGGCTGAACAGGTGCACCTGCGCCAGAGCCCTGAACCAGGTATCGGGCTTCACCACGAGAGATACGCTGACCAATGCGAGCCGAAAGGTATGCCTCAATATCCACGCCACTGTCCTGCAGAAGCTCGTTTGAGACACGGATGATTTTAGAAGAAAGCTTTTTAGCACCGAGAATTGCAGTACCAAAGGTCACATCCTCTTCGGTAGTTTCGGTATTTTCACCCAGGAGCTCCCCTTCTTCCGCAGTACCGTCAGACGTTGACCAGGTAATATCCTGTCCATTAGAGGTATTAAGGATCTGCGCAACGCTGGCAATGCCGCCATAGGCTTTCATCGAGTCGACGATTTTATTCAGCATCTGCGTTGGCACTGTGTAACCGCCTTTAGCATCGGGTGAAGTACCCTGCGCACGTAATTCTTTGAGTGCCTGACGTTCTTCAGAAGATAGTTCGCTGAAACCGTTACGCAGAAACTTATCAAACGCTACAGCGCGACGCTCTGCATTCTGATTTTCCGGAGAACTGTTACGCTGCTGCCGATGTCCTTCTTCCTGCTCTTCAACATGGGTTTGGTCGAGGCGACGAAGCTCTTCTACGCGACCAATCTGCTCATCGAGTGCATCCAGTTCTGATTTAGCAGTATTCCACTGGTTGCGCTGCTCATCAGTCCAGGTGGCATCACCAATCTTTTCGTGCAGGGCACGCATGTCAGTGGCGATGGTGTTACGTTTTTGCTTCAGTTCATGCAATTTCATGTTTTTTCCTTACGCGTTAAGAAGAGTCAGCAGGCGCTCACGCGCCATTCGTTGGTTAATGGCGTTCTTTAGCGCACCGCTTTCGCGCGCTTCCTGCCAGGCTTTCATGGAACGGATGCCAGAATCTGCCTCCTGATACGCCGGGTAAGTCACCGGGCTGACATCGAAGAGGCGTGAAAAACGGTTAATTTCACGAATAACAATCCCTTCATCGTCCTGATACCAGTTCTCGCCATCGTGAGCGATCCGGAATGCGAAAGATGACTGATTGATATCGCCACGCATCATCGGGGCCAGTACGAGATCACGAATGGTCTGGGTATCAGGGGCAGCGATGTCATAGCGGAGTCCTTTATCATCAACACTCACACTCAGTGTTCCTGAGCTACTCCGGCCAAGAATAAAATTGGGGTCATGGTTAAACAGGCCCCGGATATCGTCACCAAGCACATCATCAAACGCACCGGGTTTAATGATTTCCCGAAATCCCCATAGCGGTTCTGATCGGCTGTTAAATACCGACCCATAACCGATAATGCGCGTGGGCTGATCCCCCTGCTGATCGGCACGGACTTCACCGCTGTAACAGCGAATCTCGCGTTCACTCATCGGTTTTTTCCTCTTCGGTTTTGGTTTGCTTAAAATCAGCAGCAGGATTAGCGGCATTAACGCTGACAAGCATTTCATCCAGTCCATCAACGGGATTCATATCTTCGAAAGCGCGGGCTTCATTGCGACTCATCCAGCCATCAGTAATAGCAAAGTGATAGAACTGTGCCCGTTCCTGCGGTGTGCCGCGAAGCAATCCCGTCAGGTTGAAACGGACGTAATAGCCTGCGGCCAGTTCCGCACGGGTAAACAGGCGGCGGTTAAGTTCCTGCTCCCAGTTCGTCACCCAGGGCATCATTGAGTAGCGTACGAACTGGATCGCCTGCTGTGTAATGTTGCTGAAGGTGGCTTTTTCGAGGTCATTAATCATGTGCGCGGGCACGTTGAAAATCCCGGCAATCATTGATCGGTTGAGTTTTGACATGTCGATGACCTGCGCATCGATCGGTGACACGGTCAGCGCTTTATAATCGAGGTCTGCGGGCAACAGCATGGTTTTATTTTCCTGGCTGCGCAGCGCCTGAGCCGCTTTCTTCCATTGCTCCTTCAGCCAGCCCCAGCTTTCTTTATTGAGCCCACTCTTTACAGTAACGATCCCGGCTGGCCTGGCGTTACCACTGAAAAAGCTCTCGGTATACTTCTGCCCACTCATGCCCATACCAATCGTTTCGGCATGTTGCATCACCGGGCTTAACCCCATTTTCTGGTTATTACCCAGCGCGCGGATGTGGATCATGTCATCAGGGCTTATTGCGAACGCACCCTCTTCGTTGTAAAGACCATAGGTATAACGACCGCCTGTTTTTAACAGGGTTGTTTCCCACGGCATACAGCAATCAAGTGAGAGCACCTCACCACGACGGCTACGCTTGATCCGCGTATACCCGTTTCCCCAGCCGAGGATATGGCGCTGCTTTAACTCGCGCCATTTATAGCTGGTCTGCCAGGTGTTCGGCTCATCATGTACCAGGTAAAAAGCAGGGTGATCCCGTGCAGGTTCAACTTTGCCATTATGCTTACGCATAACATGCAATGGCATCTGAGCGAGATTTGAAGAAAGAACATAGATACAGGCGTAAACTGCCGCCAGTTTCATCGCGGTTTCAGGACTGACATAAACATCAGCCCTGAACAAGCCATCGGTATCAACCGCATCACCTGTTACTGGTGTGGCAGGATTCTCAAGTGATTCGCTTCGAAATAAAGCATCAAGCAGCACGTTTCCCCCTTCTGGCAATAGCCAGTGCGGCCACCAGCAGTAGTCCACCGGAGAACATCAGAGCCGGGGCCAGGCCAAACTGCAGGTAAAACCCAGACGTGAGCAGGCCGTAACCGGTTAGCCCGATTACATCAGTGATAAGTGATTTCATAGAATTAAGAGGTCATCGTCCGGATCAAGAGATGAAAGGAAATCGCCAGGCTCTTTAAGCATTGCCCGCCCGATTGCCATAATCAGCGCAACAGCGCCGTCGATCTTGTTTTCGTTCTGCTCTTTGATAGGTTTAACCACATCGTCGTTACCCGGAAGGTATTTACCGACAACATTGCTGATACACCAGTTCATGATCGGGTTTCCATCGTGATGAAATCGTCCCGACTCAATTGCTGCCTCCAGCTCTTTCATCGGGTCAGACATGTTGGTGTAGTTCTGAACAATGGTGATGGGGTTTAGTCCCTCATCAGCAAGGTCATGGGAAAGACCTGTAGCGCCAAATGGATCGATCGGTGACTCACTTACCGGGTTTAATTTGTTTGCCGCTTTAGCCTCTTCGAGGATATAGCGATAATCAACCTCTGCCCCATCCGTTACCGTCAGCAAACCCATCTCAACCCATTTCTGGAAACGCTCAGCTGTGCGCCGATCCTCGTTTCTGTCTACGCTGTAGACCGTGTCGTAAGGAACCCAGAAACGCGGAGCAATGCAGTAGTAATGTATTTTCCCGTCGATTTCCCTTGTGAACAGACGAGGCATGCTGTTCATGTCCAGTTTGCGAGCCAGGTCAAATGCAAGCACGCACGGCTGCCCCTCAAACTGTTCCAGCGTCAGCGTTTTATCCTCGCAGTTCTGCCAGGATACCAGGTTAAAGAACGCGGCTCTTGCAGCAACCCAGATGTTGAGATGTTTCGTTTTAAACACACCAGCCTGACGAGCGTTGTTTATCGCTCGCTGTTGCTGGCTGAGAAGGAAATCACGGTATACCGAGACCCCCATGTTGGGGTTGGCCTTCTCCAGCACCTTCGGATCTGTCCAGTCGTCGCCTTCATCCACTGTGTAAATAACACCAAACAACTCTTCGTTTGGAACAGAAGCGTTGAGCATTTCAATCACTTCACGGCGTTTGTCGTAGCATGGTCCTTCAATGTTGTAGCCTGCTGTAGTGATGGCCCACATCAGCGGCTGGCGACGAGCCCCCATGCCTGTGAGCATGGTTGTGTAAAGTGAATCCGTGGGGTGCTCATGGTATTCATCGACGATGGCACAGTGAGGGGATGCCCCGTCACCTGGGTTGCCAATCAATGGCTCAAAACGCGCACCATCTTCCGGGCGGTTAAGGTTTGAAGCGTTTACTTCAATACCGAAAGCCTCCACCAGCAGTGGCGTACGCTTGCACATCAGGCGAGCGGGTCTGAAAACCTCCCATGCCTGTTTTTCAGTTGTCGCGCCGGAATAAACTTCCGCGCCGAATTCGTTATCGCAGGTGAAGCAATACAAAGCCACACCAGCAGAGATCGCTGACTTCCCGTTCTTACGCGGTATTTCCGTATAGACCTCACGGAACCGTCGCAGCTTAGTACCTTTCTGCACCCAGCCAAATGAGCAACAGACAATGAACAGTTGCCACGGCTCCAGGGTGATCGGCATCCGTTTGAATGCCCACTCACCCTTTGTATGTGGCAGCAATTGAATAAATTTCGCAGCCTTTTCCGCCATATCCTTGTCGAAGCGATACCGGAATTTTCTGCTCTTCTCCTGCGCCATATCGTCAATGTGACGCTGGCAGGCCTGAATGACATACTGACACGCCGTAATTTTTCCCCGCACAACGTTGCGGGCATACTGATTCGCGGCGTTAACGTTGGGGTACGATTTCCGGCTCATGAGTTAATCATCTTCAGGAATGGGTTGGAGGTTTTCTTCTGCCCGGCGAGACCGATCAAACGCTGGCGGCTGCTGGGATCAAGACCCAGCATTGAACCGGTAGAACTCATCTCCGATTCCTGTTCTTTCTTGGCGGTGAGTTCGGGATTCTTAATTTTTCCGCCCATTGCACCAACAATTGAGAGCCCATCTCTGGCGATGTTTTTAACAGCACGACGCCAGAATTCATACGCCACACACCAGCGCTCAAGTACCGCGAGATCGGTAACACATAAAAGCCCCTGACCACATAACTCTTTCGTTGTCAGTTCCCACATGATTGTTGCCAGGGGCATACCGTCATCTTCAGAAAACCACTCCGGCACTGTTACACCCTTAATTGGTGTGAAAACTGGTTCTTCTTTATTCAGGGCTCGCTTGCCGGGGTTTCCAGCCAGTTCCTTGCGCGCCGTAGGCTTGGGGCGACGCCCGGAACGCCCCGCCGTTCCAGCCATAAGCGACACTCCTGGTTAAATTTGATTTTTTGCGGGTAAAAAAATTCGAGGAGGCGGGCAGTCCGGAAGGCAAGGGGCTACAGAGATTTGACCTCCCCCCCTAGCTTATGATGACACTTATTCTCACTTGAGCCGCTCGCGCGCGGTTTTCGCCGCATGACACGACCAACACAGGCTTTCAAGGTTGCTGTCTTCATCGGTACCGCCGTGAGCCTTCGCCTTGATGTGGTCAACACACGAAGCCTGCTTCACAATCCCCTGACGTAGATGGTTCTGGCAAAGAACTTTATCGCGCTTCAGTATGCGGACGCGTATGGCTTCCCACTTCGCCCCATATCCACGCTTTTGACGGGATTGACCCGGTTTATAGGATTTCCATCCTTCGCCTTTATGTTTTTCACAGTAACCGGATGGGTCTGTAGTGGTGGAGCGGCAGCCGCGAACACGGCAGGCTTTTGGCGTTCGTGGTGGCATTTTGATCCCAATAAAAAAGCCACTAGCATATGCTTGTGGCTTCAGATGGTTAGATGACTATTTGCTAATTACAATAATTTAGGTAATAGGTAATGGCCTTAATAGGCAGCCTGAGTGGCCCTGCTGCACACCATAACCTTCTAATGCAAAGTAGCCCTGAAGACGATATCCCCCTTTATGCCAATAGAGGTGCCTTTCATGTGCTCCGCTAACTTGAATTAAAAGAGAGGAAGAATTAAAACTATTAAGAACCTCGCCTTCCTTTAAGGGAGTGAAATTATCAACCCAGAAAGTAAGAGTCGCAGTGACATTAAATTTACTTTCCCCATCACACTCAGCATATTCGCAATCATCACTATCAAATTGAATGTTTAAGTATATTTTTTTGAAATTATTTTCTTCCAAAAACCTTCTAAAATCTTCAGCATTCTTCGACAAAGGCTTTAGGTAACATGCATTCGTGTGGGCCTTCTTTGCAGGAAAAGATAGTTCTTTCGAAACTGAATATGCTTTCCATGCAAAAAACGCTGCCACAACGCCCACTAATAAACCTAATAAAGCCATTATATCGCTAATAGTCATAGTCACCTCACCTTATAAATGACCATATCATGCATTATCAAAGGCGATCAGTGAATACTTTCTTTAATGACTATCCTTTTGGCAGGGTGACGGAAGTTGGATGCTGGCAGTTTGCCAGCCACGCTTTGTTATGCGCCAAGATGTCTTTCTTCGTCTGGCGGTCCATAACATCGATGTCGTGATCAGTCAGGTAGATTGGCTTTACCCAGTCACACGCGGTATCAACCACCACCGGGACGCTTCCACGTGTCACGCAGCTCGCGATCAACATCGTCATCAGGCATGCGGTTAACAGTCTGCTGTACATTGCTGGCCTCTTTCGTTGCTTCTACCCGGCGTTCGGCTACTGCTTCAGTGGCTGCGGCCTTTTCTTCAGTGCGCTGCTGGTCTGCTTTCGCTTCCGCTTTGCTGGTTCCGCGTGAATGACCCAAGCCAAACGCGGCAGCGATAGCAGCAAATACTGCTACAACGAGTCCGGTGATCATCTCAAGCGTCATATAACCACCCGTTCCTTTACCCAGCCATAAACAAACGCCTCGTTCGCGCTGCGCTGTTCTGCCAGTTCGAGATAACGCTGACCCTGGCTGCAATTCAGGGCCCGGAGCATAACCAACTCGCCCTCTTTTCCGCGCCGGGTAAGATAGCTTTTTAACGCGCTGATCGTTCGCGGGCCGATAAAACCATCTGCAATAAGATCGGGATAGAGCGTGCCCTGAATGTTGAACACGTTCAGCCAGCGCTGGAACCATTTGGTCTGCACCGATGGGCCCATGTTAACGCCGGTATCGCACAGTTCTGCGGCGATGGCTGGTGATACCTCATAAACAAGATCAAAGCGTGGCCCTGTCCAGTAGTCAGCCGTCAGGATATCCAGCGCCTGCTGGCGGGTCAGGTTTCGCATATCCCCGGTGAATCCGTGGGCGCGAGCTACCGCTTGTGTGATCCCCCAGTTAGTTGGACCGCCCTTATCGTCAGGGTGATTAACGTAGCCGCCCTCTTTACCGAGGATGGCATTAAAAATTTCGTCTTTGGTCATGTGAATGCCTCAGGACGTCAATGATGCGTGCTACGTTTCCACGAGCCCAGAGAACGGCGGCGCATATCAGGACGTTCACCAGCACCACGAACCAGTGTGATTCATGGTACAGGCCGAACAGGTAACGAAAAGGGACGCTGGCGTATACCAGCACCGTGAAATAAGCCATCAGCGATACCAGAGGGCGATGTCTCGCCCCGCCGCGCTGGTAGAACATCAGGGCAACGACAATGACTCCACAGATAAGAGCGTTTGCCATTGCACTCGGATCACTTGTTACCATTGCTGGCCCCTCCTCCACGTAAGCGAGAGAGAATTCCAAACAGGCTGCCCAAATCCTGACTGTTGACGAACGTCAGCAGCTTGATCGCCACCGCAGCAACGATTACCGCACCCAGCGCATCAAGCGGCCTGTCGCTGTAGCCCGTCCACTTTGAGAAGTACGAACCAAGCAGAGGCGCACCGATAACACCGAAGATGAATGATGTGATGAAGTAGCCCACCAGCTTAAGTCGACTGATGTTTACCGCTGTAGCGACGTAGAACACCGCACCAGCGAATGCGCCGAACACCACACCGTAGTCTATGCCGGTTGCCAGGCCAAACATGCTGGCCCCCATCAGACCACCAGCCGCTACCGTAGTGCCAGAAACAGGATCGGACATTTAGCCCCCTCTTATTGCCGTGACTCCTCTCAGAACGAGGGGAATAAAAAAGGCTGCCAATAGGCAGCCTCGATAAAGTATTGTTGATTAAAGATTTTGTTTGGCTTTTTCCCAGTCCTCTTTTAAGAGTAACTGCATTGCTAAAACGAATTTATTCAGATTTTCATTTACTTTTACTGAATCCATTTCCGTTGACGTTTTAATCATATGTTCAGAATGAGTCTTAAGTTCTGACATTATTTCAACTATCTTGTCGTGGTCCTTTCTACTCGGGTTCAACATCATTCTTATCCGAGTTGACTGAAGTACTAGTTTAATAAATGAATCATTTAAAGCGTTTTTCGTTGAAGTTAACTGTTGCCCTGAAGTTTTCGCGTGCACTTCGTAAACAAGTCGCTGACTCAGAACAATATTTTCATAAACTGTAGAGACGAATTCGGCAGAAGCCTCTCGCAGATCTTTTATCCAAACTAATCTATTAGCTGAAATTACTTGAGCTTTACGCCCTTCCTCAGCAATTGTGATTTGTGTCTTTCGACTTTCTTCAAAATCTTTAAACTGTTTATCCCTGTCTTCGCGCATGGTTCTATTATTGTTTTTAATTGACCACCAAGCAATTGCCGCAGGTATAGCTGAAGCGATGATAGCACCTGCCACACTCGCTGTAATAGTATCCCAGCCAAAACCAGAATTAGTTGTCACATTAAGATGGGGTATTTTTTCAATTAATAACCCTAAAGAACCATTGAGCGGGAACGGAATACCTTGCCAAGCCATAACGCCTCCTTTTTGAGGCATCATAACAAAAAACCCGCACTGTTGGCGGGTTTCATTTATTTGTTGCTCAGTTCGTTTTAACGTCCCGAGCTTATCACAATTTAAGCACTTTCTTGCTCACTCTGCAACTTAAATCTGTCGCCATTTGTGCCAAACGCATCACAAAGTGGAGCGTACAGGATCGATTCTGCCAAACTTACCCATGTGTCAATGCGTCGGCGGCATGTGATTAGGGTCCAGTCAGGGTGTTTTGAATTAAGCTCGTTGGCCATCTGCAGTTTGCTCTTACGCAGCCGGTGACGGTCAACTATTACGCCATATAAACCACGGTATTCATCATTCATCAGAACCGAAGCAATAACACCATCCACCTTAAGGCCTTCTTCGTCTGAGCAGAAAGCGAGTCCTGTTTTGTTTTTGCTGTCTAAGATTTCGCGCAGGTAAGCTTCCAGCTCAGGTTTAGTGATGCCGGATTTCTTCATTCGGCGCAACGCATCGTTGATTGCGGTCTTGGTGATTTTCCCGGATGCCAGCAGCTGGTTGAACATGTTTCCGCCTGAACCACCACCGATGTATGACCAGCGGCCCCACATGCGGAGCTTGCCCTGTACCCAGATGCTTTCGAGAGTGCGAAGGCGAACCATCTCGCCGGATTTGCCAACTTCTGAAGGATTGATCATGTTGCGTCTCCACTTACGCCAGTGCGCCTATTGCCAGCGCACGATCTAAAAACCGAAACAACAGCGTTAACTGGTCGCCGTGCTTCGCTTCAAATGCCACAGGATCAGCGTGCAACTCGTCGTGATGCGCTCTGCACAGCGGTATCACGAACAGGTCATGCGCTTTGGTACCCATTCCGCCCTGCCCGTGGCCTATCAGGTGGTGGGGGTCGTCTGCCGGGTTATTGCAGCAACTGCACTGCTGCGACTTCACCCAACGGGTGTACTTCTCGTTCTCCCAGCGGCGGCGCTTTGGCCTCAACATGAAAGATTCAGGTGATTCAGGATCGACCTTCACCGAGACTATCTTCTTAACTTTCTCCTGGAGGATTTCAGTTGCCGGTAATGACGGAACAATATCGCTTTCCCGCATCACTGAGGTGTGCGATTCAGGCTTAATCCGTAGCGCCTGGTTAGCCACTGATTCAGGAATCAGGTCAGCCAGATCGTTACGTACCATCCACCAGCAAAACTCCGGCAACGTCAGGGTGTGGTCAGCGCTGAAACCCAGCATGATATTCACCCTTTCCTGCAGCCATTTTACCAGGTTCTGCATGGCAATTCCTGCCAGTCTTTCAGTGGTTTGTTCACGCAACTGGTTATCGCATCCCCAGCACAGTCGAATACTGCCGGGGGCGTGGCGTAGCAGTGTGAAGTCCTTTGAGTGCCATTCGTTGTGCGGCCACTGACATTCGAATTTACGTTCCAGCCAGGCATCAAGGCCACTCAGTCCACCAGCACGCTGAATAACCCGCTCGTTCAGGAAAAGTTCCTGCATACTTACATCATCTTTCAGTGGCTGGTGAGCTTCAGGAATCAGCCCAGATGGCAGATGCTGGATGGCTTCCGAAGGAGTTTCAATCACCACCCGGCCACGACGAAACAGCCACAGCAGTTCGTTTCCAGGGCGGAACAGAACTACCCCGGACATAGGCGCAACTTCAGGTGTCAGTATGGCTCTCACGCAATTTGCCCCTTAGCAATATGTTCAGCCCACAGGCCGCCAATCCAGCGCACGCCCTTTGCAGTAAAGCGGGACTGATTGAATGCGTAGTTAGTCTGGTTGGTGGTCCCTGTCTTAACTTCGAAGCGCCCTGCTTCGATGTGCTTGCTCTTTGGTGTAAGCACACGGTTTAACCGGTACATGATGCCGTTCTCAATGAGGAACATCGCGAACTCTGGTTCTTTGGCGTTCAGGAGTTTAGCAACCTGCCGGAACGTCATTGAGCCAGTGGCTTTGACGTAGCGATCAACAAATTCAGCCTTAGGCGCTGCTATGGCCAGTTCTTCACTCAGGCGTTGCTTCTGTTCGGCAAGATCGGCAGCGAGGCGAAGTGCTTCAGGAAGTGTTTGCGGTACCACCATCCCGGCCCCGCTCTCCAGTTCCTGCCAGCGGTCAACCAGACGGGCGGTAAACTCCGGGCACAACTGCGCGACGATCACATAGCTGTCTCGCTTGTTAACTTCGTAGTAGTGGTAAACCTGCTGGTTCTGAGGGTGGGTGTACTGCAATGCAGCATACCCCCCAATTACGCCAGAATTCATGAGGCGCTCGATGGTCACACATACGTTGCTGTGGCGTGAGTCGACCAGCTTTGCAATCTCACGGCTGGACATCGTTATTTGCTGCCCCATCGCTCCGGCGTGGTGGCTCGGACACATTACGGTGATATTCATCTGATTCATGCTCTTCTCCACTTTTCAGGCGGCTGCACCCGCCAGAGGTTCATGTTTCTTGATCGATATCTCTACTCGTCCACCGGGTACTTTCGGGCCCCACTCCACCAGCATTCTCTGCACCTGGCTGTCATCCTCCCAGATGCCAGCGTGCGTAAGCGCGTCAAACAGAGCCTTGTTGTAATTATCGATGTCGCGGCGGCGTGCATCTGGCGGAAAGAGAAGGATCTCCACCGCAGCTGGTGATGATGATGGTTTTGGAAGGCAACGCAGTTGCTCAATAATCGCTGCGCATGCCGCACTCTGATATGCCCTGCCTTTCTCACTGATAAGATGGCGGCCTTTTAACGGCCCCTTGTTAGGGGCTCGCCAGTAGGTGTTTACGCTCGGGGGAAACGGGAGAATCAGTCTCATGAATCAACTCCATATCGCCCGTTTAGGCGCCCAATTACGCTATTGAACATCACTAGGCTTACGCCCATCGGTTTTACCTTCTCGTGGTACTCCTTCAGGATCGGAGGTACAACGACGTTCCAGCTTGGCTTCGGCTTCTTCTTCAGTGCTTTCTTAATGGCATCAGAGCATTGACGGGCAACGTCACGCACCGCATTCTCCTGCTCGGTTGATAGCTTCTTCATGCTGCATGCTCCCGATTATTTGTGACCGGAACAGCAACACCGGGAATCAACTCGACTGCAGCTGACTCGGCCTGATTACCCCAGTGGTCCCAGCCAGGCGCACCACAGCGGCTGAAGAGTTCAATGCGCGGAACGTCACCGTAAAGCTTCTCCAGACGGAAGCGCGCCTCTGCTGGCTTTTTGCTGTGCTCACCGAGTGGGCTGTAGATAACTTGTTTGATGCTGGCGCACTGGCGTTCCAGTCCATTCCCCCTGGTGGCGATCAGTATGTCCTCGGTATTGGCTCGGGTGTAGTTGCCGCCGTTCATGCGCGTCTGCGCGTTTAAAAGGTTGAGAAAGTCGTAAAAGTCCTCCACTCCACCAGCCTGAAGCGCTTTGTTGATGTGCTGCTCAGCCAGCTGGTTGAACTTAACCCAGGTGAAGCCCTTCATCGTGCGGACCTTAAAGCCCCACGCCTCAGCCAGTTCGATTGCCTCGCGGGTATGCGTGCCGGTGAACCACATGGCCAGAACAGCATCATCGGCAGCAAGGTCCCACACTGGAAGACGCTTCATGTCGATCAGCTTCATTGTGCCGTAGTGATTTGTAGCCGCGCCGTTGCTGACGGTGTTGCCGTATTCCCAGGCTGGGTCAGCGTAAATCAGAGAGTATTTCATCAGACGTTCCTCGCTCTGCCAGCCAGACACCAGCCATCGCCGGTGGTTTTAACCCTCGGCGCCATGCTCAGGCAGCGCTTACGCTCTTTGAGAATTTTGGCTCGCATGGTTTCGTTCTTTGAGCGATTGAATGCCTCCATCAGAACGGTCGCAGCACGCAGATAAAGCCCCTTGTCAGATAACTCTTTAGCCTTGTCCATCATCGCAATGACAGCCTGGTTTGGTGCTGTTTCCTGTTTTGGCTCAGGAATTACTTCAGCTTTTTCGATCGGTGCGCGTGGGATGATCGGCCCAATAGGTCCTGTCGGAGCTTTTGCGTAGTAACGGAAGTTAGGACGCACACTTTTGCGCTCAGCGCGGTTAAGCATGACCAGGCGGCATACCGCACGCTGAACACTGTGCAATGCGTACTCCGGGAGTGCTGCGGCGATCTGCTTGTTCGTCAGTCCAGGGTTATTGGCAACGAACATCTGGATTGTTTTGAGAAAGCTCATGAGTTCGCTCCTCTGAAACCGTTGGGGACTTTGCTGTAGTCAGTGTTCTGGAAGCTGGAACGGAATACGCCATCTTCGCGGGCCCACTCACCGTTAACACGGGCTGGTCGGCCAGCTTTGGCCCAGTTGTTCGCAGATTTCAGGTAGCCAGGGAACTTGGACGGCTGGAACAACGTCTGTGGCCTGAGGTAATCGGACATCTTCAGGTCATTGCCCCACTTCGCGTTGCAGTAGTCCACCACCAGCGTAAGCTCTTCCACGGTGAACCCTTCACCAATGCGGGCGCGGATGTTTTGTAGCGAGGTGGTTGAAACCTGATACCGGGAGTTAGTCACCTGATTCAGGTGAACCAAAACCTGTTTAGCCTGATCGGTGATCAGCACATCACGGTCTGGTTGCGAGGCAACCGGACAAGAAGGGGTTTTAATATCTGTAGTATTCTCTGTTGTATTCTCTGTAAGAACATCGGTGCAATTTGACCTGATGACATCGGCTCGTTTTGACCCGATGGAGAGTTCCACTTTGACCTCTTCCATCGGTTCATTTTGACCTGATGGAAGAGTGCATTTTGAACTCTTCGATTTGGTCACTTTGACCTCATCTAAAAGCTCGCTTTCGTAGTTGATCGTGTAGTAGTTCGTCATGTCGCGCTGAGACTTGTTCAGCTGCTCAACTTTGAGCACGCCGAGGTTCTTCAGGCGGGTGAATGTGCGCTTCAGCGTAGACTCAGACCAGAACGGGAACTGCTCCAGCCACTGCTCGTTGGTGTTGTAAATCCAGCGCACGCCGTCACGCTCCAGTCCGGAGGTGGTTTCTTTCAGCCAGTAGTTCACCTGCTGCAACGCAATAGCCTCGTTCAGGCCAATGCTGTATGCAAGGTCAGGGTTAATCACTATCGGCCGGGATGGCATTAACAGGCTCATGGCAGTCCTTTAACTCTGTAAACTTGCGCTGGAATTGCTCAAGAGGGCTGAAGCACTCATGATCGTACCCTTCGCGAAGGTATATAACGCGTCGAGTCTGTGGCTCCCATCTGATGACGTGGACGGTGATACCTCTGTGGTCTTTGAATCGCCGGTTAAGTTCTCGCATAACGATTTCCCTTTACGACGCCATACACCCACAATTGCCAGCGCTCTACTGTGGTTACACGGAACCCAGCGGCCTGATACCATGCGCTCATACCGAAACGACGAGGTCCCATATACGGGAATTCCCCGTAGTTGCGGAAGACGGTTGTTTACCGTTAAACTGTTCATGCGTTAGTTTCTCCACTGAATCGACACGCCACGACGCCCGGAGCTGCACACTCGCGGGCGTCACCCATTTCTGGAAGGCAATAAACACGAGAAATCAGATTCAGGAACGTCATGAGAGTGACCCTGAATTGATATGCAATATCGTTAAGACTCTGCCACTCGCCTTTATCCACAACGCCATCTTCGATGTAATGGCGGTATGCATTGACCAACTCACCGAGCCGCCCCACCAGCTCTGCCAGCTTCAGGCCAATCTCTTCGTTTTCGTCATCTGGAACAGCACCAGGAACATGTATCCCGTTATCTGTTTCACGGGAAAATGCATCGGCGATATAACTCACACCAGCAGCCTTTTGCAGGACCATCGCCCAACCCATTGGGAAGATCTGATCACCACCAGTACGCAGACGGTTGAACAGTGCATCCTGTGTTACGTCCAGTATTTCGGCTGCTTCCACATATCCACCCGGCAAAGCTGCGATCGTCTTACGAATTGCGGCTACCAGCCAGGCTGGTTGTTTCTCTACCTTCCAGTGTTCATTACCCACGGTTAACCTCTTGATTCTGTGGTTACTGTTTCGAGGATGCCTAGTTAGACTTGCCATACAGCTCAGGACGGAAAGGCAATTTACCCTCGGTGCGATATGCAGCCTCAGCTGCCCTGCCCTTTGGAATCAGTCGCCCAGGTCGATTGCGCCACTGGTAAACCGCCTCACTTGTGATACCGAAAAAAACCGCAACCTTTTCGGTACTGCCGAAATATTTCTCTACTTCATCGGTCGTCATAACACCTCCATTACTAAGTTTGATTAGATATTAAATACCAATCTATCTTTGGTCAATAAAAACTAAGATTAGTTAGTTTTATTTCGGAGAGTGGTGTGAGAATGGAAACGGTTGGGCAGAGAATTAAAGGGCTAAGACGAATAACTAAAACATCGCAGAAGGAATTAGGTAAATTCTGCGGCGTAAGTGATGTCGCTGTCGGCTACTGGGAAAAAGATGTCAATGTTCCAGGTGGTGAGGCATTAGGTAAGCTGGCGAAATATTTCAACACTTCTATTGACTACATTCTCTATGGAACTCAATTTGAAGATAAGTTAATCACTAGCATGAGGAGGCTCCCTGTTATTTCTTGGGTGCAGGCAGGGCGTTTTACCGAAACAAGTCCAGCTGAGATTGTGAGTGAGGCTAATCGGTGGGTCGAGACTGCTCTTCGCGTAAGTGATCGCTCCTTTGCACTTGATGTACAGGGCGACTCTATGACCAACCCTAACGGTTTGCCTACAATCCCTCAAGGAGCAACTGTAATTGTTGATCCTGATGCGGAGCCTATGAATGGCAAAATTGTGGTTGCTCGATTGGATGGAACGAACGAAGCGACAGTAAAGAAACTCGTCATAGACGGGCATCAAAAATTTCTAGTTCCGCTAAACCCACGCTACCCAAACATTCCCATTAACGGCAACTGCATCATCATCGGTGTAGTTAAAGGCGTTCAGTACGAAATCTAAGTGTCCCCCACCTTCAAAACACCAAACTAAGAAAAGCTTGGTTTTCCCTCTTGACCAGAAAGCTAAGTTAAATTAGATTCATTCCATCGACAGCGAACAGGCAGGACGCCCACGAAGTAGCCGCCGGTGGCGTATGAATGACCGGATGATTCGCAGGTAACAAAAAAAAGCGCCCATAGGACGCTTAGCTCTTTAACAATCTGGATATCCCAACAGCTTACCTTGGTCTAGGTACAGGTCGGGGCTTTGGCGGAATCTGACTGTCTGGTTGCGGACCTTCATAAATGTAGTGAATATCTGCACCACATTTTTTCTCAGGAGGTCTAGGGTGAGGCGGTACATGAAATGGTTCTACTGGTCTACTCATTTTTTTCCTCTTCGCTTTTTCTTTCGACTGGGTAGCCACCAGATAATCTCGACATCATGCACTCCTTCCATGTCATGTCACGCTTAACCTCAAGATCAAAGTAAAGACAGGCAACGATGTAAGCAGGGTGTTCAAGAGTGCGCCAAGGATTGCTGTCAGTATTTTGAACAGAGATGTATTGAGCCTGTAATTCTTCATCTGATAAAGACGGCGCAGAAACAAGCAATTTTTTATATTGCTTCATTTGCTCCTTTGAAATACCGGCTTCCTCTCCATAGCGGTATACGAGTTGGAATACAGACAATGCGGCAACTACCACACCAAAAAAGAAATAATTACTAAATGGAGCAAAAACAGAAAACCCCAAAACGATTAAAACTAAAGTAATACACTTATCAATTCTTGAAAGCAGCGTGTAATTCATTCTTTCAAGAATGTAAGAGTAATAAATATTGAAGTTTAAGTCGTCTCTGCTCATTTTATTCTCCATTCACCCTTATTTTTTATCAGGGTGTTGCGGTTTTGGAGGTGGTTCATGCTTCTGCGGCGGTTTTTTTGGCGGCAGATGCTTTTCCTCATAATCGTAAGCCATCTTTCAGCTTTCCTTCATGTTGTTGGGGATATCCAGATTAACTCAATTCTTGTTGTTGGGGAATGACAAGATCCACTGAGCCTGATGTGGTGAAAAGACAGGCAGCAGTTGCAGTACGGTAATTGGCACATGTTCCGCAGCGGTCCGGGGATTCTTAGGCAGTATCCCGATCCAGCGGGTAGCCGGAATGTGCAAGCCAAGCGAGTACGACAGCCAGAGACGTTTCACCCGCGTGGCTGGTGTGATAACACGGAAAATACGAGGATAGCTTAAGCGTCCAAAAGGACGCTACGTGCTTAAAACTACTCTGAGGTAGTTAAGGGGGACACCTTATTTACAGCGTAATTACCGAAAGCAAACAGGAAGACGAACATACATCCCGCGGTAATAAGGAATGCTTTAAACGTTTTCCAAAAGTCGTCAGCTTTTGTCAATGGGTCATCTAACATTGTCAGAGCATCAAATAGGAGAGCGCAAAAGATACCGATAACTATGTATAACAGAATTAAGAAAACAGCAGCCACTCTTGGACGTGGTGTAGGTTCTGAAAAAGAAATCAATACCCTATTGGTTCGTTTGAAGGAGAGTATCAATATGACTAAACAGACGAATACCCAGCCGAATAACGCAATCATTATATCAAGGCTAAAATTACTTAATGTCAATTTACCTAACAATCCAGCATATAGAATAACGCCAAGCACTGAACAAATAGAACTGAGCATAAGGCCACGTATGCCTTCATAGTATTGATCATTACCTTCAAAAGGAACTTCTAGTCTTTTCTGGTAATGACTCCAACTTACTGATAGTGTTTTATGTTCAGATAATGCCCGATGACCTTGTCATGCAGCTCCACCGATTTTGAGAACGACAGTGACTTCCGTCCCAGCCTTGCCAGATGTTGTCTCAGATTCAGGTTATGTCGCTCAATGCGCTGAGTGTAACGCTTGCTGATAACGTGCAGTTCTCCCTTCAGGCGTGATTCATAAAGCGGCCAGCCATCCGTCATCCATACCACGACCTCAAAGACCGACAGCAGGCTCAGAAGACGCTCCAGTGTGGCCAGAGTGCGTTCACCGAAGACGTGCGCCACAACCGTCCTCCGTATCCTGTCATACGCGTAAAACAGCCAGCGCTGACGTGATTTAGCACCGACGTAGCCCCACTGTTCGTCCATTTCAGCGCAGACAATCACATCACTGCCCGGTTGTATGCGCGAGGTTACCGACTGCGGCCTGAGTTTTTTAAGTGACGTAAAATCGTGTTGAGGCCAACGCCCATAATGCGGGCGGTTGCCCGGCATCCAACACCATTCATGGCCATATCAATGATTTTCTGGTGCGTACCGGGTTGAGAAGCGGTGTAAGTGAACTGCAGTTGCCATGTTTTACGGCAGTGAGAGCAGAGATAGCGCTGATGTCCGGCAGTGCTTTTGCCGTTACGCACCACCCCGTCAGTAGCTGAACAGGAGGGACAGCTGATAGAAACAGAAGCCACTGGAGCACCTCAAAAACACCATCATACACTAAATCAGTAAGTTGGCAGCATCACCGTCTTTTCTTAGACATTACGTTGACCCTTTATTGTTATCTTAAAGAATTAGAGAGAACAAAAATATAATCGGAAATGAAGACAAAATCTTTAATTATATTTTTGATTTTTCGCGCTGTGCAGAGCGCATATAACACGGAGAAACTATCCATGACGAACACACAGAACGTCACCGAGTTACAACCACGTATGACCAGAGAACAGCTTATCGACGCAGCTCGTAAGGCCGCCCCTCTCCTCCCTGCCGCTTACGGCTGGATGGTTAACGAACTGGCTACGCGCCTTGATGTTACCAGCGTCGCGCTTTGTGAGGCGTTGGCACAGCGTAAGGAACTGGCTGAGCAGAACTCCACCCTGCGTGAGGATGTTGCCATCTGGGCCAAAGAGTGCGACCGCATCGAAGAGCGCCACACCAAAACGCCTAGCAACATGCATCTGCTGGAAGCTCAGCGAGAATTGCGTGAGCTATCTCCTGTGGTCATTTCCATGAATAGCGAGGTTGCTCTCTAATGGCTAACTCATTCAAGCAAATGACCCGTGACGGGACAATCAAGCGCACAGATACCGGGATGTTCATCAGTCTCGATGAAATCTATGCGCGTGAAGGTTTCAACAAGCGTGAAGACGATGAACGCACCCGCCAGGCTGATGATGACCTGTTCAGCTATCTGATGAACGGCGGATCAGTTCCACCACTGGAAGTTATCGCTCGTGATGAAGGTGGAGTGTGGGTTGTTGAAGGTCACCGTCGCCGCCGATGCTATGCACGCTGCGCTGAAGCTGGCAAGCCAGTAGACCGCATACACATCATGCCGTTTAACGGTAACGATGTTCAGCGCCTGGCGCGCATCATGACCAGTAACAACCAGCTGCCACTCTCCGATATGGAACAGGCTGCAGTTATTCAGGAGCTGCATAACGCCTTCAACCAGACCACCAGCGAGATTGCAAAACTGGTCAACAAATCTGTGCCGACTGTTGAAAAACTTCTGCTACTAAGCGCTGCTAACCACGACGTACAGCGGGAAGTTAAGTCCGGTACCGTGTCAGTAGATGTAGCTGTGAACCGCGTAAAAGAGTTCGGCGAAAAAGCCGGTGAGGTTCTTCAGAAGGATAAAGCTTCTGCTGCTGCCAAAGGTAAGAAGAAAGTTACCCGTAGCGTTATAGCGCCAGAAATTAGCGTGAAGAAAGCGCGTCGTCTTGTAGAGCTGATCAGCCTGGCAGGTATAAGCGACACAGGTGTTATCTCTCTCGAAGGATTGGTCCATGCAGAAGTGCTGGAAATTATCGACGAGCACAAAGCTATCGCCGCTCATCGCCATGGAGCAACATCATGATTACCGAAAAAAATAATGTTTTTTATTGCGACTGCGGATTTTTTTTCCAGAGAGGTCGCAGTGGCGCGCATGATTGTGCTGATGGTCTGCGCAATAAATTGGCCGACTCTGAAGCCAAATGCGCAGCGCTGGCTGCGGAAGTGTACGACCTGAAACATCCTGGCACATACCTGCCATCGAAACGCGAAACGCCTGCTTTAGACGCTTTCCTGGCTGAGGTGCGGGCCAGTGCAATCACAGATGCACTTAAATCGCTAGATGGGGTGTTTGACACTGACTGTGTTATGGAGTCGAACGGAATCAGCTATGAAGACGCAGAGCAGCGCACAGCAGGAGCTTACGCAGTTTCAAAGGCTCTCGATGAGTTCGCAGCCCAGTTTCGCAAAGGAGTGCAGTCGTGATTACCGGAACCTCTCATTACGACGAAGTGCCAATGGTGCCATGCACAATCTGCGGCGGTTACTACAAGGCTGATGAGCCAGAGACACACACCTGCGAGGCGCGTGAAGAATGAAAGACGAAGATTTAGACCGCTGTCCGCGCTGCAAAGAGGATATGTGGAAAGGACAGCAGTTGTGCCGTAACTGCCAGCATGAAGATGATATGGAAGAATGGCCTGGTGGTGAAGGCATAGAGTGCGATATCTGCGGACACATAAGCGCTGACCCAGAAGGTCGCCACTTTTGCAGTGAGGATAATAGCGATGAATAGCCGCCCAATGAGCAGTCAGATCGTAGCAATCCCTGTTGAACGTGACAGGTACGGTTACTGGACCCACCCGCTTTACGATGCATTCTGCGACGGGCGTGAATTTATCTCGCCTGATGAGCTCAACGTCTGGCTGAAAGAAAACGGTCTGGAATGGAAAGTCGATTACCGTGATGAAGATGATTTTGACCCTGAAGTAGATGGATACGATATATCAACGTGGCAACCCGCCCCCCCTGCTGGTTATGGCTGGTTTGTAGGTTCGATCCACGATACCGAAGACGGCGCTGTGTGTATCTGGTTACGTCAAGGAGCAGCAGAATGAGCATTGCTGATTATTCGCATCTGACCGATGAGTCCTCGGATGATTAGCTGCAAGGAAAACAACAAAAAATGACAGCTTAGATTCTCTTCATCTCATTGAGAGCAAGCTTCTTTTTCTTAGACTTAACCTTTTCGGCCAAAAGGAGAGAAAAGATATGTCGCAAATACTTCCTGTCTTTTCCTCCTACAGAGCACTCTCTGTCAAATGTGATCAGTGTTATGACACCAGATTTGTAGAGAGTCTCAGCAATTTTTTTAAAATTACGCTCGCGCAACTTCGCTGCGTTCTCCCTCGCAATGCTTTCAGGGCTATCACCAACAGGCCTAACACTATCAGGACCAAAGAGCGGAGTAGAAACAGAGGCTGCCCTGGCGTTTTTTTTTCGAGAGGCTTTTTTGGCATTTGGGGATGGAATGGATTTGATACGCATGATCACTCCTGTTTTATGGCGGAATAATACGCTTCGAAATTAACAATTTCACTTAGAAATATGGCAGCACTACGCCAATGGAAGTGATCTGTATTTTAGACACATACCTTTAATTTGACGTATGTCGTGCCTGTAGCGATGGGCTCCGTGGCGGATGTTCATCATGCATTTTCTATAAGAGATAGCCGGGTGCAGCCGGTTAAGTGGAGGAACTTATGTCCCGCATGATGCCTTTAATCGACTGGGCACAAGAAGAGTTTGGAGAACAAGCGCCAAGTGAGCGTGTATTGAAAAAATACGCTAAGGGCCGAATGATGGTTCCGCCAGCCGTTAAGGTTGGCCGCTATTGGATGGTTGACCGTGAGGCTCGTTACGTAGGAGTAATAGCCGAACCTGTTGTCCCTGCTAATTCAAACCCCAGATTAAAACGGATCATTGCTGATGGCTGCTAGACCACGCACACACAAAATTTCTATTCCTAATCTGTATTGCAAGTTAGATAAGAGAACTGGAAAGGTTTACTGGCAGTATAAACACCCCATTTCTGGGCGCTTTCATAGTCTTGGAACAGATGAGTCCGAAGCAAAACAGGTAGCTAACGAGGCCAATATCATTATTGCCGAGCAGCGAACCCGGCAAATCCTTCGCGTTAATGACCGCCTTGCAAGAATGCAAGGGAAAAGGACAGATATAACTGTTACTGAGTGGATCGATAAATATATAACGATACAAGAGGATCGTCTCAATAATAACGAACTACGACCAAACTCTTTTCTACAGAAAAATAAACCGTTGCGGCTCTTCAGAGAACACTGTGGTATGCGTCATCTGAAAGATATAGAAACTCTTGATATCGCGGAAATCACCGATGATATTAAAAATGCAGGGCATGGACGAATGGCGCAGATTGTACGTTTGGTTCTGGTTGATGTGTTTAAAGAAGCTCAGCATGCAGGACATGTCCCTCCTGGCTATAACCCAG
Organism: Enterobacter sp. RHBSTW-00994; assembly: GCF_013782625.1. Taxonomy (NCBI): domain Bacteria; kingdom Pseudomonadati; phylum Pseudomonadota; class Gammaproteobacteria; order Enterobacterales; family Enterobacteriaceae; genus Enterobacter; species Enterobacter sp. RHBSTW-00994. Next base: position 1,847,267 of record NZ_CP056199.1, on the reverse strand, counting down.
CGATGGCTACCAAGCAACCACGGCATAAAGTCACCAGACAGCGGCTTTCATTTGAAGAATGGAAGTCAATTTATGATGCGGCAGAGAATCAGCAATCGTATCTGCAATGTGGGATGTTACTTGCTCTGGTCACCGGGCAAAGGCTTGGTGATATTTGTAACATGAAATTCTCAGATATATGGGACGATATGCTCCATATTGAACAAGAAAAGACAGGTTCAAAACTGGCTATTCCTCTTAACCTGAAATGCGAGGCATTAGGATTGACGCTTCGCGATGTGGTTGCAAAATGCCGGGATGCAGTTATTAGCAAATACCTGGTTCACTTTCGCCACTCGACTTCTAAATCGACCAGGGGAGATAGTGTTTCTTCAAGCAGCCTTACAACCACCTTTAAAAAAGCCAGGAATAAATGCGGTATTGAATGGGAAAAAGGAACAGCACCAACCTTCCATGAACAACGCTCTTTATCTGAGAGAATTTATAGAGAGCAAGGGATAGATACTCAGAAGTTACTTGGGCACAGATCAAGAAAAATGACTGACAAATATAACGATGACCGAGGCAAGGATTGGGTTGTTGTCGATGCTAAAACGGGATAATTCTGGTGGGATTTTGGGGAAACGTTTTGGGGAAAGTTTTGGGGAAGATTTTTCTGAGGTAATAAAAAACGGGATCCCATCGGCTCCCGTTCTTGTTTAACCCAGAGTCTGGATTACATGTTCGCGATAATCGCGTCACCAAACTCTGAGCATTTCAGCAGCTTAGCGCCTTCCATCAGACGTTCGAAATCGTAAGTTACGGTTTTCGCGTTAATCGCGCCTTCCATACCTTTAACGATCAGGTCTGCGGCTTCGAACCATTCCATATGACGCAGCATCATTTCTGCAGACAGGATAATAGAACCTGGGTTCACTTTGTCCTGGCCGGCATACTTCGGCGCAGTACCGTGGGTTGCTTCAAACAGAGCGCATTCGTCACCGATATTCGCGCCTGGGGCGATACCGATACCACCAACCTGGGCAGCCAGCGCATCGGAGATGTAGTCACCGTTCAGGTTCATACAGGCGATCACGTCGTATTCAGCAGGACGCAGCAAGATCTGCTGCAGGAACGCATCGGCGATCACGTCTTTAATAATAATCTCTTTGCCCGTGTTCGGGTTCTTGATCTTCTGCCATGGTCCGCCATCGATCAGTTCACCACCGAACTCTTCGGTCGCCAACTGGTAGCCCCAGTCTTTGAACGCGCCTTCGGTGAACTTCATGATGTTGCCTTTGTGAACCAGCGTCACAGAATCACGATCGTTGGTGATAGCATATTCAATCGCTGCACGCACCAGACGTTTGGTTCCGTCTTCAGAGCACGGCTTGATGCCGATACCGCAATGTTCCGGGAAGCGAATTTTCTTCACGCCCATCTCTTCACGCAGGAATTTAATCACTTTTTCTGCATCAGCAGAGTCCGCTTTCCACTCGATACCTGCATAGATGTCTTCAGAGTTTTCACGGAAGATCACCATGTCGGTCAGCTCTGGACGTTTAACCGGGCTTGGCGTGCCCTGGTAGTAACGAACCGGACGCAGACACACGTACAGGTCAAGCTCCTGACGCAGAGCAACGTTCAGGGAACGGATACCGCCGCCAACAGGGGTCGTCAGTGGGCCTTTGATGGCAACACGGTAGTCGCGGATCAGGTCCAGCGTTTCCGCTGGCAGCCAGACATCCTGGCCATAAACTTGGGTCGATTTTTCACCGGTGTAAATTTCCATCCAGGAAATTTTACGCTCGCCTTTGTAGGCTTTCTCAACAGCGGCATCAACCACTTTCAGCATTGCTGGAGTAACGTCTACACCGATACCATCACCTTCAATGAACGGAATAATCGGATTGTGAGGAACGTTAATTTTGCCATTTTGCAGGGTGATCTTTTTACCTTCCGCCGGAACAACTACTTTGCTTTCCATTAACCTCTCCTTCGAGCGCTTCTGGTTGTTACTGATCTTATGTTAATAATTTGTAATGAGCCTCCCGATAGTACCCGAATGTCCGGCGCCATGAAAGGTCTTCGTTATTAGGCTATAATGCGGCAATTGATAAAGTCTGAAAATACCATGAAGAAAACTTCTTTTAGAAATCACCGGGTTGAGCGATTCAGCTCACGACAAGCCACCAGAAGATCGCCAGAAAACCAGCCAAAGCGGGTCATTTTGTTCAATAAACCCTACGATGTTTTGCCACAATTTACGGATGAAGCCGGGCGTAGCACCCTTAAAGATTACATTCCTGTACAAGGCGTGTACGCTGCAGGCCGCCTGGATCGGGATAGCGAGGGCTTGCTGGTATTAACCAACGATGGGGCGTTACAGGCAAAACTCACCCAACCGGGCAAACGGACAGGTAAGGTTTACTTCGTGCAAGTTGAAGGCGAACCGGATGAAGAGACACTTGAAGCCTTGCGCAAAGGCGTAACACTCAACGATGGTCCAACCTTGCCGGCAGGCATTGAAAGAGTAGGTGAACCGGACTGGTTATGGCCGCGCAATCCCCCTATTCGTGAACGTAAATCTATTCCAACCGCCTGGCTAAAAATCACCCTTTACGAAGGTCGTAACCGCCAGGTTCGCCGGATGACCGCGCATGTAGGATTCCCTACCCTGCGACTTATCCGCTACAGCATGGGCAGTTACACCCTGAATTCACTGGCAAACGGTGAATGGCGAGACGTTGCCCCTTAAAGGAGAAATAATGTTCAAACCTCATGTGACGGTTGCCTGCGTCGTTCACGCGCAGGGTAAATTTCTGGTAGTGGAAGAGACCATCAACGGTAAAGCGTTGTGGAATCAACCGGCCGGACATCTTGAAGAGAATGAAACACTGGTGCAGGCCGCAACGCGTGAACTGTGGGAAGAGACGGGTATCCATGCCGTACCGCAGCACTTCATTCGTTTGCATCAATGGATCGCGCCTGACCGCACCCCGTTTTTGCGCTTTTTATTTACCATCGAACTTAGCGAAACGTGCGCCACTGAACCACATGATGACGATATCGATCGCTGCCTGTGGCTGACTGCTGATGAGATCCTGAATGCACCAAACCTGCGTTCTCCGTTGGTTGCCGAAAGTATCCGCTGCTGGCACTCAACGGGGCGCTTACCGCTTGATGTTATCGGAGAATTTAACTGGCCGTTTACAGAGGGTGTCAATGGTGGGGGCGCGTGATAGAATACGCCGCCTTGAAGTTCAATGTCGTGAGTATTCCATGTCAGATAACAGCCAGAAAAAAGTAATCGTCGGCATGTCCGGCGGTGTCGATTCCTCCGTTTCCGCCTACCTGCTGCAACAGCAGGGCTATAAGGTAGAAGGCCTGTTCATGAAGAACTGGGAGGAAGACGATGGCGAGGAATACTGCACTGCCGCAGCCGATCTCGCCGATGCGCAGGCCGTATGCGATAAACTCGGTATCGAACTGCACACCGTTAACTTTGCTGCAGAATACTGGGACAACGTATTCGAGCTTTTCCTTGAAGAGTACAAAGCGGGCCGAACCCCAAACCCGGATATTCTGTGCAACAAAGAGATCAAATTTAAAGCCTTCCTTGAATTTGCCGCGGAAGACCTGGGCGCTGATTATATTGCAACCGGCCACTATGTTCGTCGCGCAGATGTGAATGGCAAAAGCCAGCTGCTGCGTGGTCTGGATGGCAACAAAGATCAAAGCTACTTCCTGTACACACTGAGCCATGAGCAGATCGCACAAAGCCTGTTCCCGGTTGGTGAACTGGAAAAACCTGAAGTGCGCAAAATCGCTGAAGAGCTGGATCTGATCACCGCGAAGAAAAAAGACTCCACCGGTATCTGTTTTATCGGTGAACGCAAATTCCGTGAATTCCTGGGTCGCTACCTGCCAGCGCAGCCGGGGAAAATAGTGACCGTTGACGGTGACGAAATTGGTCAACATCAGGGTCTGATGTACCACACTCTCGGCCAGCGTAAAGGTCTGGGTATTGGTGGTACGAAAGAAGGCAGCGAAGATCCGTGGTATGTCGTCGACAAAGATGTTGAAAACAACATTCTGATCGTTGCTCAGGGACACGACCATCCACGACTGATGTCGGTGGGTCTGATCGCCCAGCAACTGCATTGGGTTGATCGTGAACCGGTTAAAGGTACGCTGCGTTGTACGGTAAAAACACGCTATCGTCAGACGGATATTCCTTGTACTGTCACGGCGCTTGACGATGACCGTATTGAAGTCCATTTCGATGAGCCTGTTGCTGCTGTCACCCCAGGCCAGTCAGCCGTCTTCTATCACGGTGAAATTTGCCTGGGCGGCGGGATCATTGAACAGCGTCTGCCACTGACTGCTGCCTAACACGATTGCACACATAAAGGAGAACGTGTGGCGAAGAATTATTATGACATCACCCTGGCGCTGGCGGGAATTTGCCAGTCAGCCCGTCTGGTGCAACAGCTGGCGCATCAGGGTCATTGCGATGCTGACGCGCTGCACGTTTCACTTAACAGCGTTATCGATCTTAACCCTGGCTCCACGCTGGGTGTCTTCGGTGGAAGTGAAACGAATCTTCGCCTCGGTCTTGAAACTCTGCTCGGTGTACTTAACGCCAGCAACCGTCAGGGTTTGAATGCGGAACTCACTCGCTACACCCTGAGTTTGATGGTACTGGAACGTAAGCTGACGGCTGCAAAAGGGGCGCTCGATACCCTCGGTAACCGTATTGCCGGCTTGCAGCGTCAGCTTGACCATTTTGATCTGCAATCAGAAACGCTGCTCAGCGCAATGGCTGGCATTTATGTCGACGTCATCAGCCCACTGGGGCCACGCATTCAGGTTACTGGCTCCCCTGCTGTGCTGCAAAGCCCACAGGTGCAGGCGAAGGTTCGTGCCTCGCTGCTGGCAGGTATTCGTGCAGCCGTACTGTGGCATCAGGTTGGCGGTGGCCGCCTGCAGTTAATGTTTTCTCGTAATCGCCTGACCACTCAGGCAAAACAAATTCTTGCTCATTGTTAACCTCCCGGAGTTGCGAATTATGGAATTATCCTCACTGACCGCCGTTTCCCCTGTCGACGGACGCTACGGCGATAAAGTCAGCGCGCTGCGCGAGATCTTCAGCGAATATGGTTTGCTGAAGTTCCGTGTACAGGTTGAAGTGCGCTGGCTGCAAAAGCTGGCCACTCAGGCAGCAATCAAGGAAGTTCCTGCTTTTGACAGCCAGGCAAACGATTACCTTGATAAAATCGTTGCCGAGTTCAACGAAGAAGATGCTGCACGCATTAAAACCATTGAACGCACCACTAACCATGACGTGAAAGCGGTTGAATACTTCCTGAAAGAAAAAGTGGCAAGTGTTCCGGCGCTGCATGCTGTTTCTGAGTTTATCCACTTCGCCTGCACATCAGAAGATATTAACAACCTCTCCCACGCGTTGATGCTTTCCACCGCGCGTCAGGATGTGGTGCTGCCTTATTGGCGCAAAATTATTGATGCCGTAAAAGACCTGTCCGTTCAGTATCGCGATATTCCACTGCTTTCCCGTACTCACGGTCAACCAGCCACACCATCCACCATGGGTAAAGAGATGGCGAACGTTGCGTACCGTATGGAGCGCCAGTATCGCCAGCTGGCGCAGGTTGAGATCCTGGGTAAAATCAACGGTGCAGTCGGTAACTATAACGCTCATATTGCAGCCTATCCTGAAGTGGACTGGCATCAGTTCAGCGAAGAGTTTGTGACCTCTCTGGGTATTCAGTGGAACCCGTACACCACGCAGATCGAGCCGCATGACTACATCGCTGAACTGTTTGATTGCATCGCCCGCTTCAACACCATCCTGATCGATTTCGATCGCGATATCTGGGGTTATGTTGCACTGAATCACTTCAAACAGAAAACGATCGCCGGTGAAATCGGATCTTCAACGATGCCGCATAAAGTGAACCCGATTGATTTCGAAAACTCCGAAGGCAACCTAGGTCTGGCTAACGCCCTCCTGCAACATATGGCCAGCAAGCTCCCGGTTTCACGCTGGCAGCGTGACCTGACAGACTCCACCGTTTTGCGTAACCTGGGCGTGGGTATTGGCTATGCGCTGATCGCTTATCAATCCACCCTGAAAGGTGTAAGTAAACTGGAAGTGAACCGCGATCGTCTGCTGGATGAGCTGGATCACAACTGGGAAGTACTGGCTGAACCTATCCAGACGGTAATGCGTCGTTATGGCATCGAAAAACCGTACGAAAAACTGAAAGAACTGACCCGCGGAAAACGCGTTGATGCCGAAGGTATGAAGCAGTTTATTGATGGCCTTGCACTGCCTGAAGACGAGAAAACACGTCTGAAAGCCATGACACCAGCCAATTATATTGGTCGTGCTATCACAATGGTTGATGAACTGAAGTGATGCCCCTCAGCCTCTTTTCCGCCCGGAAAAGAGGCAGCTTTCCCTCGGTTTAATAAATGTTTATCCCCACAACAACATAATCAGCGTTAAACTATTCATACCATTAATTTAGGGAGAAGAGATGATGCGCGTATTGGTTGTTGAGGATAATGCATTGTTACGCCATCACCTGAAAGTACAGCTTCAGGAGATGGGACACCAGGTGGACGATGCCGAAGACGCAAAAGAAGCCGACTATTATCTCAATGAACATTTGCCTGATATCGCCATTGTCGATCTAGGGCTCCCTGATGAAGACGGTCTGTCATTGATTCGTCGCTGGCGTAGCCATGATGTCTCCCTGCCCGTTCTGGTTTTAACCGCCCGCGAAGGCTGGCAGGATAAAGTTGAAGTCCTTAGTGCGGGTGCAGATGATTACGTCACCAAGCCGTTTCATATTGAAGAAGTGGCTGCACGCATGCAGGCACTATTGCGTCGCAACAGCGGACTGGCCTCACAGATTATCTCTATCCCCCCTTTTCAGGTGGACCTCTCCCGTCGCGAATTCTCCATTAATGATGACGTCATCAAGTTGACAGCCTTTGAATACACCATTATGGAAACGTTAATTCGCAACAGAGGTAAGGTTGTGAGTAAAGACTCATTGATGCTACAGCTTTACCCTGATGCTGAACTGCGTGAAAGCCACACCATTGATGTGCTGATGGGACGTTTGCGCAAAAAAATCCAGGCGCAGCACCCGCAGGATGTGATCACCACCGTGCGTGGTCAGGGTTATCTGTTCGAATTACGCTAAATGAAAAGGATCCTGCGCCACATTTTACCCCTCTCTCTACGGGTTCGCTTTTTACTGGCAACCGCAGCCGTTGTACTGGTGTTATCGCTCTCCTATGGCATGGTGGCACTGGTTGGGTATAGCGTGAGTTTTGATAAAACAACCTTTCGTCTCTTACGTGGCGAAAGTAATCTGTTTTATACCCTTGCCAGGTGGGAAAATAATCATATCAGTGTGGAAATGCCGGATAACCTGAACCAGCAAAGCCCGACAATGGCCCTCATTTATAATGAAAAAGGGCAATTATTGTGGGCACAGCGCGACGTTCCCTGGCTGGTAAAACGTATACGCCCTGAGTGGCTCAAAACGAACGGTTTTCATGAAATAGAAGCCGACCTGGACGCGACCAGCATGCTGCTCCGTAACGATCTCTCTCTGCAGCAGAAACTTGATGAAATACGGGCAGATGACAACGAAACGGAGATGACGCACTCCGTTGCCATTAACCTCTATCCCGCCACACTGGGAATGCCGCAATTGACCATTGTGGTGATCGACACAATCCCGGTTGAGCTTAAACGTTCTTATATGGTCTGGAGTTGGTTCGTTTACGTTCTGGCAGCCAACCTGCTTCTCGTAATTCCGTTGCTCTGGGTTGCGGCATGGTGGAGCCTGCGGCCGATTGAATCGCTGGCCAAAGAGGTTCGCGAGCTGGAAGAGCATCATCGTGAGAAGCTCAATCCGGAGACCACGCGCGAACTGACCAGCCTGGTACGTAACCTCAATCGCCTGCTGAAAAGTGAACGTGAACGCTATGATAAATACCGAACAACGCTCACTGACCTCACTCACAGTCTTAAAACACCACTTGCCGTGATGCAAAGTACGTTACGTTCAATGCGCAGTTCAACACTGAGCGTCGACGATGCTGAACCCGTGATGCTGGAGCAAATCAGCCGCATTTCGCAACAAATTGGCTATTACCTGCACCGTGCCAGTATGCGTTCCGGGAGCGCGTTATTAAGCCGTGAATTACATCCGGTTGCACCATTACTGGATAACCTCACCTCCGCACTCAATAAAGTCTATCAACGCAAAGGGGTAAACATCAGCCTCGATATCTCGCCGGAAATCAGCTTTGTTGGCGAGAAGAACGACTTCATGGAGGTAATGGGAAACCTGCTCGATAACGCCTGCAAATACTGCCTGGAATTTGTCGAAGTCTCCGCGCGTCTGACAGAAAATGAGCTGCATATTATTGTCGAGGATGATGGTCCTGGCATTCCGCAAAACAAACGTGATGTGGTGTTTGACCGTGGTCAACGTGCAGATACGCTGAGGCCGGGCCAGGGCGTTGGACTCTCCGTCGCGCTCGAAATTGTTGATCAGTACGATGGAAGAATTGAAACCAGCGACAGCTTGCTGGGTGGCGCGCGAATGGAAGCGATTTTTGGCCGTCAACAGCCAACATCCAGCGATAGTTAACCCGTGATGTGAAAAATGCGAGAATCTCGCACGCAGGCTTCTGTGCTTCCGTTATAATCCGTTTCAGTAAGAGCCTGCGGAATAAAAAAATATGGATTATCAATTAACACTTAACTGGCCCGAATTTATTGAACGTTACTGGCAGAAACGTCCGGTCGTTCTGAAACGTGGCATCAGCAATTTTGTCGACCCACTCTCCCCCGATGAACTGGCCGGACTGGCAATGGAAAACGAAGTCGACAGTCGCCTCGTCAGCCACCAGGACGGCAAGTGGCAAGTCAGCCACGGTCCATTCGAAAGCTATGATCACCTGGGTGAAAACAACTGGTCTCTCCTGGTTCAGGCCGTCAACCACTGGCATGAGCCAACTGCCGCCTTAATGCGCCCTTTCCGCGCCCTGCCCGACTGGCGAATGGACGATCTGATGATCTCCTTCTCCGTGCCTGGCGGTGGTGTCGGCCCGCATCTTGATCAATATGATGTGTTTATCATTCAGGGTACGGGACGCCGTCGCTGGCGCGTGGGCGAAAAAGTGCCGATGAAACAACATTGTCCGCATCCGGACCTGCTTCAGGTCGATCCCTTTGAAGGGATCATCGATGAAGAACTGGAGCCGGGCGATATTCTTTATATTCCACCGGGTTTCCCGCACGAAGGTTACTCGCTGGAAAATTCGCTGAACTATTCCGTTGGCTTCCGCGCGCCAAGCGGCCGTGAAATGATCAGCAGTTTTGCAGACTACGTTCTGCAACGCGAACTGGGCAGCTATCGCTATAGCGATCCGGATGTGCCTGCGCGTGAGCACCCTGCCGATATTCTGCCGCAGGAACTGGATAAGCTTCGCGAGATGATGTTGGGTTTGATTAACGAGCCAGAACATTTCAAACAGTGGTTCGGCGAGTTTGTGAGCCAGTCACGTCACGAACTGGACGTCGCTCCGCCAGAGCCGCCGTACCAGGCGGACGAGATTTACGATGCACTGCAACAGGGTGATAAACTGGTGCGCCTGGGTGGATTACGCGTACTGCGTATTGGGGAAGAGGTGTTCGTCAATGGCGAAAAACTCGACTCTCCTCACCGACCGGCACTGGACGCTATCGCCAGTCATTTGGTGTTAACGGCTGACACCTTTGGTGATGCGCTGGAGGATCCTTCCTTCCTCGCGATGCTTTCAGCACTGGTCAACAGCGGATACTGGTTCTTCGAAGACTAAGTTGTGTATTTTGCCGGGTAGAGGCAGCGCCTTACCCGGCCTACAACCGCTAACAGCGGCGCTTGATTATCGTTTCGCTGTCAACTCTGCGATACGCACAATCACCTTCACCGCTTTTTCCATCCCTTCCAGCGTCACAAACTCATGCTTGCCGTGGTAGTTATACCCACCCGTAAACAGGTTTGGACACGGTAATCCCATAAAGGACAGTTGTGAGCCGTCTGTACCACCACGAATCGGTTTCAGAAGCGGTTCGATATCGCAATCGCGCATCGCTTGCTGGGCAATGTCGAGGATATGCGGATGTTCCATCACCTTCTCGCGCATATTGTAATAGCTGTCTTCAATGATCAGCTCAATATAGCAATCCGGGTGTAGACCTTTGCCCACCTTCTTGGCGATCTCCATCATTTTACGCTTACGCGCTTCAAAGGCTTTACGGTCAAAATCTCGGACGATGTAGTGCATCTGGGCGCTATCCACCGTCCCTTTGATGCTGGTCAGATGATAGAAACCTTCATACCCTTCCGTCATCTCCGGGCTCTCTTCAGCCGGCACTTCCGCATGAATACGGGATGCCAGTGACAGCGCATTCACCATCACGCCTTTGGCGGAACCAGGGTGAACGTTGTTGCCGACGATTTTAATGGTGATCGATGCCGCATTGAAGTTTTCAAACTCCAGTTCTCCGACGCCGCCGCCGTCCACGGTGTAGGCCCACTTCGCGTTAAAGGCTTCAACGTCAAAATGTTTCGCGCCTTTACCGACCTCTTCGTCCGGTGTAAAGGCGACGCGGATGTCGCCATGCGGAATATCCTTGCCTTTTAATACCGCAAGAGCCGTCATAATTTCGGCCACGCCCGCTTTGTCATCCGCCCCCAGCAGGGTTTTACCATCAGTGGTAATCAGCGTCTGCCCCAGCAACTGATGCAACACCGGGAACATCACCGGCGACAGCACTTCATCACCAATGCCCAGCGCGATATCACCGCCACGATAGTTTTCAACAATCTGCGGGTTAACATGTTTACCGCTAAAGTCCGGTGAGGTATCGACGTGGGAGATAAAACCAATCGCCGGGATAGTACCGCTCACATTGGCAGGCAGCGTTCCCATCACAGTGCCTTTATCGCTTAGCGTGACATTGACCAGACCGAGCTCTTCCAGTTGATCTTTGAGCAGGTTTAATAACTTCCACTGCCCTTCGGTGCTCGGAACCTGTCTGACACCCGGTTTAGATTGGGTATCCAGCGAAACGTACTGTAAAAAACGCTCAAGTAATTTATCCATGCAGTCACCCTCACTTTTCGTGACAACATTATCAGTAAGCATCAAAACGCAAATATTGCGTCAGGTCACTTTTATCCCGTAAACGAGAATATTTTCGTTTATGTCGTCATGCGTTAATAAATGTAGCTTATGAATCAGTCACAAGGATTGGCGATTGAGGGGGTTTGCCGTAGAATGTCCGCCCTCATTACGAGTCACCAAGGTGGTTATACACAAACCCCGCTTCGGTATGCCACCCGGAGCGTCTATATGGGACAGCGCCAAAATTGAATACACAATCCCGTTCCTTGTCACCGCTGGTGCAACTGGAACGTATTCGTAAAAGTTTTGATGGTAAAACCGTCATTTCGGATCTCAGTTTGACCATCAATGATGGTGAGTTTCTCACGCTGCTCGGCCCTTCTGGCTGCGGCAAAACGACCGTACTGCGCCTTATCGCCGGGCTGGAAAGCGTCGACAATGGCCAAATCCATCTTGAAAATCATAACATTACTCAGGTTCCCGCTGAAGAGCGTCACGTTAACACCGTCTTCCAGAGTTACGCCCTGTTTCCGCATATGACGGTTTTCGAGAATGTGGCATTTGGCCTGCGAATGCAAAAAACGCCCGCCAGTGATATCGCACCGCGAGTGACCGACGCCCTGCGGATGGTACAACTCGAAGAGTTTGCCCAGCGTAAACCTCATCAGCTTTCCGGTGGTCAACAACAGCGCGTTGCCATCGCTCGCGCCGTGGTGAATAAACCTCGTCTGCTCCTGCTGGATGAATCTTTATCAGCCCTGGATTACAAACTGCGCAAGCAGATGCAAAACGAGCTTAAGGCACTGCAACGCAAGCTTGGCATCACCTTTGTTTTCGTGACCCACGACCAGGAAGAGGCGCTCACCATGTCAGATCGTATCGTGGTCATGCGCGATGGCAAAATCGAACAGGATGGTACGCCACGTGAAATCTACGAAGAGCCGAAAAACCTGTTTGTCGCCAGCTTTATTGGCGAGATCAACATCTTCGATGCCACGGTCATTGAACGTCTGGACGATCAGCGGGTGCGGGCGAACGTGGAAGGCCGCGAGTGTAATATCACAGTCAACTTTGATGTTGAACCAGGACAAAAACTCAACGTCCTGCTGCGCCCTGAAGATCTGCGCGTAGATGAGATCCACGAACATGCCGAAGCCGAAGGACTCATCGGTTATATCCGTGAGCGCAACTACAAAGGGATGACTCTGGAATCCGTGGTTGAGCTGAAAAATGGCAAAATGGTGATGGTCAGCGAGTTCTTCAATGAGGACGACCCCGACTTTGACCACTCACTCAATCAGAAAATGGTTATCAACTGGGTAGAAAGCTGGGAGGTTGTACTGGCTGATGAAGAACACAAGTAAATTCCAGAATGTGGTGATTGCCACGATCGTCGGTTGGCTTGTGTTGTTTGTTTTTCTCCCCAACCTGATGATCATCGCCACCAGCTTCCTGACCCGCGATGATACGAACTTCGTTAAGCTGGTCTTTACGCTGGATAACTACTCACGCCTGCTCGATCCGCTCTATTTTGACGTGTTGTTGCATTCACTCAATATGGCGCTGATAGCGACCGTCGCCTGTCTGGTGCTGGGCTATCCTTTCGCGTGGTTCCTGGCGCGCCTGCCGCAAAAGGTGCGCCCACTGTTGCTGTTTTTACTGATTGTTCCCTTCTGGACCAACTCATTAATTCGCATTTATGGTCTGAAAATATTCCTCAGCACCAAAGGCTATCTGAACGCGTTTCTGCTGTGGCTGGGTGTGATTGATACGCCGATCCGCATCATGTTCACACCGGGAGCAGTGATTATTGGTCTGGTCTATATCCTGCTACCGTTTATGGTGATGCCACTCTACTCCAGCATTGAAAAACTCGATAAACCCTTGCTGGAAGCCGCAAAAGATTTGGGCGCGAACAAGCTACAGACCTTTATCCGCATCATCGTTCCACTGACAATGCCAGGCATTATTGCAGGCTGCTTGTTGGTGATGTTGCCCGCTATGGGGCTGTTTTACGTCTCGGATCTGATGGGAGGGGCGAAAAACTTGCTCATCGGCAACGTCATTAAGAGTCAGTTCCTGAATATTCGCGACTGGCCATTCGGCTCCGCCACCAGCATTACGCTGACCCTGGTGATGGGTCTGATGCTGCTGGTGTACTGGCGCGCCTCGCGACTGCTTAATAAGAAGGTGGAACTCGAATGATTGGTCGACTGCTTCGCGGCGGTTTTATGACCGCCATTTACGCCTACCTGTATATTCCAATCATCATTCTGATTGTGAACTCGTTCAACAGCTCGCGGTTCGGAATCAACTGGCAAGGCTTTACCACGAGCTGGTACAGCCTGCTGATGAACAATGACAGTCTGTTACAGGCAGCCCAACACTCGCTGACGATGGCGATCTTCTCGGCAACCTTTGCTACTCTGATTGGTTCGTTAACCGCTGTGGCGCTCTATCGCTACCGTTTTCGTGGTAAACCGTTCGTCAGTGGGATGTTATTTGTGGTGATGATGTCGCCCGATATCGTGATGGCGATTTCGCTTCTGGTGCTGTTTATGCTGCTGGGCGTACAACTGGGGTTCTGGTCGCTGCTGTTTTCCCATATCACGTTCTGCCTGCCTTTTGTGGTCGTCACCGTCTTTTCACGTCTGAAAGGTTTTGATGTACGCATGCTGGAAGCGGCAAAAGATCTCGGTGCTAGCGAGATGACGATCCTGCGAAAAATCATTCTGCCGCTGGCGATGCCTGCCGTCGCCGCTGGGTGGCTGCTGAGCTTTACCCTGTCAATGGA